>JAKSHZ010000049.1 GCA_024399115.1 Bacilli bacterium
ATGTTGTTTTTATATCAAAACCCCATAAAACCCCATTGGAGAGAAGAGAGCCATTATTAATTATTCAGCTTTCGCAACATTCTTTTTGTTTAATATAAGAATGATTACTGTATAAACAACAGCGAGTGCGAAGAATATTCCAACTGCTATAAAGCAGTTAGTGAGTGATTTAGCACTGAAATTGAGTAAGAGTAATAATGGCGCAACAGCGATCATTGCTGGTAATTGAGAAATGATAAAGATGTTTGCAGAATCTCTTGAGAAAGTTGGGTCGCTTTCTCTTAAGAGAATCATACCGTTACTTGCTGTACCTGTTAATGTACCGAAGTTAACTAAGAACATATCGTGTTCATAGCCTTTAAATACGCGTCTAGTCATAATTCTTACGTAAACGTAAGTAATGATAGTGCCAACGATACTTAATGCGATGATAACGCCGATATAGTTGACAATGTTTTCAATTTCAATAGCAGCAACACCAGCAATAATCATTAAATCGAATGCGAAGTCGCTGATTTTGCTTACTTGTCTATTATTGATAACTTCTTGCTTGATGACGTTCTTTTTTCTTAAGAAGTTAATGACAACTTTTACTAAGTTAGCTGAGATAACACCAAAGATGAAGTTGAAGCCCCAAGCAATTGATTTTGTGAAATCACTGAAACTAAGTGCACACATAATTCCGAATGTCATGAGGTAACAAATTGCGATTACACCCAATTGTATACCGAGATTAGCGCTTCTTTTGTTTACTTCGTTGTCTGAAACTAATTCTATTTCTTCATCGATATTGTCGTCTGAAGTTCTAACGATTTGGCCTTTAACACGGAAGTAGTTGATGTAGATAACACCAACAATTGCAGATACGATGAATCCGATTGAAGCCATTGTTAAACCAAAGCTACCATTTGTGTCCATTAAGCCATCAGAGCCAATCATAGACATATGTGCTGAATCTGAGAAGTTAATGTCCCAAGTAAGTGCGTTTCCTGGGCCTTGTCCAAAGGACAATGGGAGGATAACACCTGCATCATAGAAGATTGATTTGCCTAAAGCAAAGAAGATAAGAACTGTTAAGATACCGAATGTTGCTTGAAGCATGTAAACCGCACCAGTCATAAGACCATTTTGTGTTGATTTCTTAACTAATTCTTTGTTTTGAGAACCACCAGTATTTTTAAGTGACATTGCAATAAATCCGATTGCTAATGCGTGATAAGTAGTGATTTTCATTAAGTCTGGATTAACTAATAAGAATGATCCTTTAGAAACAGCCTTACAAATAAGATTAATGATAAATAATAAGAGACCACCGATTAATGAAGAAGGGATGTATGACTTCTTCAAGAATGGGATAACACGTCTTAAGATGTTACCAACAAGTACGAACGCTATTAATATAAATAGCTGAATCATTGCAGCCCATACAGCTGCGTAGTTATCAATAGAAAAATTCCAACTCATAATTATTCTGTCCTTTCGTCTAATGTATAGTGGATATCTAAATTGTTCAATTTCATCTTCGTGTCTAATTTATTAAACATGAATACATATTTTAGTGGATTAAAACGGTCATTACCAATAATAAGCATATCTTCATCGTCAGTTTTAAGTGTGAATTTTGTGCCTCCAACAGGGGAAGAAATCACTATGTCTGATACCTTAATGGTTTTTTCACCAATTACTAATCTATCTTTATATAACTCAATTTTGCCTTTTGTGATAAGTTTTCTTTTCTCATATAAATAAGAAGTATATAGGCCAACTTCTTCGTCAGAGAAAATAACACCATCTCCAATTTGCATATCTTTTAAATAGCGAATTTGATAGTTGTACCAATCAAGCATTTTCGTGAATTTAATGTTCTCGTCATTTGTAACTAAATGTAGGTTATTTGTGTATTGCACCTTAAATCCACATTCCTTGCATTCAATGAAGTCTCCTTCTGAATAAAGAGTTTCAACTTTGCCACACTTTGGACAGACAAAGAAAATTCTTTCTAAGTATTCTGCGCTAGCTTTTGATTTATATTTTTGTGGGCTATTTGAGTCGTAAATTTTAAGTTCTTCTGAGACTAATTCGTAAAGTTCTTCATCACTCATATCTTTGTAATCATCGTATCTAAGTACTCTACGAATTTTTCCATAGAATTGGCCTTTACGTTTCTTCTTTGTGAATCTTGGTTGGACACCAGTACCACCATGGAGATTATATAAAATAACAGTGCGTTTTAAATTCTTAATAAACTTAGCGAAAGACTTCGTGAATGAGAATTGGAATTCAGCATATTGTCTATTTCCTTCTGGGAAAAGTAACAATGATCCACCCTCATTAATGACTTGAAGCATCTTCTTATTCGCATCATAGTCGGCTATTCCCTTCTTTTTAGGGATAACACCGAAGCAATGACTTAATAATTTGCTAGTAAAACCATTGGACATTAAAGTGTCTGTTGCAACTGCGTAAAGATGTCTATTAAAAGCCATCATAACGTAGATTGGATCTAAGCCTGTTTGATGGTTACATAAAACAAGGTAACTTTCACCTTTTTTGATTTTAAAATGTGACTTATTTTTAAATCCGTATATTGCAGCAATTAGTTTTACTACTGGGAATAATAATGCTCTATAGAAAGAGTGTCTTTTGAGAACAAGTCTCTTATTTTCTTTTTCCATAACGAATTCATTATAAAGTAATTCTTAAAAATGAAATAAGGAAATGTTTAGTTAATTTTAATTTACTAAACTGGTGTGAAGTTGTTTGATATGTTAAAAATTAGGAAAAATGGTGGACGTTTGTAGAAATAAAATAGTGTGAAAGCGCATAAAAAGTAGGTTATAGAAAACTGACTGATTACCACTATTTTCTACCACCATTTTTCTTAACGATTTCCACTATTAACTTTTGATAATTTTTAGTAATTCAACTCGCTATGTAATTATATTTATTTCTCTATAGCAATTTATTTTAAATAAATGTAAAATAATTTTCGGATAAGGTAAAAATATGCCAGCTTGTAAGAATTGTGGTGCTAGATTAACAAAATTTGATAAAGATGTATGTCCTGTTTGTGGAACAAAAAATCCACTTGAAGGCGTTACAAGTGATACTATCGAAATGACTAGCTTCATTGATATGGAGCAAAATAAGGATTTTCGTGTTAAAAAGAAAACCACTATGCTTTTATATTCTTTCGTTGCTGGATTCACAGGTTTACATTTCTTCTATCTCCACGATATTAAAAAAGGCGTTATTTGCGCTGTGTTGAATGTTTTATATTTTGTTATGTCATTCATTTTATTCTCAGTTGTTTTAGAAGTTGGACCAGGTATCACAACAATTTTAAATTTAATCATGATGTATTTTGTCAATTCTCTCGTTGGAATTGAATTATATTTTAAAGACTCCCTAAAAGACGGTTACGGAGAATTTGTCAGATAATATGCAAAGATATTTTGCTATTGTCTCTGATAATAAGGTTTTACTATCTAATGATGATCAACATCATCTTTTAAATGTATTAAGAGCTAAAATCGGTGAAAAAATTGAAGTAGTGAGCGAAGGTTCACTATTTTTAGCTGAAATTACAAAGATTTCACCTTTAGTCATCTCTGTAGTCAATAAATTAGAAGACAATAGCGAATTAAAGGCAAAAGTGACTTTATATTATTGTTTATCTAAAGGTGATAAAAACGACTTTGTCGTTCAAAAGGCTACTGAACTAGGAGCGAGCAAAATTGTTTTGGTTAGTTCGAAAAGATGCGTCGTTAAGTATGACAATAAAGATGTAGATAAAAAAATCGCTCGTTTTAACAAGATTGCCAAAGAAGCTGCAGAGCAATGTCATCGCATAATTGTCCCAGAAATTATTGGTCCAGTTACCGTGGATCAAATTGGCAAAATCGCTACTGAAGAAGTACGTTTTGTCGCGTATGAAGAGGAGGCTAAGAAGTCTCCATCGTTCTCTTTAGAAGGGAATGAAACTAGTGTTGCTGTCTTTATTGGTCCTGAAGGTGGTATTGATGAAAATGAGGTTAAAAAATTAAATGAATTTTCGTTTAAAAATGTATCGCTTGGAAATCGAATTTTAAGAACTGAAACTGCAGCGGTTTATGCACTCAGTGTTATCGCTAATTACTTGGAGAAATAATTGCTATGAAATTTAAGGTTTTTTCTCTTGGATGTAAAGTTAATAGCTATGAATGTAGCGCGCTTTCTAGTGCTCTTATTAAAAGAGGTTATGTTCAAGATAATTCCTCTCCGGATATCGTAATTATTAATACATGCAGTGTCACTGCTACTGCCGATCAAAAATCACGTCAACATATTAGAAAATTTATTAAGATGTACCCTAAAGCTATTAGTGTTGTTATGGGTTGTTATTCTCAAGGTAACTATGAATACATAGCAAGAGAAATAAATCCTAATATTATAGTAGGTACGAGTTCGAGGGATAAGATTCCTGATTTAATTGAGCGATATATCGCTACTAAAGAAAATATCGTTTTAGTAGAAAAAGATACTAGAAAATATAAGTACGAAGAACTCGGTATAACTTCATATACAGAGAATGTTAGAGCTTATCTTAAGATTCAAGATGGATGCGATAATTTCTGCACATATTGTTTAATTCCATATAGACGTGGAAAGATGAGAAGTAGAGAGTTAAATAACATTGTCGAAGAAGCTAAGTATTTAGTCGGACAAGGATATAAGGAAATTATTCTTACTGGTATCCATGTTGGAGGGTACGGAAGAGACATTGATGGGGTTAGTTTTACTGACCTAGTAGAGCAACTTTCTAACATCGAAAATCTATCAAGTTTACGCATAAGTTCTATCGAAGCGAGTGAGATAGATAGTAGGTTAATATCTTTAATCAAGGAAAGAGACAATATCGCAAAACATTTACATATCCCACTACAAGCAGGAAGTAACGAAATTTTAAGAAGAATGAATCGAAAATATACTTCTGAAGAATTTGTTGAGAAGATCAAAAAAATTAGAAAAGAAATTCCAGACGTCGGAATCACTACTGACATAATTGTCGGGTTTCCCGGTGAGACAGAAGAGAACTTTTTAGACACTTTAAAAGTTGCACGTGAATGTTTTGATCAAATTCATGTCTTCCCATATAGTGCTCGTGAAGGAACTCCAGCAGTTACTTTCCCAAATCAAATCTCTCCTCAAGTTAAATCTGAAAGAGTAGAAAGACTTATGTCATTAAGTAATGAACTACATCAATCTTTCAAAGAAAAGATGGTGGGTAAAACTATGAACGCTCTTATTGAAAAATACGATTCTAAGTTAGATATTAACTATGGTAAGCTCACAAATTACGTTGAAATCTCAATTAAAGGATTACAAAGTAATCAAGTTGGTAAAGTTATCAGTGTTAAAATTGATAAAAGTATGATTGAATCGAACTAATCTCCATTTTCCTATAAGATGTCGTAAAAATGATTGACTGAGAAATCTTTTATTAATATAATAGTTCACGGTTATTAGGAGGAATACTTATGGCAGTCCCACAAAGAAGAATTAGTAAAACAAGAAAAAGAATGAGAAGAACACACTTCAAGTTAAGTGTTTCAGGTTTAGTTACATGCCCAAATTGCGGCGCTATGATTAAATCACACCACGTTTGCCCAAAATGTGGTTACTACGCTGGTAAAGTTCAAGTTACTAACGGCAAAGTTGTTAAATAAGTTAACTAATCAACAAAATTATTAAATAATTAGGTCGCAAGACCTTTTTATTTTGCTATAATAGCAACGAGGTTAATTACAAAGATGAAATACAATAAATTTATTGATCACACACTTTTAAAACAAGATGCTACTCCAGAACAAATTATTAAACTCTGTGACGAAGCAAAAGAATTTGATTTTATGTCTGTATGCGTTAATCCTGCATATGTTCCATTAGCACATGAATGCTTACAAAGAAGTGACGTTAAAGTCTGCACTGTTATTGGATTCCCTTTAGGTATGAATTTAACAGAAACTAAAGTTGCGGAAGCTAAACAAGCTATTGAAGCAGGCGCTGAAGAAATTGATATGGTTATCAATGTTGGAATGCTTAAAGCTGGCAAAGATGACTATGTTGAAAACGAAATTAAACTTCTAAAAGAAGTTGCAGGTGAAAAAGTTCTCAAAGTCATCATTGAAACTTGCTTATTAACAGATGAAGAAAAAGTTAGAGCATGTATCGCAAGTAAAAACGCAGGTGCTGATTTTGTTAAAACTTCTACTGGTTTCTCAACAGGTGGCGCAACTGCTCACGATGTAGCTTTAATGAGAAAAACAGTTGGTCCTGATATGGGTGTTAAAGCTTCAGGAGGCGTTAGAACTCACGAAGATTTGATCGCTATGGTAGAAGCTGGCGCAACACGTATTGGCACTAGCAACGGAACAAAAATTATTTAAGTCTTGCATTTTATATAAATAAAAGATAAGATTATCACGCTGAATTTGCTGAGGAGGTGAACAAAGATGCCAAAAATCGTAGTACGTGAAAACGAAACTTTAGATGATGCTTTACGTAAATTCAAACGTCAAGTCAATAAGGCTGGAACTATCCAAGAAGCAAAGAAAAGAGAATTCTTCCTTAAAAAATCATTAAAGAGAAAAGTTAAGAGTGAGAATGCTCGTCGCAAAAATCACAAGTAATTCGTTCATACGGCTCAGACCGAACAGGTTATGGGCCTTAGATATCGCGGAGTAGAGCAGTGGTAGCTCATCAGGCCCATAACCTGGAGGTCGCAGCGTTCAAATCCTGCCTCCGCAACCAGACGAAAACTAAGGGGCTGTTAAGAAATGAAAAGTCTTAACAGCTTTTTTCTTTGCAACAAAAAA
>JAKSHZ010000005.1 GCA_024399115.1 Bacilli bacterium
TGACATGGGGTATTAGGATTTTTATAGACTGTCTACTTTTTGTTGATTAGTCCATGAATCGGTGCTTTTTTGTTGTCTTTATGTCTTTTGATGTAAATCAAATGTAACTTAATTAAAACAATTCTTCCTCTTCGGAGACAGATGAATCAATGAATTTTACTTCGATATTTCCTAAAGCTTCATTAATTAATGAGTCGTAATCAAATTTTTGTTCGAAAGCCACTACTTCCTCTAACTTAGGTTGAGTCTTAGGATTCTTTGGAGTGAAAATTGTGCAACAATCCTCGTAAGGTCTAATAGAAATATCGTAAGTATCAATCTTTTTACTAATCTTAATAATATCTAACTTATCACTAGTAGCTAATGGTCTAATTACAGGCATATTAGTTACTTCATTAATTACATTAATAGATTGAAGAGTTTGACTTGCGACTTGTCCAAGAGATTCACCAGAAGAGATAATTGGGCAATGTCTACGTTTTGCTAATCTAGCAGCTAAACGATACATCATTCTTCTCATGATTGTAATGCAATAACATTCAGGAGCATTATCATAGATAGCTTCTTGAATCTTAGTAAATGGAATGATGTGAAGTCTAATTCTTGGTTGATATCTATTTAACTTTTTAAGTAAGTCTTCAAGTTTATAGATGACCGCCATTTGAGTATATGGAGGGCTTGCAAAGTGAATGCATTCAATTTGGATGCCTCTTTTAATCATTAAATATGCTGCGACAGGAGAGTCAATACCGCCAGAAAGAAGGTGCATTGATTTACCACCTACTCCTAAAGGATATCCACCAGCACCTTCAATTGTGCTTGCGAAAATGTAAGCAGCTTCTTGTCTAATTTCAATTCCTAATTCGATATCAGGATTATGAACGTCGACTGAAATACCTTGAACATTTCTAAAGAAATGAGTAGCAACAATTCTATTGATTTGATCAGAAATTAATGGGTATGCCTTATCACTTCTCTTAGTGACAATCTTGAATGTTTTACCAGTTTCTAATTTAAATAATTCAAGGGCGTGTTCCTTAATAACTTCAATATCTTTGTCACATTTATGGACGAGAGAAAGAGCATGGATGCCACTAATCTCAGTGAGTCTATCCATAACTGGATGATAATCAGTCTCGTTTAAGCCAATATAGATATGGTCATATCTAACGTCATATTCAAGCTTAGTGTATTCTTTAAGTGCGTTTTTGATATTAAGTGCTAAGGCATTAATAAAGTCTTTTTTGTTTTTTCCTTTGGTAGAAAGTTCACCAAATCTAACCATTATGTGATCGTAGGTAATCATTGTTTTAATCCTCCGACAATTTCTTTAAATGCATCTATAAATGTATTGAGTTCTTCTACTGTGTTTTGAATATCAAAGCTAACTCTAATTGTGTTATGTGCCAATACATCATCATTTGTAAGAGCTTTAACTACGTATGAAATTGGTTCTCCATTTGAGTGACATGCAGAAATAGATGAAACATAAATATCTCTATTGCTAAGAGCCTCAACAACAACGCTAGCTTTATGAGTTTTCAAAGAAAAATTAACGATAAATGGGTTTTCTTTAACGTTTGAGTTAATTGAGACTAAGTCTTCGAGTTTTGAAAATTCTTCGACTAACTTCGAAGATAAAACTGAGACTTTTTCGTATAATTCTTTTTGATGTTTAATAGCCTTTGAAACTGCTAATGAGAAAGTTGAAATAAGTGGTAATGAATAAGTTCCACTTCTTAAATTGTTCTCATGTCCACCGCCGTTGATAATAGCTTCTAGGGCAATTCCTTTTTTCTTAACTAAACATCCGCATCCAACAAGCCCATGAACTTTATGACCTGTAAAAGTAATCATGTCTACATCTTTATAATTAACATCAAGTTTTCCTAATGCTTGTACTCCATCTACATGGAATGCAATTGTTGGATATTCTTTTAAGAATTTTGCAATACCAGCAATGTCATTAACACTACCGATTTCGTTATTAACAGCCATAATTGAAACAAGGAATGTATCCTTTTCAATCAAACTCTTAAGTTCATCAATATTAACTTTTCCATCTGAACCAATATGTAAATAAGAAACTCTGTAACCAAAGTCTCTTTCTAGTTCTCTTGCTGTTTCTAAAATAGAAGGATGCTCAACTTCACTAACAATAATATGTTTTCCTCTTGATCTATGAGCGAGAGCATAACCTTTAATTGCTAAGTTATTTGCTTCTGTTGCACCACTAGTAAAAACTACTTCATGTTCAGGTAAATTAAGTGAAGAAATGATAAGTTTTCTAGCTTTTTCAATAATTCTAGAAGACTCTTGACCATATTTATGAATACTACTTGGATTTCCTGGATATAACTCAATAGCTTTGTTGAACGAAGCTAAAATATCTTTATCTACAAAAGTAGTAGCAGCGTTGTCAAAATAAATCTTGGAAGACATTATTTATTTTCCTCAACGTGGCTATCTTGATAAATTTCAGTAGCGTTTTTATATACTTTTGCGAATTCACCATTAAAGAAATCGCGTTCGACTTGTAGTAATTTTGTATGAACATCAGTTTGATGTAATCTGTCTTGATTGCTGTATACAATAGCAGATTCAGCAAGTTTCATATCGTTAACTTGCTTATCGACATCGTCAAATAAAACTTTAGAAATTGACTTTAATTCTTCAACTTTTTCACTGACTTGTTTAACGTCAATTGGTCTAGTTTTGACTGCTGTATCGATTTCGTTTAATAGGTTATAGCATCTTTCAAGAGTGCCATTGTAACTAGCTTCTAAAGAAGGGATAGCCATTTCTCTGATTGTGCTTTCAACTTTCTTTAAACGATAGAAATAATTGAAGACAAGCTTATAAGCTTCTTCTGATGCTTCTTTGATGCTTTCGATATATGCTTTGAAACTTTCAATACCTTGTCTAGCAATATCGTAATCATTGATTAAGACTTCTAATTTAGATCTTAAAATTGAGTAAGGTTGCTTTGTGGCGCTATGGATATAGTTATCTAAGTCACGTTTTGCTACACCTAAATCGTTAATGTTTCTCTTAAGTACTTCTAAATTGTTTTGTTGAGCGATACTAACAATATATATATTGTTTACTTCAGGTAATTTAGAGACGATTTTAAGGTAATCTTTCTCAACTAAAATAGCATTTTGGTATGCTCTAGCTTGATTATCTTCAAAGAATTTCTTATCTAAGATTTCTTGTTCTAATTGTCTATGTAAGTCATCGACTTCAGCGATAATCTTATCTAATTTTGCTTGGGCACCAGCTAATTTGAGTTCTTGAAGTTGAACTACTACTGCCTTTAATTCGTTTTCCCAAGTTTCTTTTCTCTTCTTGTATGCTAAGTGGAACAAAGGAATTCCACCTCTATTATCGACATCAATGAAGTCTGTGCCTAAAAGCATAATCTTTTCAGGGATTACTTTTTCAATTTGCGAACATAAATTAGGGAGTTCACCAAGAGCACGGCTTAATGCAGAAATGACTGAGTCAATCTTAGGAAGAAGTTCTTGCGCTTCTTGATAATCCGCACAACCTAATAAATTTTCGTATTTATCAAAACTGCGATCGATTTTATTGAAAACTTTTTTAAAAGTTTCTTCGACCATTTGTAATTCTTTTTCATTGATAGAATATTTTTGTTTAACTGCTCTATAAGCTTCTTTAACTTTAACAGCGTCAGTTCTTGAATCTTCTTCTGGCTTTAAAGTTTCAGTGAGTTCTTTATCAAAATATAAAACTCTATTTTCAAATTCAGTTACTGAGTTCTTAGCTTCTTGATATGGGAGTTTGAAATGATTGTAGTCATTTGCTTCCACTATCTTTTTAAGAGCGTCAACAGAAGCTTCTGCAGGTTTAGCAAAGTCTTCTAAGATAGTTCTGAATTCAGTAGAAAATCTATCATAAATTTCACCATAAAGGAGGTTACCTCTTGAGATAACTTCTAATCTACGAACGTTTTGAGCGTCTTGACCAGATAATAAACTCTTTAAATATGAAAGTTTGTTCTCTAAGTCTCTTAAATGTCTCTTACATTTTTGTCTTTTAAGTACAAATTTAGACACTAAAACAAATAGACCTGCTAATAAAGCAACCCCAAGTACACTTATAACGATAATGAGAACTACTTTGTCTTTCATACTAATAACCTGAAATATTTATATTTCTATTTTAAAGAGATTTACGAATATATCAACCACTTTTCTTATTATAATGAGAAAAGAAAACCTTATATAACGCATGTAAAATTTTTAGTTGACATAGAGGGCAAAAACCAATATATTTATTACTGCATGTAATGCAGCATGTGGATACACTTCGTCTGACGTTCGATCCTATTTATTAAGTAACCAAAGCTATGCGGTGAAACATTCGAACATCCGGAAGCAGGAATTCACACCTATTCATTATTGTGCAAATAAGGAAAAGGAGGATAGATAATGAGATACACAGGATCAGATTGGAAAAGATCTCGTCGTTTAGGTTTTTCTACATTAGGAACTCAAAAAGAGTTAGCTAAACGTCCATATGGCCCAGGTCAACATGGCGCTAACCGTAAAAAGAAAATGTCTGAATACGGTAAACAATTAACAGAAAAACAAAAACTCAGACAAATGTATGGTGTCAACGAAAGACAATTCCGTAGATTATTCATGATTGCTTTATCTAGTAAAGAAGTTACAGGCGTTGCCTTTATGAAATTATTAGAATCTCGTTTAGACAACCTTGTCTACCGTATGGGTTTCGCAAGAACTCGTAGAGGTGCTAGACAATTAGTTAACCACGGTCACATCATGGTTAACGGTGCTAAGGTTGACATTCCTAGCTACCTTTGCAAACTCGGAGATGAAATCTCAGTTAAAGAAGGTTCACAAGGAATGAAAGTCATCAAAGAATCTCTCGAAAGCCAAGTCAACAAATTTGCTTGGGTCGAAGTCGATGCAGCTAAATTCTCAGGTAAATATGTTCGTGAAGTTGAACGTAACGAATTACCAGCAGACATCGCTGAATCACAAATCGTTGAATTCTACAACCGTAAGCTCTAATACTTACAGCAAATTAAAATCGGAACCATTTGGCTCCGATTTTTTTGCGCTCTTTTTTTCCTTATTTATTAATAAATAGGATAAGGAACTTTTGTAAGTCTTGGGTTAGCGTAATTTGCTCTACCTTCTTTTGCTTGAGGTTTACCATCACGTTCGACTAAGTCTCCAGTGAAACCGCAAGTTGTATTATTAACAAAGTATGTGCCTACGCCATACATGCTTACAGGAACTTTTTCTTTTACCCATTCTTCAATCTTTTCTGCAGAGAAACTTGAAGAAACTGTAATTCTCACATTATTAAATCCTTCAGCATCAAGTGCATTTCTTAATGCAACTACTAATTCTTTACAAACACCATGAGGATCAAATCCACTAGTATCTTTATCATCAAAATAATGATCGACTAATGCTTTTGATGTATCAATACGAACACCATTGAGTTTATCGCCTAAGTGTCTTGCTAAGATCAATGAATCTCTAACAACATTGTTATGATAATCGATAAGTGCAGTGACTTTTTCATTTGGGAAAGATTTTAAGTAGATGTCTGAAGCCTTGCAAACATCACCATCACAGATTTGAATTAATGCGTGTGGCATTGTTCCCATACCTTTTCCACCCCACCATAAGCCTTGTGCATCAGTAGAAACTCTATCGATACCAGCAACATAAGTAGCGTAACCATCACCAACTTGAGTGAGATAATCATCTTGTCTATCAGCCATTGAGAATACTGGGTAATCACCAATAACTCTTTTAACCTTCATTACGTTAGTAGCAACGCTTGTTCTTCTAGCTAAAATACCATCAATTACTGATTCTAAGAAACCAAAGTGTTCATATTTTCCAGTGACTTTTAATACTGGTTCATTTGCTTGAATAATATCACCATCGTTTAAAGCTTCAATAACTAAATCTTCTGGGTGAATTGCGAATGTATGAATGAGTGCGATTGCTTCATCAATACCACATAACATTGAATTGTCTCTTCTTTGGAACCATTGCATTGTAACAACGTGATTTGGTTCATTTTCTGAAACGATTTTTCTGCTTTTTAAGAAATAGTTTGCGCTGAAAAATCCATCAGCAATTCTCTTGTCGAATTGGAAAGTCTTGTTTGTTAATCTAGAAATTTTTCCTTGTTTTTTTAAATCAATCTCCAACATTTTCATGTGCCTCCATATCAAAGAAGTCTTTTCCGACATCTTCGTCTTTTAATCCTTCTTCTATAATTAATTCGCTATCAGACTCTGAGATAGATAAGTCTTTAAATGAGCAGATTTTATCTTCTTTTGCAAAAGTTTTATCAGGTAATAATGTGTCTTTTTTAGCGATAACTATGTATTTATTACCTTTTTTGGCTATTTCAAAGCCTGAATGATACTTAACAGAAAGCATCATATCATAAGCTCCTAAGTAGCCATTTATTAAAGCAATGAACTCTTCGCTTGGATAGTAGATTAGTCCATTGATTCTAATCTTAATGTATTTTTTAATTCCATAGATGTTGGCTTTAACAATACCACTTTCTCCATAGAACATCTCGACATCATTTTCCCTTACGTTTCTGACAATTTGATCATCAGAAAAATACACTTCAAGAGTGTCATCTTTCTTTGAATAAGAGTAAACTAGTCCGTATTTTGAAATCATTTTTTAAGTACCATTCTATTAATGTTTTTGTTAACACTTCTGAAACTTTCTTCGTACTCTGTGATAGCGTCGAATTCTTCTTTGCCATCATAGTCTTCAGTGCAGCTAACAACACTAAATTTAGATCCTTCAAACATCTCTTTTGAGTATGCAAATAAGTCATCATTATCAGTCTTAATGATTAAGTTTCCACCAGCTTTAATGACCCTATAATATTCGTTTAAGAATTTTTCAGAAGTTAACCTTCTTTTTGTGTGTCTCTTCTTTGGCCATGGATCAGAGAAATTTAAGAAAATTGTATCGATGGATTCATCTTTAACGTTGAGTAAAACTCTTTCAGCATCATCAAAAATGAGTTTTGCATTACCGACTTCATTCTCTACTAATTTCTTTGCGGTGAAACCACAACAAGTAACGTTCTTTTCAATTCCTACAAAATCTAATGATGGGAATTTTTGAGACATTAAAAGTAAGAATTGGCCCTTGCCACTACCGATTTCTAAGACAAAGTCTTTCTTAGTAGCGAGGTCTTCTCCCTTTAACATTACTTCTGTATGTTCGTTAATATATGGCTCTGCCCAAGCTTTAAATTTTGTTCTCATTATAATTTCTTTCCTAATTCAACGATTGCTCTAGCATAGATTGCCATACCCTTTTCGATATGTTCAATTTTGATTTGTTCTCCTGCTGAGTGCATCTTTGAATCCCAACCATCGAATTCCATACCATATGCAACAACGTTTTCTGCTTCTTTTGCGTATGTACCACCACCAGTTGATAATGGGACAGCGTCTACATCACCAGTTTCATCAATGTAAGCTTTTAAAAGAGTGCTTACTAATGTTGAATCTTTTGGGAAATACAATAATGGAGAGCAACCGCCAAATGTTGTTTTGAATGGTTTTGAATTTTCTTCAATAATTGCTTTAATTTCTTCAAATGTTGTTGAGTTGATGAATCTAAAGTTAATTGTTGCTTTAAGTTCACCATTTTCATAACTAAATAAACCGAGGTTTAAAGAGTTGTCATACATTTCATCATTGTGCATGTTTGCTTTAATACCTTCGCCTCTAGTTCCGCTATATTTTTCTGCAAATAACTTTAAGTTAGGATTATCGTAATAATCACCTAAAGCTTTAATAGCCATCATAGCAGCGTTCTTACCGACCCATGGAATACTACCATGAGCAGCAACGCCTGTGAAAGTTAATACGCATTTACCATCAACTTCACTTGCTTCGACGTCTTTTCCATATAATTCAGAAACGTAGCTAACAAATTTTTCGTCTTTAGCCATTTCAACAACGCACTTTTCAATAACTGAGTTAGAAGCAACGCCACCCTTAATTGAGTAGACATTATCCATCTTAAAGCTATCAGTTACAAGGAATCCAAAGATACCCTTTTCTGCGAAAATTAATGGGAAACTACTGTCAGGAGAGAAGCCTAATGTAGGTTGTTTCTTTTTTAATTCATAGAAATAATGCATCATGCCTTCAGAAGTTGTTTCTTCAGCACCGCCAACTAAGAATCTAACTTGGTAATCACCGAGTTTTCCATTGTCTTTAAGAGCTTTTAAAGCGTAATAACAAGCAAGAAGAGGGCCTTTATCATCAGCAACACCACGACCAGTTAATACGCCATCTTTTTCAACAACTTCAAATGGATCTTGGTCCCAGCCAGTTCCTTCTGGAACGACGTCTGCGTGAGCCATAATTGTGATATTCTTTTCGCCGCTTCCAATATTTGCTTCGACGATTTTATTGCCGTAGTTAGTGACATCAAAACCATCTTTTTTTGCTAATTCTTCGAAGAATTTAAGAGCTTCAGTAACCCCCTTACCACATGGATTATCTTTGTCCATTGTGTCTGGATCTCTGACAGAATCAATTGCGACAAATTTTCTTAAATTGTCTAATAATTCATCCATGTAAGGAGCAGTTAATAATTCATATTCAGTTTTCATTATTCTACCTCGTTCATCTTTCCTAATAAGTAAATACCTTCTAATAAGAAGTCCTTATCAAATATATAGTTTTCAGGAATCATGTCCTTGATTTTACAAGCACATCCACCTGTTATAACGCGTTTACATTTATAGCCAATTTCTTTTTCAAATTGTTGGCAGATACCTTCAATTCCATAGATGTGAGAATAAACAACACCAGCGTTCATTGCACCCATTGTTTCATTAGCTAAAATCGTGTCACATTTTTCGATATCCATATCTGGTAAAAGAGCAGTTCCTCCGCCCAAGCTTCTCATTTGTAAAGTCATGCCTGGGAAGATAATACAGTTACTAAATGCCCCTTTTTCATTAATTAATAGCACTTTACTAGCAGTTCCGAGGTCACAAATTAATAATGGATAACCATATTTTTCTTTTCCGATTGCCACGTCTCCAATAATGTCAGAACCAACTTCACTTGGCTCTTTAACGTCATAAATGATATTGCTTTTACACTCTGAAGAAATGCTAAATAATTTGATGCCATCGAACCCAGTTTTTAAAGCTGTATTAATGAAGTAAGTGATGTTAGGAACGACACTAGAAAGATAGCAAGCGTCGACTGAGTCGCTTGCGATGAAATTTTTGAACAATTTCACAAAATAGTTAGCGGAATACTTTTCTTTTTCTTCCACTGATTCTTGTCTAACTATTTTGCCCTCATTGAAAAGAGCAATTGTTATTCTAGTGTTACCGACATCGATAATTAGTTTCATTATGCTACCACGATATTTACGATTCTATTTTTGACAACGATGATCTTAATAATCTTCTTACCTTCAAGGTTTCTAACTACGCCTTCAAGAGCAAGAGCTTTTTCTTTTACGATTTCATCATCAGAGTCTTTATCAATTTCAAGTGTGCCTCTAACTTTACCATTAACTGAGACACCCATCTTGACTGTATTTAATACTGTTTTTGCAGGGTCATAAGTTGGCCATGATTCGAATGCAAGAGTATGGTCATGTCCAAGTTTTTCCCACATTTCTTCACCGACGTGAGGAGTGATGCATGAAAGCATCTTTACGAAACCTTCAGCGTATTTTCTTGGTAATTTACCAACCTTATAAACATCGTTAGTGAAAATCATCATCGCACTAATTGCAGTGTTAAATGCAAGGTGTTCGAAGTCTTCAGAAACTTTCTTAACCATAACGTTGTAGGATAAGTCGAGTTCAGGAACTTCTTCATCTATGATGATGCCCATTTCAACGATCATTCTATATACTCTATCGAGCCATCTATGTGCGCCTTCAACACCTTGTTCACTCCAAGGTTTATTTGCTTCAAGTGGACCCATGAACATTTCATAAAGTCTTAATGTATCAGCACCATGAGCTGCAACAACATCACTTGGGTTAACAACGAATTCTGGGTATCTCTTACCCATTTTGATGTTATTAGCGCCTAAGATCATGCCTTGGTGAACTAATTTCTTGAATGGTTCATCAAAGCTGATGAGACCTTTGTGATATAAATATTTAGTCCAAATTCTTGAATAGATTAAGTGACCAACAGCGTGCTCAGGACCACCAATATAGAGATCAACTGGTAACCAGTGATCAGCAAGTCTTCTATCACAGAATTCTTTTTCGTTATTTGGATCTACATATCTTAAGAAATACCATGATGAACCTGCACTACCTGGCATAGTAGAAGTTTCTCTTGTACCTTTAATGCCGTTAGCATCGTATTTCTTCCATTCTGTAGCGTTCTCCAAAGGAGCTTTACCATTACGTCCTTTGTAATCGTCCATTTCTGGGAGGACTAATGGAAGTTCACTATCATCTAATGTATGGACTTGTCCATCTTCTCCGTGAACTACAGGAACAGGTTCGCCCCAATATCTTTGACGAGCGAAAATCCATTCTCTAAATTTATAGTTAATTTTCTTTTCACCAATGCCTTTTTCTTTTAAGAATTCGAGCATTTTAGCGATAGCGTCTTCTTTGTTCATTCCATTAAGGAATCCACTATTAATATGTACGCCATCACCTTCATAAGCTTCTTTAGAAATATCTCCACCTTCAAGGACTTGGATAATTTCACAATTGAAAGCTTTGGCAAAGTCATAGTCTCTACTATCATGAGCAGGAACTGCCATGATTGCGCCTGTACCATAATTTGCTAAGACATAGTCTGAAATAAATACTGGGATTTTCTTATCGTTAACTGGGTTAACAGCGTAACATCCTAAGAAAACACCTGTTTTATCTTTATTTAAAGATGTTCTTTCAAGTTCACTCTTACTAGCAGCTTCTTTTATATAAGCTTCAACCGCTGGGAGTTGTTCTTTGCTTGCGATTGATTTAACGATTTCGTGTTCTGGTGACAATACGCAATAAGTTGCGCCAAATAATGTGTCACATCTAGTTGTGAATATTGTGAAAGTTTTATCTGTGCCATCAACTCTGAAATTAACTAAAGCACCTGTTGATTTACCAATCCAGTTTCTTTGAATTTCCTTTGTTGATTCTGGCCAATCAATTCTATTTAAACCTTCAAGAAGTTCTTCTGCAAACTTAGGTTGATCAATAACCCATTGTTTGAGATTCTTTCTAATAACTGGATAGCCACCTCTTTCAGATTTACCATCAATGACTTCGTCATTTGAAAGAACTGTTCCAAGTTCTTCACACCAGTTAACTGGCATATCGACATATTTTGCATAGCCATCAATATAAAGTTGTTTGAAGATCCATTGTGTCCAGTGATAGTATTTTGGATCACTAGTTAAAAAGACTTTACTCCAGTCATAGTCAAAACCAAGTTCTTCGAGTTGGTTTTGGAAGAATGCTACGTTTTTAACTGTGAATTCGTTTGGGTGATGTCCAGTTGAGATTGCGTATTGTTCTGCTGGAAGACCAAATGAATCGTAACCCATTGGGTGAAGAACGTTAAAACCTTGCATTCTTTTCATTCTGCTGACGATATCTGTAGCAGTATATCCTTCTGGGTGACCTACATGAAGGCCAACACCACTAGGATATGGAAACATATCTAATGCATAAAATTTTGGTTTAGAAAAATCCCAAACATCTGTTTTAAATGTTTGGTTTTCTTTCCAATATTTTTGCCATTTTTTATCTATTACTTTAAAATCATAACTCATAAATCTACCTCATCGATTTGTACAAACCTAAATATAATGTCGCTGACTTTTTCCATGTGTTGTCAGTCTTCATAGCGTTTTGACATAATCGTCTGAATAACTTTCTATTAAACCAAGTATCATAAGCATAAATGCTTGTGTACTTTAAATCTTCACTTGAATAATTATCAAATCCAAAACCATTACTTGTTAGTTCATTTGAGCTATCAAAGTTAATAACTGAATCTTTTAATCCGCCTGTTCTACGAACAATTGGAAGAGTTCCGTATCTTTGTGCAATCATTTGACCTAAACCACATGGTTCGAATAAGCTTGGCATTAAGAAGAAATCACTACTTGCATAAACTAAGTGAGCAAGTGCGTCATTATATCCAATATAAATACCGATATTATTTGGGAATCTATTACGGATATCTTGCCATTTTTGTTCTTGGTCATATTCACCACTGCCAACTAATACGACATTACATCCTCTACGAATTAATTCGTAAACTGTTGGTTCCATGATGTCAAAACCTTTTTGCCAAGTAATTCTTGAAACGATTGAATATAAAGGACGTTTATAGTCTTTTAATCCCATCATATCGAATAATTTTTTCTTATTTTCTTTCTTTGATGTGATGATGTTATTGCTTGAATATTCTTTAGCAATGTTCTTATCGCATCCAGGGTTGAATTCGTTATAGTCGATACCATTTAAGAAACCGCAGAAATCGCCTTCTCTTAATTGGAGATCGCCACTAAGTCCCATACTTCCTTCTGGAGTAAGTAGCTCGCAACGGTGTGTTGGAGAAACAGTTGTAATTTTATCTGCGTAGAAAATTCCAGCTTTTAATGTTGAGACTTGGTCTTTTAATCTTACTGAACCGTTATAAAAATAATCGTCAGTAAAATTGTATAAATCACCTAAACAGAATTGTGGTAATAAACCTTGGAATGCAGGGTTATGAATAGTCAAAACTGTTTTAGTTTTTGTAAATAATTCTTTGTTCTCGCCTTCCTTAAGCATGAATGGAATCATACCTGTTTGCCAGTCGTGACAATGTACGATGTCTGGGTTCATAGCGAGTTTAATAATCAAAGCTTTTGCAGCATGACAGAAAGCCGCAAATCTTTCACCATCATCGAAATCACCATAAAGGTGACCGCGAGAATAGTACTGATCACTGTTAATGAAATAGTATTTAACTCCATCACTACTAGATTCATATACGTCGAGTTTTTGATGTCTCCAAGACATTCTAATCTCTACATCTGTGCACTTTGAGAATGAGAATTTAGGATTTTTTCTTACAGTGTCATAGAAAGGAAGAATGATAGAAACATCTTCTCCCATTGAAGCTAATTCCTTACTTAAAGAATAAGTAACATCAGCGAGGCCGCCAGTTTTGCAAAATGGTCTTGCCTCACTAGCAATCATTACAATCTTCATTAGATAATCTCTCCAAAGTCGACAAACATCATGTCGTCTTTTTCGCCTTTTACTACTTCTGAGTTAACAATCTTTGCTTGTTTATCAGTAACTACGTTAGAAACGTGAACGCCTGCACCGATTCTTGTATTAGTAAAGAGGACACAGTTTTCAACAACAGCGCCTTTTTCAACTACAACATCACGTGAAAGGACTGAGTTTTTAACTGTTCCGTAGATTTTGCTTCCGTTAGCAATGAATGAGTTTTTAACTTCTGCTTCTTCTCCATAGAGTGCTGGAGGAGTGTTATGAGAAATTGTGTAAACTGGCCAACCTGGAACGAATAATTTTCTACGTTTTGTGTGGTCTAATAATTCAAATGAGTACTTAACATAGCTCTTGAATGTGAGAATTGGAACGATATCGCCATCAAATTGAATTGCATTAATCTCTTTAATATTATTTTCACCAATATATCTGATCATTCTTCTGAATCCGAAGATTGAAGAAACTGTTCTAGATAATGCGACAACTTCGTCAAATGCTTTTCTATTTAAGATGAAAACTTCTAATGAAATGTCTGCTTCTTTCTTACCATCAAAGATGAATCCACTCTTAACTAATCCGTTTTCAATAGTTAAAGCATCAGTGTTTTCGTATTCACCTCTGTCTGCATCAACGTGTTTATAAACAAGACTGATTTCTTTTCCTGACTCAATGTGCTTTTCAAGTAAAGGACGGAAATCCATTGATGCAAGGAAGAATGGAGCAGCAATGATAACGTAATCACTATCGATATCATCGACGATTAATTTATTAGATAAGATGTTATTAATATCTGTGTTGAACTTAGGACTTGAGAATTGTTTTTCGTTATATAAAACTTTTTGGAATCCTGTTCTTGTGTTAGTAATCCAAGCTTTACCACTAGAAACGTGAGTTCTAATTGAGTTTGAATACTTATCAACTAAGATTGCGACTCTATCGATACCTGAGTTAGAGAAGTTAGAAAGAGTGAAATCCATTAATCCATATCTTCCTAAGAAAGTAACAGAACCGATTGAACGCTTTGCTGTTAATCTGCCTAATCTTGGGCAGTCATGTAAATTACAAATACCTAAAACTGAGCTCATATTACTTACCAACCTTTCCAGTTAAAAGGACGACTTCACTACCGCCAACATTGATTTCTGCACCGTCTTCAATTTCAGTGTTTGGACCAATGATTGCGTTTTCGACCTTAGCGCCAATGCCAACTCTAGCGTTTTGCATGATGACACATCTATTACAAGTAGCACCAACATCAACCATAACTTCGTTAGAGATAACGCAACTATCGACGCTACCTAAAATGATTGCGCCTTGGTTAACGATTGATCTTGAAACACTACCTTTTGTACCAATATATGAAGGAACACTATTAGTGTCTTCTGTATAAATTCTTGAACTGCCTCTTTCGAAGATGTCTAAGTTACTTCTATTCAAAGCGACGTCCATATTTGCTTCGTGTAAGCTAGCTAAAGTTCCAACATCTCTCCAGTATCCTTTGAATCTGTAAGCTTGTAACTTTTTGCCACTATTTAAATAATTAGGAATAATATTTTTACCGAAATCGTGTTCTGAGTTTGGATCTTTTGCATCAGCAACTAAGTATTCGCGTAATGTTTTCCAACTGAAAATGTAAATACCCATTGATGCGAGATTACTCTTTGGTTGTTTTGGTTTTTCAGCGAACTCGACAATTTGATCTTTTTCATCAACACTCATGATTCCGAATCTTGATGCTTCTTTCCAATCAACTTCAATAACTGAAATTGTTGCGTCTGCACCACTTGAAACATGTAAATCAATCATGTCGTTAAATGTAGTTTTATAAATGTGGTCACCAGAAAGAATTAAAACGTAATCTGGATTAACACTATCTAAGAAATCAATATTTTGTGTAATAGCATCAGCAGTACCTTTGTACCATTGAGCACCTTCTTCAGTTTGTCTTGGAGCTAATGAAGCTGTGTAACTTCTTGCGCCATTTAAACCCCATTTTTCACCATTGCCAATATATCTATCTAAGTCGATTGATTCATATTGGGTTAAAACACCAACAGTATTAATTCCACTGTTAGCACAGTTACTTAAAGGGAAATCGATAATACGATATTTAGCCGCAAAACTAACTGCAGGTTTAGCGGTTTTCTTAGTTAAAGATTCAAGTCTAGTGCCTTTTCCACCAGCTAGAATCATGCCTACAACATTTCTACTCATAAAACACCTCGCGTGTATATAATATACGCGTTAGGATAAGAAAAAAAGAAAAAGTAATATATTACTTATCTTTTTCCTACAAAGTTTTAAAAAGTATAAAAATATTGCATTTATTTATTGAAATAAGTACGGCGGTATGTTAAGATTTACAACGCTAAATAGGAGGAGAGACAAATGGCAAGAGTATGTCCAGTAACAGGAAAAGGCCCATTAACAGGTAATAATAGATCCCATTCGTTAAGAGCTACTCGTCGTAGATGGAACTGCAACCTCCAAGTTCGCACAATCATCGTAGACGGAAAACCAATGCGTGTTAAAATGTCTACACGTGCTTATAGAACTTTAAATAAGCAATATAAAGAAAGATAAGAATTATTGTTTGAGTAATCAAACGGTATGCGAAACAGGAACCAAATGGTTCCTTTTTTGTTGCTTTTTAAAAATAAAAAACCTCTTAGAGAGGCAACTATTCGGAGAATCTAGGAAAACAATTCTAAATCATTTTCTCAATTAATAAAATAAACGCATTTAATATAAATAAGAATAAATATAGCCATTCATAGAAAGCTAGTCTGATGAAGTCTGGCTTTTTTGTTTTACCACTTTCAATGTCAACTTGGTTTAAAAATGAGAACTTAAATAAAGGACTGATTAACAATAATTCGATCAAAGCTTTGACAAAAAGCACTACTGCAAAAATGATATAAAGGATGTTGACCCCATCAATTTTGTACGCAAATATTGAGTGGAAACCTAAGATGATAGATTGAGTCGTAACTAAAGCTGCGTAGAGTGAGAAAAATAAGAAATGCGCTTTAAGATTTACTAGGTTAACTAGGTTCAAAACAATGAAAAAAGCACAAATCAAAAACGAACTAATTGACGCTAATAAAATGTAGTTATTATCGAATGTAGAAGAGTAAACTGTGAAAAAGAAGATTACACTACATATCGAAAAAATAAATGTTAAAACAAGTGAAGCTTTAATTGCATTTGATGTTTTATTTGTCTCAAAAGGAAAAGTTCTAGCAAAGCTAAATCCTTCGTTAGTTTTGAACTTAAAAAGAATGTAAAACGCAAAAGTTAAAATTGCGATTGTAAACCACATTACATGCATAAGATTATTCGCTTAATTTTTTGAATCTTTCAACTGGGTTTTCGCTATTGAAAATGTATGAACCAACAACTAATACATTTGCACCTTTTTTGATGCATTTAACACTAGTTACATCGTTAATTCCACCATCAACTTCAATAAGAAGATTGTCTAATTTATTTTCAGTTTTATATTTATTTAGTAGGTTAATCTTACTAACGGTTTTTTCAATGAATTTTTGGCCACCTTTGCCTGGTTCGACAGACATTACTAAAATAAGATCGAGTCTATTTAAGAATGGCAAAACGACCTTAATATCTGTGTCAGGTTTTACAGATAATCCTGCCTTTGCACCATAGCTATGAATCATGTCGATAATGCTTGAAACTTCAATGAAATCTTTGCATGCTTCGTAATGGAAAGTTAAATAATTAGCTCCAGCATCACAATATGATTTGACCATTTCTCTTGGGTTAGAAATCATAATATGGACGTCTTTAGTGACTCTAGTTTGTTTTAAAAGCGACTTAATTTCTTCAAGTGAAAATGTCTTAGCTGGAACAAACTTTCCATCCATAACGTCGAAATGAATCCATCTAGCACCATTGTTTTCAATTTCTTTAATTGCTTGAGGGATTTTAGCTTTTTCTACTGTAAGAATACTTGGCGAAATTACTGCTTTCATTTTGAGTACCTCTGATTTTTTGGTAATAAACTATTTGATAAAATCAAATAGGTGTCATATGCTCTTTTAGGAATTAATCCAGATTCGACTTTTTCTTTGATAACGCACTTCTTCTCAGAAACATGTAAACAGTTTGAGAAGAAACACTTGTTATATTCATCAAATCCAGGGAAGAATTGAGCAAGATCTTCCTTATATAATTCAAGTTCGAGAGAAGAGAATCCTGGAGTGTCAGCGATAAAGCCACCTTCAAATGGTAATAAGACAACTTCTTTTGTTTCGTGTTTTCCTCTTCCAAGAGCTTTTGAATATTCTCCGATATTTCTTTTGTAATCTCCATTAATTGCGTTCAATAATGAAGACTTTCCAACGCCAGATTGTCCCATGAGACAACTGACTTTATTTTCAAAAATACATCTAACTTTATCTAATCCTTCACCTGTCTTATTGCAGACAAAGAAAGTTTTGATTCCAAGAGTCTCAAATGTATTTTCAATTTCGTCTAATTCACTTTGATTGCTACATAAATCAATCTTAGTAACAATAAGTGAAGCGCTAATTCTATTCATCCTTGCATAGGTTAAGTACTTAAATACTAATTCGTATGAGAATTCAGGCTTTGTATAGCTTAAGATAATGACAATTTGATCGATGTTAGAAATTGGAGGTCTTTTTAAAAATGACTTACGTTCTTCTACGTTTTCAATGACCGACTCACTTACATTGAAATCGACATAGTCACCTACATATAAGCGTCCGAATTTATTCTTTAAAGCGCCTCTCGCTTTACCTTCAAAATAACCTTCCGATGTAAGGATTTTGAAGACTCCACAACTTGAAGAAACAATCTGCCCTCTCATTATTTAGCTCCAAAAAGTCTAGCAAAGAATCCTGGTTTCTTAACCACAATTTCTTCGCCATTCTTTACCCTACATAAATCAGCATAGAACTCTTTAGCTGATGCGTATCTTTCTTTAGGATCTTTTTTGACACACTTATCAATAACCGCTTCAATACTCTTTGAAATACCTGGAATATATCTGCTAATTGATGGGAATGGTTCTTTAACATGAGCTAAAGCTGTGTCAACTTGAGAATCCTTATCATAAGGAACTTGTCCTGTTAACATTTCGTATAAAACTACTCCGCAAGAATAGATATCGCTTGCTTCAGTTGCTGGTTTTCCTAATGCGATTTCTGGAGCAATGTAATGTACACTTCCAACTACACTATTTGGTTTAGCGTTAGTTTGGATAGTCTCTACATCTGCAATACCGAAATCTGCTAATTTAAGTAATCCATCTTTTAATATGAAGATATTTAATGGTTTAACATCTCTATGGACAATGCCTTTACCATGAGCTGCCATTAATGCTTGAGAAAGTTGAATTGTGTAATCAATTGCTTCTCCTTGAGAAAGCATTCCTCTATCGTCTAATAAATCCTTAAGAGTCTTTCCGTTAACAAATTCACTGACGATATATGGTCTATTTTCAAAGAAATAGTAGCCGTGAACTTTGACGATGTATTGGCTTGTCAAGCAAGACATAATTGTGACTTCTTTTTTGAAGTTTTGTAAAACAATTGAATCTTCAGTTAAGTCATCTCTAAGTAATTTAATTGCAACGTCTCTCTTTTTAACGATATCGGTAGCAAGAAAAACATCGGCAGTTCCACCATGTCCGATCTCTTTCACTAACTTATATCTAGAGTTTAATAACGTTCCAATTTCTATTGGCATTACTATTTACTTTCCCAAAGAACAGCAGCGATATTATCGCTACCACCATTTGCATTTGCTTGATTAATCAATTGATTAATCTTACTTGATGTACTGTCAGTACCTTTTAAAATACTTTCAAGTTCTGCAGTTGAGACATTGTTATAAAGTCCATCGCTACAAACAAGAATTGTTTCACCGCGATATTCGTATTCTTCAATATCGCTTGCTGGAATTTTATGAATTCCAAGAGCGTTAGTTAAGATATGTCTATTTTTTGCAGTTTTGACTTCATCTTTACTAATCTTGCCCATTCTATATTCACGCATAGCTAAGCTATGGTCAGTAGTTAATTGTGTTAATGTGCCTGCTGCTAATTTATATACACGAGTGTCACCCATTTGGCCTGTTACCATAAATCCTTCTGTGATGATTGCGATTGAGACACAAGTGCCCATGTCTTTATACATTTCATGAGTGTGAGATTCATTATATACAACTCTATTTGCTACTCTGAAACATCTTTTAATGAAACTTTTTGCATTCCATGGTTTTTTGAATTTTTTAACTTTTACAAATAATTCATCAATAGTTTCGATAGTTAAAGAAGCGGCTAAATCACCTTTATTATCGCCACCCATTCCATCACAAACGGCTAATAAGACATCTCCACCAGCATTAACTACTGCAAGAGAACGATCTTCATTAGTTCTTCTAACTTTACCGATATCTACTTTTTCTGCGAAGTTACCTCTTAATCCACTCATAATTGTTCCTCCACTTTTGCTTTTAATTGACCACATGCAGCGTCAATATCGCTGCCGAATTCTTTACGAATTGTAGCGTTTACGCCACCTTTGATTAACCAATCTAAGAAAGCGTGAATTCTATTTCCACTTGGTCTCTTATAAGAATTCTTATTTGTTTCGTTATAAGGAATAAGGTTTACATAACCCATAGTTCCTTTAATTAACTTAATTAATTGTTCGGCGTTTTCTTTGTTATCGTTGACATCTTGAATCAATAAATATTCATAAGTGACTCTACGATTTGCAACGCTTTCATATTCTTTAATAGCTTCCATTAAAACTTCTAATGGGTATGCTTTATTGATTTTCATCAATTGATTTCTAAGTTCGTTTGTTGGTGCGTGTAATGAGATTGCGAGGTTAGTTTGTAATCCTTCTCTTGCGTATCTCTTAATACCTTCGATTAATCCACAAGTTGAAACTGTGATGTGACGAGCTCCGATTGCCAATCCTTTTTGATTGTTTACAATGCGGATGAAATCCATGACGTTATCGTAGTTATCGAATGGTTCACCAGTTCCCATGACAACGATATGAGTTACGTGTTGACCATTACCTTCTTCTTCAAGAATCTTATTTATAATAAGGATTTGTCCAACCATCTCTTCTGGTTCGAGGTTTCTTTGTTTGCCTAAAATACCAGAACTACAGAATGAGCACGCCATATTACAACCGACTTGAGAAGATACACATACTGCGCATCCATAGTTATAACGCATTAAAACGCATTCGACTTTCTTACCATCCTTAAGTTCTAGAAGTAACTTAATAGTGCCATCACTACTTACTTGTTTTGTGTAGATTTTTGGTAACTCTAAACAATACTTTTCTTTAAGAACTTCTCTGAATTTTAAAGAAATATCGCTCATTTCATCAAAAGATGTTGCTTTTTTCTCGTAAATCCAAGTGTAAAGTTGAGTAGCACGAAAAGGCTTTTGGCCTTCTTCGACCATAAGTTGTTTAAGTTTTTCGATTTCTAATCCGTAAAGATTAATCACGTTTAACTCCCTTAACTAAGATTGCGTAATAGAAACATGCGTCTCCATCACCGAAACCAAACTTTTGTTTTTCTTCTGCTAACGAGAAGTCTGGGTGTTCGTTTAAGAATGATTCAACCATAAGGTGACCTTCTTTTTGGCTAACTGTGTTGATGCAATAGACTAAGCTACCACCATCTTCAACAAAGTTGGCACCTTCATATAAAGCTGTCTTTTCTTCTTTGAGATATTCATCTAATTTAGTTTGATCGATTTTTAAGAAATAATCAGGAGTGCTTCTGAGTAATGCAAATCTTGAGTTATTTGGCATTACATAAAGAGTGTGAACTTTCTTAGAAACACATGTGATCATTGAAGTTGCACTTGCCTCATAAATTGAGACATTTTCCAAACCGTATTTTGCAACATTTTTCTTTGTGTCATATAAGACTTGGAATGTTGGTGAGAGTAAATCGAGTTTGATGTATTTACTTGTTTTACTCACTATGTCTAATAGGATATTGTTTTGATAGCCTTGATAAATTGCAATTCCTCTTACTGCGTCGACATCGATATTTTTGTTCATATCGTTCATTGCGATTGAGTATCCGAAAAGCTTTTTAGTCTCAACAATTGGGTTTCCTCTGAGACTTCCACTACCTACAAATTCATAGAAGTTTTCATCTTTCTTTTCGAAATCAGGGCCAGAAATATCTTCGTTATTTAATGTTTTAACAAATGTTCTTAGTGGAGAGTTATTGTTCTTAAGAAGTTTATAAACTACGTTAAGTCCATAATGCTTGTTCCACATTTTGATAAGCCATAAAGGAGTATTATATCTATAAGATAAATACTCTAATGAGTTTACATTGATGCCTTCTGGAAGTAATTGTGCACTTTCAGTGGTCTTGTTGAAAATAGTTTTATAGATGTCAAAATCTTCATCTGATAAAACTGTTAGAACGTATTTTTCAATTGTTTTGTTATCTAATTTTTTAATAAATAATGAGTTTGATAAGCTGACAAAAACGAATGCTGTGAGAGCTTCAGATGGGTTTTCACAGTATTTTTTAAGTCCGTTTTGGAATAAATAATAATGTCTAAGTGAACAGCCGACGATTGCAGTGATAAGGCTTCTATCTTTGGATTCAACATTTTTATATTTCCACTCATTTTTAAGAGCGAGCGAAAAAGGTGTTCCAGCGAACACTACTTGTCTAAAAATGTTTGAAGCTAATTTAATTGTTTCCACTAGTTGTCCTTTTTATCTACGATGCCTTCGAAAATATCTCCAGTGTAGATTTCTTCTTCATCTTCATGGTGATGATGACCATCGCAATCTTCATCGTCGCAATCATCATCTTCGCCTTCGTACTCGTCATAATTTACAGTGTTTTCTTCTGTAATGTATCTTGGATAATCTTCGTTAACTTCTGTGTAACGGTTATCTTGAGAATAGTAATAGAATTCGAGAGACTTATGAATTGCTACATTTCCGATTGAAGCTAAAATGAAACGAGCAACATCATCTTGTAAAACACTAACCTTTAATGGAGCATGAACATGAATGACGATATTCCAAGAAGTTTGTTCAACACCCTTATGGAAGACCATGTTTTCAGGTGCAACAAAATTGATTTCGTCTTCATCAACCTCATAAAGTTTAGCAAGAGATGGAGTCATTTCTGCTGATAAGCGACCAACTACAAATTGATCTAAGCCGTAAATTGTAACTGTAATCATATTTATTCCTCGAAAAAATTATAATATATAAAGATACATTTTTATATAAAAATTGTATAAATATGCATTAGTAAAAGAAAAAGACCTTTCGGCCTTACTCTTCCATCTTCTTTTTGAGGATGTCTATAATCTTATTTCCAGCAGTTGCAACCCTATCGTTTACAATCACGTGATCATACATGCTTGCAACTTTCATTTCGTTTTCACCTTTAGCTAAACGCATCTTAATTACATCATCGGATTCAGATTTTCTTGCTCTAATTCTTTCTTCAAGTTTCTTAATTGAAGGTGGCATTAAGTAGAAAGTGACAACTCTATCATCACCTTTGGTCTTCTCAATAACTTGAGTAGCACCATTAGTTTCGATTTCTAATAATACGTTTTTACCTTGGTTTCTTAATTCTTCAACTTTATCTTTTGGAGTTCCATAGAAGTTTCCAACAAACTCAGCGTATTCTAAGAATTTGTCTTCTTCGATTCTCTTTTGGAATTCTTCTCTACTTACAAAGTAATATTCAACTCCATCAGATTCGTTATCTCTAGGTGTTCTTGTTGTCATTGAAATAGAGAACTCGAAATCAATAACATTCTTTGCAGAAATGTATTTTCTAACAGTTCCTTTTCCAACACCTGAAGGTCCAGAGAGAATAATTAACAAACCCTTTTTCATAATGTAATTAGTTTAACCCTATTTTGAAATAGGTCAAGTTTTGTTATCATATTTTCATGGAAAAAATTAACGCAATCGATTTTCAAGTAATAAATGAAGATTTAAAACAACTCATTGGAGCAAAAATAAATCAAACAACCGTCATCAATTCAAGATGTTTTTTGTTCTCTTTTTCTATGATTAGAAATGAGCAATTGTTTATTTCATTAGAACACCAAAGATCATATTTATGTATGATTCCGAAGGTCGATTCAATCTCTACAATTGTCTCAAAAACTAACGATATTTTAAGAAAATTCATTAGAGATTCTTATATCGTAAACGTTGAACAAATTAATAAAGACCGCATATTTAAATTTACCCTACAAAAATCTAACGAATTATTCGAAAAAGAGCGTTACGTTTTAATTATCGAATGCATTCCACAAAGACCAAATTTAATTATTACAGACGAAAATAATGTTATTTTATATGCTTCTCATTACACTGGCTTAACAGCGCAAAGAAGCATAATTCAAAATTTTGAATATGTTTCTCCTGCTCCTATCGAACCAATTTTAGCTGAGCCAAAAGACATTAAAACTATTAAATTAATGGGCGCCGAAGATTTCGAGAATGCAACTCACAAAAGAGCTCAAGAAAAGTATGAACCGCTATTTAAACACATTAAGATACGAGTTAAGTCCCTTGAAAAGAAACTAAATGTCTTAACAAATTCAATTGAAGAAGCTAATCAAAAGAGAGTCTATGTTGATCACGGAAACATGGTTTTGACATTAGGGGATGACATTGAACAAATCAAAGAATATGTAAAAGAAAATAACATCAAGTTTGATGATTCCCTCTCTCCAGGAGAAAACGCAAATAATTATTTTAAGATTTATAAGAAGTCAAAACGTACCATTGAAATGAACAATATCGAAATCGAAAAATGTAAAAATGAGATTTCATATTTAACCTATATTTTAAGTACATGCTCGTATATGGATGAATCTGAAATGTATGCTTTAGCTAATGAAATTTTGCCTCATAAGTACGTTCAAGATAAAAAGCACATAAAGAGCGTCATGATTGGCTCCATTCAATATAAAGGAACTCAAATCTGTTTCGGTAAGAATTCCACTACTAATGATAAGTTAACATTCTCAGTCGCTAATAAAACTGATACATTCTTACACATCAAAGATTACCATGGTTCTCACATTATTATTAGAAGTCCTCAAGTGAATAACGACACACTCTTATTTGCTGCTGAATTAGCATTAATTTTAGCAAATAAAGAAACTGGAGAAATATACTACACTAGTGTTAAAGATGTTAAAAAAGGCGGGAAACCCGGCCTTGTTAACATGCTCTCATATAAGACAATCTTTGTTCAAAATATCAGAGACGAATCTAAATTATTAATTAAGAATTATAAGAATATCTAATTATTCTTTCACTTCATTAAATAAGAAGTCTTCACCTTTAATTTCTTCCTGAGTCGAAAGATTTGGGAATTTTTGTTGTCTTAAAACTTCGTATGCAACGATAGCTACGCAGTTAGAAAGATTAAGACTTCTAGCTTCTGGAACCATAGGGATTCTAAGGAGCTTTTCTTCGTTGTCCCTCAATATATCATGAGGTATTCCAGTTGATTCACGTCCAAACATTAAGAAAATATCGTTAAGTTGATCAGTGAAATCAAACTCTGAATATGTCTTTTTTGAGTATCTAGTTACGTAATAAATATTCTTATTTCCGTACTTTGCTTTAAAGTCTTCGTATGTAGGGAAATAGTCATATTTAAGATCGTCAATATAGTCCATGCCTACTCTTCTTAAATCTTTTGAATCAATAGAAAAAGTAAGAGGTCCGATAATGTGAAGAGTTGCATGAATTGCAACACAAGTTCTCATTATGTTTCCAGTATTTTGTGGTTTCTCTGGTCTATATAAAACGATATGAATCATATTATGAATTGTAGACGTCGATTCTAGTTAATGCTCTTTTAAGAGCACGTGTAGCTCTTGCTACATCGATATTGTCTTTATTTGCTAAGCGTTGTTCTGCTCTAGTTTTAGCTTCGTTAGCTCTATTAATATCGATGTCATTTTTACCTTCAATTGAGTTAAGGAGTAATGTTGTTTTTCCCTTCTCAACTCTAATTATCCCCCCACCTATAGCGAAAACAGTCTCTTTTCCACCATCTTTCATAGTCATTTTTGAAATGGCTAAAGATGATACTAATGGAGAGTGATTAGGCAAAATTTCCATGTAAAAATCATCACTGTGAACTTTGATTGCGTCAACTTCGCCAGCGTAATATTTACCAAATGGAGTGAGGATTTCTAAATTTAACTTTTTCATTATTTAAGTGAGTTTGCTTTTTCTCTAGCTTCTTCAATTGTGCCGACATATAAGAATGCGACTTCTGGGAGATCATCAGCTTCACCATCTAAGATAGCTCTGAAGCTTCTAACTGTATCTTCTTTCTTAACGAATTTACCAGGAATACCGTTGAATTGAGATGCAACGTGGAATGGTTGAGAGAGGAAGTTTCTGATTTTTCTAGCTCTTTCAACTGTCTTCTTATCTTCGTCAGATAATTCATCCATACCTAAAATTGCGATAATATCGCTAAGTTCTTTATATCTTTCAAGGATTTCGATAACTCCACGAGCGACTTCATAATGTTCTTTACCAACTACGTTTGGATCAAGAGCAGTTGATGAAGAGTTAAGTGGGTCGACAGCTGGGTAAATACCTAATGCTGCAGTACCTCTATCAAGAACTGTCTTAGCGTCTAAGTGTGAGAATGCTGTTGCTGGAGCAGGGTCAGTTAAGTCATCAGCAGGAACGTAAATTGCTTGAACTGATGTAATAGAACCGTCTTTAGTAGATGTAATTCTTTCTTGTAATTGGCCCATTTCAGTAGCTAAAGTTGGTTGATAACCAACTGCTGATGGCATACGACCAAGAAGGGCACTAACTTCACTACCAGCTTGTGTGAATCTGAAGATGTTATCGATAAAGAGAAGAACATCGCTCTTTTCTTCATCACGGAAATATTCAGCCATAGTTAATCCAGTTAAGCCAACTCTCATTCTAGCTCCTGGAGGTTCATTCATTTGTCCGAAGACTAATGCAGTTTGACTTAAAACTCCACTAGTTTTCATTTCGTAATAAAGGTCATTACCTTCTCTACTACGTTCACCGACACCAGCGAATACTGAAATACCGCCTTTTTCTTGTGCGATGTTATTCATTAATTCTTGAATTAAAACTGTTTTACCGACACCAGCACCACCGAATAAGCCAATCTTTCCACCTTTAACATATGGGCAGAGAAGATCAATAACTTTAATACCAGTTTCGAAGATTTCAGTTTTAACTGATTGATCTTTGAATTTAGGAGCAGCTCTGTGGATAGACATTTTCTTAGCTGATGCGATTTCTGAATTATCTAATCCATCAATTGGGTTACCTAAAACGTTGAACATTCTTCCTAATGTTGCGTGTCCAACAGGAACTGAAATAGGTCCACCTAAACTAACAGCATCCATACCTCTAACTAATCCTTCAGTTGCGCCCATTGAGATACATCTAACGACGTCATCACCAATATGTTGAGCAACTTCGATAACTAAAGTATGTTTGTCTTCAAAAGTAATTTCGAGAGCTGTTAAAAGTTCTGGAAGATGTTGGTCTTTGAATTGGACGTCAACAACTGGACCAACAACTCTAATAATTTTTCCGATAGATTCTTTTGCCATGTCTATACCTCCGTGCTACCTGCTACAATTTCAACAATTTCTTCTGTAATTGCAGCTTGTCTTGCTTTGTTAAATTCTAATTTTAATGTTCCTAATAAGTCTTCTGCGTTCTTTGTTGCGTTTTCCATTGCGTTACTTCTTGCGGCTTGCTCACAAACCTCAGCTTCAAGCAACTTCGCATGAACGATTGACTTAAGGTATATATCAATAAGATCATTGAACAATTTCTCTTTACTTGGTTCTAAAATTGGAGGAATTGCGTTACTAGTTTTACTCTCTTTTGCCAAAGGCAATAAGATGAAATCTTCAGGAATAAAACTCAATGAATTCTTATATCTTGAATAGATAATGTGGACTTTTCTATATTCACCTTTCGCATAACTATTAAGTAAATATTCAGTGAGTGCTTTGATTAAGTCAGGGTCGATATTTGAAGAATATTCAACTGTGTCTAACTTAGAAGTGAAATTACCAAAATGTGATAATCCTTTATTACCGATGATAATTAAATCATCGTTAGTTGAGATAATCTTATCTGCAACCTTGAACACATTTTGGTTGTAAGATCCACAAAGTCCAAGTGTGGAGCTTACGATAATATATAAATCCTTTGTAGCTTTTACGTTTTCAACAACGTATGGAGATTCCATGTCTTCACAGAATGAGAAGATTTCATCGCAAATTGAAGACAATTCTAAAGAATATGCTTTATTATTAAGCATTTTATCTTTCCATCTTCTTAGCTTAACTGTAGAAACTAGTTTCATAGCACTAGTTACTTTGTAAGCACCTGAGACAGATTTTATTCTCTTTTTAATTGCGACTAATTGTTGAGACATAACTATAAGCTCTTAAAGTAATCCTTTACTGCGTCTAAAAGTTTATTAGAAGTTTCGTCATCTAATACTTTTGTATTTAAGATAGTTTCAAAGATTTCTGGGTTAACGTTATTAACAAATTTATAACCTTCGTCTAATACTTCTCTAATCTTTGAAGTAGCGACGTCATCTAAGAACTTGTTCTTAGCGACGAATAAATCAAATACTTGCTTATCTAATTGATAAGGTGAGTATTGAGCTTGTTTTAAAACTGACATTAAAGCTTCACCATGTTTTAAGATTGAAACCGTTGAAGCATCAAGGTCACTACCGAATTGTGAGAAAGATTTCATTTCCATGAAGTTAGCTAAGTCAATCTTTAAAGATGCAGCAACTTTCTTCATAGCTTTAGTTTGAGCAGCACCACCAACACGGCTAACTGATAAACCTGAATCGATAGCAGGTCTTTGGCCAGCGTTGAATGCGTCAGTAGTTAAGAAGATTTGTCCATCAGTGATTGAGATGACATTAGTAGGGATATATGCTGAGATATCGCCTGCTTGAGTCTCAACGATTGGAAGTGCAGTAATTGAACCTCCACCATATTCAGGAGCTAACTTACATGCTCTTTCAAGGAGTCTGCTATGTAAATAGAAGACATCACCAGGGAACGCTTCACGTCCTGGGCTTCTCTTTAAGAGAAGTGAAAGAGTACGATATGCGACAGCGTGCTTACTCAAATCATCATATACGATAAGGACGTCTTTGCCCTTAGACATGAATTCTTCAGCAATAGCTACACCAGCATAAGGTGCGATATATAACATAGGTGCTTCTTCAGAAGCTGTTGCAGCGAGGACAACTGTATAATCTAATGCGCCAAAAGTATTCAATTTGTCGACGATTTGAGCGACTGTTGAATTCTTTTGTCCGATTGCAACATAAATACAGATAACATCTTTACCTTTTTGGTTGATGATTGTATCAATTGCGATTGCAGTTTTTCCTGTTTGTCTATCACCAATAATTAATTCTCTTTGTCCACGACCGATTGGAGTAATTGCGTCGATCATTGTAATACCAGTTGCTAATGAAGTATCGACTGATTTTCTTGTCATAACGCCAGGCGCAATAACTTCGATTGGACGGAATGCTTCAGTTTTGATATCTCCCTTTCCATCGATTGGTTGACCTAATGCGTTGATAACTCTACCAAGCATACCTTCACCAGCTGGAACTTTCATGACTTCACCAGTTGATTTAACGACGTCGCCTTCCTTAATTAAAGAAGCGTCACCAAGTAAAACAGCACCGACAGAATCATTGTCAAGGTTCATTGCCATACCAAAAATTCCATTTGGGAACTCTAATAATTCTCCTAACATTGCCTTATCAAGACCATAAACAGTAGCAATACCATCTCCAACTGAGACAACACTACCAACGTTAGAAGAATCAACTTTGTGACGGTAGTTTTTAATCTGCTCTTTAATGAGAGCACTGATTTCATTTGCGTTTATCTTCATAAACTTTCCTCCTTTTAAGAAAGACTTTGTTTCATTTCTGAAAGTTTGTTCTTAACACTTCCATCATAGATGTGGTTATTAATAACAACTTTTACTCCACCAATAAGTGATGGATCAATTTTAAATATAAGTGATATTTTTCTATTTTCTTTTTTGCCAATTGCGTTTTCTATGTCAGCGATTGTTTTCTTATCAAGATCAAACGCACTATAAAGAATACCTTCTGTAATACCTTTGTAAGAATTACACATTGAATTAAATGAGACTAGAACATCCTTAAGAATGTTAACTCTATGATTTTCTACTATTATCTTTAATAAAGATATAATATCAATCTCAATTCCAACGAATGTCTTATCGATAATCTCATGGATTTCTTTTACGCTTAAGAACTTGCTAGAAAGCACATCGAAAAATTCCTCATTCTCTTCTAAAGAACTAAGGACAAATCGACATTGTTCCTGATAAAGATCTAATTGGTTATTCTCAAGAGCAAGTTCGTATAATGCAGAAGCGTATTTACTTGCAATCTCGTTCATAATTATTTATCCAAATTATCAATAAAATTGCGAGCAAGCTTTTCATTATCAGTCTTGCTAACTTCTCTTCCCAAGATTTCTTCAGACGCACATAAAGCAACATCCACCATTTCATCATGAATGTCTTTAAGTGATTGTTGTTTTGCGTCTTCGATTTCTTTTTCGGCAGCTTTCTTCATTCTAGAAATCTCTAAACGAGTTTCTTCTTTGATGTCATCAGCTTCTTTTTGAGCACGAACATTAGCAGCTTCTACGATTTCGCTTGCGGTCTTCTTAGAATCTGTAATGATTTGTTCACTCTTGATAGCGTTTTCTTTTGCAATTTTGCTATTTTCTTCAGCGTCTTTAACTTCTTTTTCGATATATTCAGCGCGTTTATCTAAGATACCCTTAACTGGTTTATAAGCGAAAACGAAAATAATGATAACTAAGACTATTAAAGAAACTAATTGAACAAGAAAAGCAAACCAGTTTGGAATCAATTTTTCTCCAATACCAGAAATTTCATCTGCTAAATTAAAAAATACATAAAAGTTTGGCATTAAATTCTCCTATTAACCAAGGAATAAACAAAGAATAGAAATAAGCAATGAATAGATAGCAGTAGTTTCAACTAATGCACAGCCTAAGATCATTGATGAACGGATTGTACCAACAGCATCTGGGTTTCTTGAAATACCTTCGATAGCTTTTGCACAGACCATACCTTCACCAAGGGCACTTGGCATAACACCTAAGATTGCGATAGCAGCAGCGATAGCGTTTCCCATATTATATAACGTCTCCTTTCTCTGAAATTTTAACATCAATCTCTTCAGGCAATTCTTGTCCGATAAAGATTGTTGATAACGAAATAAATACTACTGTCTGGATAAAACCAGAGAATAGATCAAAATATGCGTGGAATGGCGCAGTAATGATTGGATTTAAGATTATAGAGCCAACATTCCAGCCTCCAACGCTTCCCATAAATGGAATAATGATTCCTGCTAAAGAATCAATTCCCCACGAAATAATAGTCATTAAAACGAAGCCTGCGATTGCATTACCAAACATACGTAAAGTAAGGGAAAGCAAAGGAGCCCACATAGAAATTAAGTTAATTGGTAAGAATATTGGAATTGGATCAACATATCTTTTGAAATATTTGAGTCCGGTATATTTAGCACTTGTTTCGTGAATCAAAACGAATGTAATTAAACCAAGAGATAATGGAACTGCCATGTATGTCATTGGTGAAGGAAGTCCACATAAGCTAAATATAAAAGATATAAAGACATATGTAGCGATTCCCATTACGAAACCACCCATCCATTTAATTCTTGTACCGATAAGTCCTTCTACGAACTTGTCAAAGAATTGAACGCCTATGATTGCGATTAAAAGTAAGCCTTTTGGTTTTTTAAGAGGGTCTTGATGCTTTGCTTGGATGCCAATAATGATTGCTAAAATAGCAATAATTAACATAACAATTAAAGAAGACCAGACTTCACCTGGAATTGTTGGAGTTAAAAATAATTGTCCTAAATCAATTGCGCTTACCATTTTTCTCTCCAAAATAGAATAATCCAAATACGATAGAAGTGAAGAAATATGCGCCTAAAAATCCATATGGATTAAATAAAACAATTTCAGTTTTGAGTTGAACGAATACTTCAATAGCGATGAAAACAAGCAAAAGAGCTAATCTAACGAACATAACTGCGGTAGTAAATTTAGCTTTTGCGTTATTATCGATGTTCATCGTTTCGATTTTTCCTAAAGCAAAATAAGAGAAAGCACTAAAAGCGCTGCCTAAGAAAATGCCTAAAGGAATAAATAATGAAAGAAGATCGAAAATTCCTAAAATAACTAAAACGAGCGAAACTAAAATACCTGCACCGAAAGATACAAGGAATGTTTTTGTGTATAAAGTTGAATTTTCGAATAACTTTTTCATAGAAAAATCTTGTTAGTCCTGATGTATTATAGACTATTTTAATATATTAAAAAAGAAGATTTATTATTTTATGATAATGTGCAAATGACGGAGTACATCAAATGACTTTTCTTGCATAGCTAAATCATATGAAGATGTAGCGTCTTTACAGACAATAATTTCAGTTTTTATGCTAGCTGCACTCTTTGCGATAATAGCGTTACTGAAAACGCAAATATCACTTTCTAAACCGCACAAATAAATCTCGTCATAATTCTTTGATCTGATGTAATTTCCGAGTTCTAATGAACCAAATGCAGGTTTATCAAATGTAGGATAATCTTTTAAGTATGGTTTTACCTTCTTGCTAAGGTCATAACCTTCTGTTCCCTTTATGCAGTGAATGACTGGTAAATTCTTACCTTCGACAGTGCTCATATAGTCTTCTCCATGAGTGTCAAAAGTAAAAACAATATCGTCTCCACTAGCTTCGAATTCTTTAATTAAATTAACGATGTTATCTTCAATAGCGTCGGCACCTTCGAATCCTAAAGAGCCACTAATGAAGTCGTTTTGGTAATCTACAACAACTAATAATCTTTTCATAGAAATGATTATAGCATCTATCTCATTAAAGTAAAAACATTTGCGTATGTACGCGCAATATAATAAAATGAAATCGTAACTTGTACATAGGAGGTAAGATTATGTCATTCAATGTTATTTTTAATAACGAAACAAAAACATATAATTCCCCTGTTTTAGTTAAAGATATTATCGGTGATAACAGGGATTATGTTTGCGCTTACGTAAACAAAAGAGTAAGGGAACTCACTTATAAGGTTGACAAGGACTCAGAGATCGTTCCAATTACTCTCGCAGAAAGAGATGCTAAACCAATTTATGAAGCTTCTCTTAGATTTTTAGTTGCTATGGCTTTCCATAACATCTATCCATATTTAAACATCCGCTTCTCATATAACGTTTCGAGAAGTATTTTCGTTCAGTTCTTAAATGAAGGAATCGCTTCTAACGGTGCAATGGTAAAACAGCTTCAAAAAGAGATGGAAAGACTTGTAGAACTCGATTTACCACTCGAAAGAAGCATTGTTTCTAAAGAAGATGCATATAAATTGTTCATGGAAGAAGGCTATGAAGATAAAGCAGAGATCTTAAAATATAGACCTGAAAAGACTGCTCATATTTATAGATGCGACAACTATAAAAACTATATGTATTCAAGAATGGTTCCATCAACTGGATACATCAACAAATTCAAAATTTTATTCTACTATCCAGGATTAATCATTCAATATCCACGTCCAGAAATGAAAGGTGCAATTCCTGAATTCGAAGACGCACCAACTTTTGGAAAAACTTTAAAGAGAGCTCATCAATGGGCAACCGCTACAGGATGCAACACTATCGTTGGAATCAACCATAGAATTGAACGTGATGGAGATATCGATTTAATCACTCTTTGCGAACAAAATCATAATCGCCAATTATGTGAATTAGGTCAAATGATTGAAGACGATAGAGAATCAATCAGATTAATTTGCGTTGCAGGTCCTTCATCAAGCGGAAAAACAACATTCGCTAATAGATTAAGAATTGAGCTTCTTTCTAGAGGCATTGAACCAATTCGTATCTCATTAGATGATTATTATAAGGATAGAGGTAGTTATCCTAAGGATGAAAACGGTCAACCAGATTATGAAAGTATTGATGCATTAGATGTTGACTTATTTAACCAAAACATGGCAGACCTAATTTCAGGAGAAGAAGTCAGACTTCCAAAGTTCGATTTTAAACTTGGAAAACGTGTTGAAGGTAGGTTATTAAAAGTTCCTCTAGATCAACCAATTATTATTGAAGGTATTCACGCTCTCAACGATAAGATGACTAAAGACATTCCTTCACACCAAAAATTCAAAATTTTCATTGCTCCACAAGCTCAAGTTAATATCGATAATCACAACCCACTTCCATTAACTGACTTAAGACTTTTAAGAAGAATTGTTCGTGATAATCAATTCAGAAAAACATCTGCTATTGAGACATTGGCAATGTGGCCAAATGTCCGTAAAGGCGAATTCAAATGGATCTATGGAACTCAAGAAGGCGCTAACTTTGTATTCAACAGTTTCTCAAGTTATGAATTGAGTGTTATGAAGAAATACGCACTTCCACTTCTTGAAGAAATCAATCAAGAAAGCGAACACTTCCCTGTCGCTGAACGTTTGATTCGTATGTTAAAGTTCTTCAAAGACATTCCAGATACTTGGGTACCATGTAACTCAATTATCAGAGAATTCATTGGCGGATCTTGCTACCAGGACGATTAATATTAATCACATTTCTTTAAAAGAAAATGAAACCATACTATTATTAATAAGGTTTAGAAAGTATGGTTTTTTTATTACTAGCAATTTTATCATCAACAACCATCGCAATTCTCATGCGTTTATCAGGAAACTTTGTTTCTAATAAAACCATGATGTTTTTATCTAACTATGTTATTTGCACTATTTGTTCTATCTTCTTTATTGGAGATATCTCAGCATATAGTGGCACTTCTGCTATTGCTTTCCCAATTTGGTTTGGTATTTTAACTGGATTCTTTTATTTAGCGTGTTTCTTATTTTTAGAATTTAATATAAGAAAGAACGGCGTTGTTTTATCTAACACCTTCTCAAAATTAGGAATTGTCGTTCCAGTTATTATCTCTATTGTCTTTTTTAAAGAGGTTCCAGGACCAACCACTATTATCGGTATCGTTTTAGCTATTGTTGCTATTATCGTGATGAACTTATCTAAACCTAATAAAGAGGGGAATAAAGGTTTCAATTTTGGTTCACTATTCTTAATCGGATTATTGCTACTTGGTGGTTTATCTGATGGAACTAGCACTATTTTTGAAAATTTAGGCGAGCTCAACCTTCAAGGACTGTACTTATTCTTCATTTTTAGTTCTGCTTTAGTTTTCTGCACAATTTTATTGTTTGTTCAAAGAAAGAAAATTTCTAAATACGATATCTTATTTGGCGCTGCGATCGGTATTCCAAATTATTTCTCGTCTTTCTTCTTAATTAATTCACTGAATAGCATTGATGCTGTAATAGTTTATCCAACATACAGTGTTTCAATTATTGTTTTAGTTGCTTTAGCTGGTGTCTTAATATTTAAAGAAAAGCTCAAATTAAAAGACTATATCGGAATAGTCATAATTATGGCATCTGTTGCGTTATTAAATATTTAAAAAACTCGATTGAATCGAGTTTTATTTTACTGGACTTAATTGAGAGAACTTAATGCTTTCTCTTTGATGAATTGCTACTAATTGAGCGTAATATAAGTTTCTCATGCTGATATATTGAGCCATTTGATCTTCACTTACTCTCTTAGAGAATAAAGAAGTGAAGACTTTTTCTAATCTAAAGAAACTTTCATATAAGCATAAGAATGTTAAGTAATAGAAGAATTGTTTTCTAGAATAAATTAACAATGGGGTGCTATGAATAACTTCGCTTGATAATTCATATCTTTGGTTATAAGCTTCAAGGCCAGCCAATTTTTGAAGACCATCTCTGAAGTTTAATTTGAAGTTCTCGTCTTCCTTAGTTCCTGGGATTCCATACATCCAACCATATTCGATATATTTCTTAATATCTTTTGACTTCAAGTTATAACCTTTCATCTCTTCTTTCATTTTATAGAAGATTTGATCTTGCTTTTCTTTATCTTCAATTGAATTATTGAAAGCTAAACCATATTGCATGTGTTTTAGATAGTTATTCATTAATTCATCACCATATTTATCTAAAAGAATTAATGTACATTCACATTCGTGAAGAGTACGCCAAGAAGCAAAGGCTTCTGTTTCATAACCTTCAACTAATAAATTAAGGATGCAACGAGAGATACTAAGTGATTTATTAAGCAAATCTACGATTAAAGTAGAACGTGGGTCATTCTTTCTATAGGAATTAATGATGTTTAACATGAAATTGATGTAAATATCTAAGCTACTTGCAGGTGGTAAGAATTTATTAGTCATCTTTCCTTGGTCATGATTAAACATTGATAAAGAAATGTATTTATCAGCAACTACACCAGCGATTTGATTCATTACTTCTTCGTTTTTAATTCTGCTGTAGTTATTTGGATCATTATCGATTGAATATAAAATTTCTCCAGCTGTATAAAGAATAATTTGTCTTTGATCGATGTCTTTACTAAGAATGTTTTCATGAGATGAATTAAGCATCTCAATGCCTTCGTTAGCTAAAAGATAAATCTCATAACAAAATTCATTATCAAAAAATTCAGGTAATCCTAAATATGATAAACCTGCCATAAAAGTATCTTTGGATAATGGTTTGCTTAAATTATTCAACTTCTCGTACCTCACCAGTTATAGCGCTAACTAAATATTTTTTAATAGGTAATGTAATTATTTTTTTAACATAATCAGCGTAAATATTCAACTGTTCATCATAATGAACATCTGAAATATTCTTCAATTTGAAGTCGATAATATCTACTTCATCATCTTTTAAAATAAGACAGTCGATTATACCCGTAACATTATTTATCTCATCGTAGAACTTATATTCATGTAAAATCTTAGCGTCTAAAACATCTTTAAAGACATATGATGAAACAACATTATTAACGAATCTCTTCATTAATGGGTCATTTATGTAGGATAAGTTATTTGTTTCAAAATCATATAGTTCTAATGCATAGTGAAGCTTAGTACCAAAGTCAAGTGCACCATCATCAGCGTCGATTGTTTTTTGCTTACTTGCCTTCTTTTTTACAATCTCTTTTGCCTCAATATTTATAGACTTAATTTCGATGTCTTGTTTTTCTTTTTTATCACTAGAAGAAATTAACTTTTCATCAGTAATTTCATAGTCCGCAATATATTTTCTATACTTAATAGAACTTATGAAAGAAATGAAACTATTTGCCTTAGTAATATCAAAACATGTCTTCTCTAATTTCTTAGTATTAGCAAGCATGACAATCTTTTCTCTAGGACGAGTTAATGCGACATAGAAAAGTCTAAGTTTTTCTTCAAAATCCTCGCTAACATCTCTATCTTTAATTAAATGCAAAATCAAAGAATCATATGATGTTCTTCCTACAACCGGGAAAGTAACACCGTATGTTTGATCCGCAATAAATGATGATGTTTGAAGGGTTCTATTGAATTTTACATCTAAAAATGGGAAATATACGATTGGGTATTCCAATCCTTTGGACTTGTGAATGTTAATTAAAGTAACTGCATTTTCAGCATTTGAATTGTCTGAGAAGGATAATTCTACATCTGAAGTTAAGTGGTCAAAGAAATCGTACATATCTTTAATGCCATACCCTAACGAATCCATATTTGAAGCAAATCCAAGGAAGACATCGCACTTATGAGATCCAGACGAGCAATCACCTAAAGAAGGTATCTTTGAATAGATATCAAATTCTTCATAAAGTGCGTAAAGAATTTCGTTTAAAGAAGAATCAAAATGAACAGAAACAACATTCTTAATTTTCTTAGAAATTTCTAATTCAGAAAGGGTAGATAATTTGATATTTCTATAGATGTTTCTATCACTATCTCTTACTAAGAAAGAGCGTGCAATTGAACAGTATGCATGTTTAAATTCATTATCGTATTCTCCATATTTGCATTTATAGAATAACTTAATTAAATTCTTTGTAACGTAGGTTATTTCAGTACTGCTTAATGATTCGTCTTGAATTGCGTTAATTGGAATATTCTTTGATGAGAAATATTTCTTAATATCATCAAACTTAGTCTTACGATCAATGATAATTGCAAAGTCTTTAAATGTACAAGGTCTGAATTCTTTCTTATCAACGACTTTATATCCACTATTAATCTTTCTAATAATGTCACTTGTGATAATGGCCATTTCTTTATCAAAAGCTTTTTCGCCTTCTTCTAAAGTATATGTTGCTAAATCTACATTATAATTAGCACCTTCTTGGATATTAGAAAGATAGCCTTTATTACCAAACTTAAAGCTATGTCCATTGTTATAGTTAATAATGTTATTTTCTCTAGTCATGAGTTGACCAAAAATATCGTTGATCGCAACAACGATTTCTTCTCTAGAACGGAAAGATTGATTTAAATCAATTTCCTCTCCGCCTTCACCAGCTTTGTAATTGTTAAACTTATCATTAAAAATGTTACAGTTTGCATTTCTAAATCTATAAATTGATTGCTTAACATCGCCGACCATGTATAAGTTATTCCTACTTAATTTAGTAATTACTTCTTCTTGAACATCAGATGTATCTTGATATTCATCTACTAAAATATAGTCAAATAATTCGCTTACTTCTTTGCATACACTGGCATTTCTAACTAATTTAATTGCAAATTTTGCAATATCAGAGAATGAGAAAGAATTATGTTCCTTTTGGAATTTTACTAATTCTTCATCTACTTCTTTTGCGATGCTAACTAATAAAAGAACATATTTCTTATAGATATCGAAGTTCGATTTGATATATTCTGATGAACCATAATCAGATTCACAAAGGCTATTGATGCTCTTCTTAATGTAATCTCTTAATTCTGAACCTGCAGACCTTTTATATTTAGGTTTACCTTGAATGAATAAATTACGTAACTCATCATAATTCTTTGCAGCAAGGTATGTATCGATATATCCTTCATATTCCTCTGCTACTTCAGTTTGCTCTAAGTCATTACATAAATCCTTTAATTTAAGGAGTGTGTAGATGTTATTTTTATATTCATACTCGATTAGATTATCGATAAAACTATCATGTAAATAATTAGCACTGAATGACTTATAGAATTCCTCTTTATCTAATTGTAAATTTGCTAAGTTAATAATTTGTTTAGTTAATTCCCTTAAAGTTTCATCATTTTTGAAACTGAATCTTATTATCATTTCTTCGAAAACTGGATCTTTAACACTATAGTAGTTGGTAAAAACTTTATCTATAATGCTGTCTTCTTCGATTTGTAAAATGCAATGTTCAATTACGTTAATCGATGGAGATAGGTTTAAAACAGTCGAATATTTCTTAACTAAAAATAAACAGAAAGCATCAAAAGTCTCAATATGTGAGTTTTCGATATCTGGAGCCAGGTGAGCCAACTCAGAATCTTCTAAAATTTTATCTCTAACACGCGATTTCATCTCCATTGCAGCAGCGTTAGTGAAGGTTAAAACTAAGAAGCGAGTGATGTCTGCTCCTTTTTTAACTAATCTATAGATCCTTTCACTTAAAACAGCAGTTTTGCCACTACCTGCACCAGCGGAAACGAGGATGTTATGACCCACATTATCAATAGCTAGCTTTTGCTCATCTGACCAATCAATTGCCATTAGACTCATCCTCCTCTTCTTTCTTACCGCGTTTTTGATAGTCGCGTACAAAACAAATATCTCTATGCTCGCAATATTTGCATGGATCATTAGCATCTACAAACAAAGGAGCGATTTCAAATTCGTTATTTCTAATTTTTCTATCAACTTCTAAATATTTATCTAAGACAATGTCCTGCATTTGTTTCATTTCTTCATCGCCAACAATGTAGCTATTGTTCTTAAATTTGCCACCTTTTTGGCTTAAACCGCTTATGAATAGGGACTTACCATTAATAATTGAAGAATCGATTTTTGACACATATTGCAAATCTGCAACTGTAACACCATTGAGTTTTAGATAACTATCGATGAGTTCATCTTCACCTTTTTCTAGTGTAAAACTTCTATTTATTACGTTATTAATATATAAGCCTGTTATGTGATAATCTTTAAATTCTTTAGATGTAGAGAAAAGATATGCATAAGTAGGAAGTTGCATTGAAAGTCCATATTCTAATTGGCTCTTTTTAAAACCTTCTTTGCCAGTTTTATAATCTACTAAGATGGCATCTGATCCATCTAAAATCATCGCCTTATCAATCTTTCCTTCTAATAAAGTATTTGGTTTTATATATGTATGTAAATTCAATTCTGTTTTGATTTCAGGCTTTTCTGCAAATTTTGTGTAGTGTAAAATTGCAGCATTACTTGCGTGTCTAATATCTTCTTTTAATTTATCTACAAAAAGTTCCTCATCAGGTTCCCACTTTTGTTCGCTTCTAGCTTTCTCAAACGCTTCTTCAAAGTTAAAATCGGGATCGTATTGATGTTCGAAAACATAATGGGCAACAGTTCCAAATTTAGTATTGAAATTGTCCTCAAAAGTAGAGATTTTAAGAACGCTATTTAGATAATATGCAAAAGGACATTCGTAGTACGTCTTAATACTTGTATAGGAAAACTTAAGAAAATCAGTCTCAGAGATTGCTTCTGCATTAGTATAGCTATTATCGTAATCTCTATAACTAAAATCTAATTGTGAGTCTAAAGACTCCATGCATTTTGAGTATTGTAAGAAATATAATTCATTGTCTTTATCTAATCCTAATCGATAGCTTCCATATTTCTTTGAATAAATGGTATCAGGTAAATCCTTAACTTCGACTTCGATAATGCCTAATGATTTCACAAAAGGAGAAGGGAAATATCTTTCGTTTATAGATGCAGATGATCTAGAAAGATAAAATTTGTTGTTTGAAAGAAGGAATGCTTTAGAAATAGAATCTTCAATTCTACATTCTTCTAAGGAAGTTAATACTCCAAGCTCTCTCTTTTCTGCATCAGAAACATACTCTACATCTTTGAATGATTTTGGGAAAATGTTTTGCGCAAAGCAAGGAATAAAAATATGCTTATTCTCAACAAAGATAGGGCCTGATACAACGTTTACTGCGTTTTCATAGCGAGTTCTAGCAATCTTTCTTGTTTTTAAATAAGAACTTACATAGTCGTACTTTTTCTCAAAAGGAAGTTCGATTGAGCAAACATCTACTAACAATTCAAGAATGTCTTCCCCAATAAAAACATTAGGATCCTTAAGAAACTCAAAGGCAAGTTCAAAAGATTCTGTAATCTTAGCAATACTTAAGAATTCAGCTACTGATTCTTGGGAATAAATCGTAACGTCATTTGGAAGATTTACTTTATAACCGAACGAATCATAAAAGCGTTTTATGTAGAAGAGTGCGTTCTCATTCTTGGTATATATGTACACATCTTCAGGCGAAACGCCGCTATCAAGTAATTTTGCAATCTCATTAAGCATGTAAAAAACTTCATCTTCAATTAGAGAAAATTTCTTAATTACTAATTCATTATTTCCTTTTGAAAATGAGATAAATCTATGTGGTATCTCAAATTTATTAAGTAAGGTTATAAGTTCTTTATCAGTTTTGTCATAACCATAGATTTCTATTTCTTTATTTTTAATAAATTGATCAAAGAATTCATCTTTGTCGATTAATTTTTCCTTTTCTAGTTCCGCTTTAAGATTATAAAGATTAATGTTCTTTTCTCTTTGACATCCAACACTAGTTCTTGGAATATATGGAAGAATTTTTAATAAGTTGTCATATTTAAAATCTTTTTTAGAATAAAGATAATATGTTCCGACATCCGTTACTCGTCCGTAAAATTTTTCTAAAAGTTCTTCTTTAGTTAATAATTTTGGGTTAGCAAAAATATCATCTTTTCTACAATAAGAAAGGATGTTTTTATGCATTTGAGATGGAGCTAAAATTATCTTTTCCATACAATAATTATAGCTCAATATTCGTATTTTTTCAAATATGGTTACTAACCATATTTGTAATTATTCTGATTTAAAAAGTCTTGTAGCTTCTACAGCGAGTTTCCAATTTTTATATTTTCTAGTGACTTCAGACTTATCTAATGATGGACTGTATGAAGCTTGATATGAATGAATTTTCTTAATTTCATCCATACTCTTATAGAATCCAGTATGTAAACCTGCCATATAAGCGACGCCTAATGCGGTAGTTTCAAGACATGCAGGTAATTTAATGTTTGTTTCTAAGATATCAGATTGGAATTGCATTAAATATTTATTAGCAGTAGCTCCACCATCAACACCTAAATCATTAATTACGATGCCTGTTTCTTGTTTCATAACTTCAAAGACATCTTTTGATTGATAAGCGATGCTTTCTAAACAAGCTCTAACGATTTGAGCGGAGTTTGTTCCACGAGTTAATCCAAAGATAGCACCTCTAGCATCATCATCCCAGTATGGAGTTCCTAATCCTGTGAAAGCAGGAACAATGTATATTCCGCCAGTATTCTTCACTGAGTTAGCCATATCTTCACTCTCTGAAGATTTATTAATCAATTTCATCTCATCACGAACCCATTGAATAACAGCTCCACCAACGAAAACAGAGCCTTCTAAAGCGTATGTAACTTTATCTTCAATTTGCCATGCAACGGTAGTTAATAAGCCATTATTTGAGAAAGTTGGTTTATCCCCAGTGTTCATTAACATAAAGCAACCTGTTCCATAAGTATTTTTACAGTCGCCTTTTTCGAAGCATGTTTGACCAAATAACGCAGCTTGTTGATCGCCTAAAACACCAGTAATTGGAGCCCCATAAATAGTATCTCCATAGTTGAATGAGGATGGGTTAACTGTTGGTAACATTGACATTGGAATGTTAAAGATTTTGCATAATTCTTCATCCCAAGACATTGTGCTAATATTGTATAAAAGAGTTCTAGATGCATTACTTACATCTGTAGCGTGAATCTTTCCTTTGGAAAGTTTATACATAACCCAAGTGTCCATAGTTCCGAAAATGAGTTCACCATTCTCAGCCATTTCTTGAGCACCTGGAACTGTATCTAAAATAAATCTAATTTTACTAGCGCTAAAATAAGGATTAATAATTAATCCTGTCTTTGAATGAATGAGTTGTTTTTTATCACTAACCGATTCACAAATTGCTGTGGTTTGGCGAGATTGCCAAACAATAGCGTTATAAATAGGTTTTCCTGTTTTCTTATTCCAGACAACTGTAGTTTCTCTTTGATTAGTGATTCCAATTGAATCAATATCGTCTCCAGTTAAGTCATTTTTAACAAGAACTTCATTAATACAATCAGCGACAGAAAGCCAAACATCGATAGCGTCAACTTCAACCCAACCAGAATGTGGATATTTGCATTGAATTTCTTTTTGAGCAGTGGCAACTGGTTTTCCGCGCTCGTCAAAAAGCATCGTTCTTGACGAAGTGGTTCCTTGATCAATCGCTAAAACATATTTCATTAGAATACCTATTATCTAGTTTTAAATAATCTTTCGATATCTTTAATTTCTTTTGCGATGCAGCTAGATAAGTTAACTGCTTTACCATCTTTAAACAAGATGTCGTCTTCAATTCTTACACCAACACCATAGTTAGCGAAGTATAAGCCTGGTTCACATGTGATAACATTACCGTCTTCAAGTGGTCTTTCTCTAACTGATGTGTCATGAGTATCTAAACCTAAATGGTGAGAAACGTTATGGTAGTAATATTTTCTAATATCATCATCTTTATCCATAAGTTTTAAACGGATACATTCAGATTTTAAGACTTCAACAGCGTGTGCTTGTAAGTCTGCGATTGTCATGCCTGTACGAGCGTATTCGATGACTGACTTATTGCAGTTTAATACTGCTTCATAGATTGATTTTCCTACGCCACTGAAAACACCATTAACTGGGTAAGTTCTTGAAATATCAGCGCTGTAGCCATTGTCTTTATAACCTAAATCAAATAAGACCATGTCTTTATTTTTGATTCTGCAAGTTTGGCTTGGGTAATGTAAACATGTAGCGTTTTTGCCAGCTGCAACAATAGTTGAGAAAGCTAATTTTCTTCTACCATGCATTACACCAAAGTGATGGAAAATTTCTGCTAATTCGTATTCATAGATTCCATCATTTAAGTTTCTAATTGTTTCGTTAATACCTAAGTTAGTTGCTTCGATTGCTTTAACAATACATTCAACTTCATAGTCAGATTTAATCATTCTTAAATCTCTAACTAATGGGTATAAATCTATGACTTCTGCTGATGGAAATTTAGCTCTGAAATCTTCAGCGTAGTTTCTTAAAGAATATTCATCACCAATCTTAACTTCTGGAGATAAATCTAGGTAACAAGATTCGATTTTGCCATATTCATTTTCTTTTTCATCAAATGCTAAAGAAACCATGCTGTCGAGTTGACTATAGATGTAGACATTATTAATGTCACTGATTTCTTTTGCTTCTTCAGGAGTTAATCTCTTACCTGTCCATTTTTCTTTGAGTTCACTATATTCATCAACGAATAAGTATGTCTTAACACCGTTAAAACCTTTAACGATTAATAAAGCTGAGTGCTCTTGTTGAATTCCTGTTAAATAGAAGAAATGATTATTTACTTGGAAATTATAATATTCATCTTCTGAAGAAATTTTACTGACACCAGAGAAAACAACAGCGATACTGTTTTCTTTCATTTTCTCTGCTAATTTTTGACGTCTAATTGATAATTCACTCATATTATTTTCCTCCGACAATTTTATCTACAATCGAAACAAATTCTTTTACGTCAATCTGTTCGACTTTACCACTATCTACTAAAGAAGCATTTGCACTAACTAAAGGCAATCTTCCTAAGATTTCAAATCCGATCTCTTTAGAGAATTCTTCTAAATGTGATTCACCAAAGATTGGAATTTGTTTGCCACAATCTGGACATTCTAAGTAAGACATATTCTCAACAACACCAGTTACGTGAATATTCATCATATTTGCCATCTTAATAGCCTTTGTAACGATAAGTGAGACTAAGTCTTGAGGAGAAGTTACGATGACTAAGTCATCAACCGGAATGAGTTGGAAGACTGTTAACGCAACATCACCTGTTCCTGGAGGCATATCGATTACTAAGTAATCTAATTCTTCCCATAAAACTTCTTCATAGAATTGTTTGACTAAATTACCTAAAAGAGTGCCTCTCCAAACAATTGGATCGCCTTCGTTTTCAAGTAAACAGTTTGAAGACATAATCTTAATTCCAGTTTTAGAAACCTTTGGAAGAATAAGTCCGTTATCTGCATAAGCATTACCCTTAAGTCCGAAAGCTTTAGGAATACTTGGTCCAGTAATATCTCCATCTAAGATACCAACTGAATAGCCTCTTCTATTGAGGTTAACAGCGATCATTGAAGTGACGTAAGATTTACCAACACCACCTTTACCAGATAAGACCGCGATAACTTTTTTAATCTTTGAACGATCGTTTAATTTTGCTTTTTGGATTTCATTGCAGCCACCTTTTGAGCCGCAATGTTCGCAATCATGATTACATCCTGCCATTTTAAGCCTCCAATTCTACTAGTTCTGCTGAGTTTAATACTTCTACTCCAGCGTTTACATAGGTTCTGAGCAATCTTCCTGCTCCTAACTTAATTCCGCCAAAGTATCTGACAACAAAGAGAACTAAATTATTTAATTCTTTTTTATGTAGTAATTCTAACAACGGTCTACCTGCAGTACCTTTAGGTTCGCCATCGTCACAAGATTTACTCTTTTGTCCGATTCTGTATGCATAGACAATATGTCTAGCTTTCTTATGTTCCTTCTGAAGACCCTTTAAAATTTCTTTAAATTGTTCCTCGGAAGTAAGCGGATAAACTAAGCCGATAAACTTGCTTTTTTCCACTTCAATTTTTGTTTGATAACTGTTATTAACTGTCTTCATAAAGTCTCCATTAAGCACGAATTTGAAGGTAGTTAGTTAAGTCAGCAATAACGACGGAAGAGAGATAAGGACGATTTCTATTATCGAAAGAATTCAAACTTAATACTGAACTTTCTGAAAGCATTTGTTCTCCTCCTCGCCGTGACAATAACAAAGTTATTATTACAATTCTTGCTCTTATAGTGTATATTCTTTTATATAGGAAATAAAGAAAATGTTACAAATAGAAGATGAATATACTAATAAAGTAGATGATTTCAATGAAATCAATGAAACAATTAATACTATTAGTTCGTTCAATTTTGAGACATACAAGAAGCCAAAAACAAATAATCCTGATGGCTTGAGTTGGAAAAAAAGATTAGCACTATTTTTACTTGGCTTTTCTTACGCAGGTCTATTTATTGTAAGTTTAATAGTTGGAATTAGCATTGCTATATTTGTCGAAGATAAAGCTCTTTACAGTATCTTAGTTGAGTCAATCACATACATTATTCTTTTTGCAATTATGTTCGCTATTTGTTTTACAGAAAGAAAATATTTTGCGAACGAATTAAAAGATCCATCTAAGTACACTAAGGGACTTGTTATTGGTGTTTGTTTAATTGCAGTCGAGTTTGTCTTAAGTGTGGCAATCGAGATCTTCTACAAGCCAGATGTTAATGCAAATCAAGCTATCGTTGAATCGTTGACAAAGAATTACCCTACATTAATGTTTATAATTACTTGTTTAATCGGACCTGTTTGCGAAGAATTAACATATAGAGTAGGCCTTTACGGAATGCTTAGAAAAAAGAATGAAATAATGGGATTTATTGTTGCGGGTCTAGTATTTGCTGCCGTACATATTTCTTTCACAGACACAACATTATTAGCTGAATTATGTGCCTTCCCAATTTATCTTTCTATATCTTATTTATTAACATTAGCGTATAAGAAATATGGACTTGCAGCTAGCCTTACTGCACATATCTTTATTAACTTGATTTCGTTCATAAGTATCATGTCATTATGAGAAAACTACTAAAATTAGACTCTTTTTGGATTAGAATAATCGCTCTTATTACGATGACAATCGATCACATTGGAGTGTTTTTAGATTATTCAAAATTTTATCCTTTAAGAATTATTGGAAGAATCGCGCTTCCACTATTTGTTTTCTTAAGTGTGGAAGGTGCTTTAAAAACTTCTAATAAGAAAAAGTATCTTTTGAGGCTTCTCTCTTTATTTGTTTCTATTGGAGTAATCTTGACAGCGTTCTCATTTATGGGTTCGTTCTTTGAAGAAATCGCTTATACTTCAGGAAACATATTTTTTGACCTACTTTTAGTCATATTAACTGTCTTCATATTAGAATCTGATAACAAGAAAATTAAGCCTTTAGTCGCACTTCCAATTCTATATTCAATATTCTCATTTGCAGTTATTAAATTAGAAAGCTGCGGTTGTGATGGATTATATACGTGGTTTCCACCTGCACTCAGAATGCAATATGGAATCTTTACAATGCTTTTAACTTTAGGATTCTATGCTTCAAATAAGCTAGTTCCTATATTAATAAATAGGTATAGTCCAATTAACGCAGATGACGATGATTATAAAAGATTACTTGCAAATTTTTTGTGCGTAATCACAGTTGTAATTTCTGGAATTATTTTAATGTTAACTAACTATGCATTTGGGGATGCATATACAAATATGCTTGAAGGTATTCAAACTTATGCGATTATTTCAGCTGTCTTCATCATGCTTTATAATGGCAAAAAAGGATACAATTCTAAATGGTTCAGAGTTGCGTATTATTTGTATTACCCACTTCACATAGGTATAATTTCATTATTCTTCTTATAGGAGGTATTTCATGATTATTCACGTTAAATCTTATGATGAATTTAAGAGTTACATTTCTTCATCAACTTGCTTCGTTGACTTCTACACTTCTTGGTGCGGACCTTGCAAAATGTTAACACCTGTTATCGAAGAGTTAGACGAAAACGGATCATTTGGAGATATTAAAATCCTTAAAATTGATGCTGAAGAATGTCCAGAAATCTCTAGAGAGTACAAGATCCAAGCTGTTCCAACATTGATGTTATTCAAAGGTGGAGAAGTTATTAAAACTGCTATGGGTTATATGAATGACAGCGAATTATTAGAATTCATTAAATAATCACTTACAACACAAAGAAAGGCTTTTTAAAGCCTTTTTCTTTTAATAATTTAGTAAATATATTAATATAAGGTTAATTACTTGGAGGTAAATATTATGCCAAAATACAAAAGTTTTGATTTACTTAAAAAATTATATTTTGTTCGTACAAGCGCAACAGAAGAAGAATTAAAAGCCGCTAACATCATCAGAGATGAAGTTGAATCATTAGGTGTTAAAGCTTGGTTAGAAGAATTTGATGTTAACCATCCATATATTAAAAACGCTTGTGTTAAATTCCACAATCCAGATTTCGCTCCCGAATGTGTTGGAGTTGGTATGTCAGGAAGCACACCAGAAGAAGGATTGACAGGTGAATTAGTTTATATTGAAAACGAAGAAACTGCTAATGTAACAGACGTAAAAGATAAAATAGTCCTCGTACATAGCAAGATTATTCCACAAAAGTTATACAAAATGCTCGTTGAAAAAGAAGCTAAAGGTATTATCGAATGCTGTGGCGATGTCTATAGACCAACTAGTGATGTGGACCTTGATCCATACGCATATAGAGAAAGAAACTATAAGTTTGGTAAGATTCCAGCTGTTTGCATTAGATTCAAAGACGCTGAAAAGATTTTAAACGCTGCTCCTAAGTCAGCTACTATCGTCAACATTGAAGAAGAAGCTGTTGCTAAATCTCATAACGTTGTCGCTGAAATCAAAGGTACAGAGTTACCTGATGAAGTTATTGCGTTTACAGCTCACTACGACTCAGTCCCATTTTCAAAAGGTATCTATGATAACGCAACAGGTAGCACTACTATCATGCAAATGTTAGCTTACTATGTTAAGAACCCACCAAAGAGAACATTAAGATTCATTTGGTGTGGCAGTGAAGAAATCGGATTAGAAGGTTCAAAAGCCTATGTAGCAGCACATAAAGAAGAAGTTGAAAAGAATTATAAGCTCAATATCAACGTAGATATGACAGGTGTTACAATTGGTTTCGATCTTGCTTGTGTCACTGGTCCTCAATCATTAGTTGATAATATTTCTTACTACGGAAAAGAGATTGGATTTGCTATTAAAACTAGACAAGGTGTTTATTCGAGTGACTCTTCTCCATTTGCTGATGTAGGTATTCCAGCAATCTCATTTGCTAGACTTGCTCCTACTGGCGGTGCCCAAATTCACTCACATAGAGATGTCATTGAACGCTTAAATGCAACTCCATACTATAAAACATGTGACTTCATTGCTTCAATCTCATCTAAATGGATTAATTCAGTATGTTTCCCTGTTCCAAAGGAAATGCCTGATAATATGAAAACAGAATTAGATTACTATTTCTTTAGAAAAGAAAGACCTTAATTTTCAATTTTAAGATTTTGTAAAAAGCAATTGAATACGGCGTTATTTGTGTTATAATCAATAACGCTTAAATGCAGGTGTAGTTCAGTGGTAGAACACCAGCCTTCCAAGCTGGTTATGCGGGTCCGATTCCCGTCACCTGCTCCAATTGAGCAGATGCCGAGGAAATCGGCTTTTTCTTTAGAAAAGGAGACCCGCGTTGTGATGAAACAATATAAATTATATATTTTTGATTTAGACTTAACTGCAGTCGACTCAGTAGAATCGTCAAAGATCTGTTATAAAGCTGCATTTGAAGCGTTAGGATTATCATTTGATGAATCTCAGACTAATAGATATTTAAATATCAACCTTCAACAACTTTATTACGAAATTGAAGCTCAAGCACCAAATTCTGGTATGAAATTCTTTAATGCTTTTGTACAAAAGAGTGCTACTGCATTTGCTGAATTCGGTAAGTTCTATCCTGAAGTTGATGAAGTTTTCTCTACTATTACTGCTAACGGTGGCAAAGTTGGTATTTTCACAAATAGAAGCAAAATGGAAATTCAATCAATCTTAGATGCAAACCCAAACATTAATAAAAACGTAGCTATCTTCGTTGGTTCTGATATGGTTAAGAATATGAAACCAGCACCAGATGGAATTGATATGTGTGCAGAACAATTAGGAGTTGCAAAAGAAGACATTCTTTATGTAGGTGATTCTCCATGCGACTATGAAGCTGCAACTGCTGCAAAAGTTGATTTCTACTATGTAGATAGATTTAACAATAAAGCTATTCCAGTAGAAGGACACCCTACATTAGAAGACATGGTTAAATAATATGGCATACGAAATTGTATTAGCTACAAATAACAAACATAAATTAACAGAAGTTAGAGAAATCCTTTCTCCTTATGGCATTACTGTTTACGGTCTAAACGATTTAAATCTTCATCCAGAAGATGTTGAAGAGAATGGTAAAGATTATTACGAAAACGCATTAATCAAAGCTCAGAGTGTCCAAGAGTTAACTAATCTTCCTGTTATAGCTGATGATTCAGGTATTGAAGTTATTGCTTTAGGAAATATTCCCGGATTACGTAGTGCAAGATACGCTGATGAATGTGGCGGCTATGATAACGCTATGGCAACTATCATCAAGAATTTAGAAGGCAAAGATAGATCTGCAAGATTCATGTGTGATATTGTCGCTGTAAATATTGATGAAAAACCTCTCTTATTTGAAGGAATTGCAGAAGGAGAAATCATTGACCATCAAGACGGAACACGTGGATTTGGATATGATCCTATCTTTAAATCTAAAGCTACTGGCGTTACATTTGCTGCTATGAGTGTTGAAGATAAAAACATTTATTCTCATAGGGCATTGGCATTAGCAAAACTAGTCTCTTACTTAAAAGAAACTGGTAGAATTGATTAGTAATTATTTAGAAGAAAAAAGCAGACACTTTGTGTCTGCTTTAATTTTGCCAAAAGCAAAATTTATTCCTCGACTTCTTTATTAATTCTCTCAGTAACTTCTTTCGCTTTTCTATAGATATCGATTAGTCTCTCATTAAGGATGATTCCACCTTCTTTATAAAGAACCTTTCCATCGATCATAGTCATCTTAACGCACTTTTTATTACCATCTTCTACGATTGCTTTGTAGATATCTTTATCGCCTACAATTTCCTTATCTAACATAATAATATCAGCGAGTTTTCCTTCGACTAAAGTGTCACAATCAGGAATCATCATAGCTCTAGCACCATTAGCTGTAGCCATTTTAAGGATTTCTTTGCATGGTATATTTGGTTGGTTTTTATGAATTAATCTCATTTCCGCAAACATGTCTAAATCGTAGTTGCTTGCAGGTCCATCAGTGCCAATTGCGAGATTAAAACCTAAGCCTATATATTTTTCTACAGGACAAATTCCACTCTCCAAATATTGGTTGCTTCCTGGATTAGTTACCATATATACCGATTTATTCTTGTAAATTTCAATATCTTCGTCTGAGAAATATATGCAATGATAACCAGAACCGCCATATTTATAGAATCCTAAGCTATCAAAGTATTGAACAGGTGACATACCATGTCTTTCAAAGCACTCATTGACTTCATTTTTAGTTTCACTAATATGAACAAAGAAAGGTGCTTTAAGTTCTTCTAACACCTCACCAATAACTTTTTCATCTTCAGGACAGCTTGTATATTCTGCGTGTAAACCAATTTGATATTTAACAAGTGAATCCTCATCTGAATTATAAAAATGATAAAGTCTGATTAAGTCTTCTTTACTAGTGTAGTTATTGAATGTGGCATGCAAAACAACTCTAAATCCAATGTCTTTTGCTGCTCTTCCGATTTCAACAGGATAGAAATATTGATCAAGAGAAGCAGTGATGCCTGCTTGAATGTATTCAACAAATCCGACTTTTGAACAATAATAAACATCACTTGGGATTAATTTAGCTTCTCTAGGGAAACAATAATTAAATAACCAGTCTTGTAATTTTAATCCCTTTCCACCACCTCTTAAGAAAGTCATCGCGGTATGTGCATGGGCATTTTTAAATCCAGGCAAAATAATATTGCCTTTACAATCAATAAATTTATCAAAATCTTCACATTCGATTTCTTCTGCAATTTGTTTAATTCTATTGTTTTCAATTAAGATGTCTCCTGTCATTATTGGAGAGTCATCCATTTTGATAATTTGAGCATTTTTGAGTAATGTTTTCATGGATATTATTTTAGAAGCAATTATGCTTATTTACAAATTAAATATATATTGTTATATTTATTAAAGTTAAGGCTACGAAGGAAACAAGTAGATTAATTGATTCTATCTAGAGAGCGTCCGGTTGGTGAAAGGACAACAGATAAATTAATTGAATACATTCTGGAGCTGCTACCTGAAACTAAGTAGGGATAGACGGGTTTGCCCGATATAGCTAGTTGTCAATAGACACATTAAGGAATTTCTTGTGAGAGAAGTTCAAATTGAGGTGGTACCACGTTAATTCGTCCTCTATTAGAGGATTTTTTTATATCTTGGAGGTAATTATGCAAATTTTCGAAGAATTACAAAGAAGAGGTTTAATCGCACAAGTTACAGATGAACCTGAAATTAAAGAATTGATCAACAACGGAGGAGCAAAATTCTATATCGGTTTTGATCCAACTGCTGATTCTTTACACGTTGGTCATTTTATGACCATCGTACTCATGAAAAGATTACAATTAGCAGGAAATAAACCAATCGTTCTTTTAGGTGGCGGAACTGGCTTAATCGGTGACCCATCAGGAAGAACTGATATGAGAAACGTTCTTTCTATCGAACAAGTTAACCACAACTGTGAATGTTTCAAAAAACAAATTGGTAAATTCATTGAATTTGGTGAAGACAAAGCAATTTGTGTTAACAACGGTGACTGGTTAAGAGACTTAAAGTACATTGAAGTACTTAGAGACGTAGGCGCTTGTTTCTCAGTTAACAAAATGTTATCTGCTGAATGTTACAAGCAAAGAATGGAAAGAGGTCTTTCATTCTTAGAATTCAACTACATGATTATGCAAAGCTATGACTTCTATAGATTACACGAAGACTATGGCTGTAACATGGAATTCGGTGGCGACGATCAATGGAGTAACATGCTCGGTGGTACTGAATTAATCAGAAAGAAAACTGGTAAAGACGCATACTGCTTAACTATCCCGCTATTAACAACTGCTGACGGCAAGAAAATGGGCAAGAGCGCTAAAGGTGCAGTCTGGCTCGATAAAGATAAATATTCAGTCTATGATTTCTACCAATTCTGGAGAAATGTTGCTGATGCAGACGTTATTAAATTCATGAAAGTATTAACCTTCATTCCTATCGAAGAAATCGAAGAAATGGAAAAATGGGACGGAAGTAGAATTAATGAATTAAAAGAAATGTTAGCTATGGAAATCACAACTATGGTCCACAGTAAAGAAGAAGCAGAAAAAGCACGCGATGCAGCTAAAGCTTTATTCTCAGGTGCTGGAGATGATTCAAATATGCCAACAAGCGAAATCACTATTGAAGGTGATGATGCTGGAATCCTTGATGTTCTTCTTGCAGCAAAATTAATCCCTTCAAAAGGCGAAGGAAGAAGATTAATTGAACAAGGTGGTATCTCAATGGATGACGAAAAAGTCACAAATCCAAATATGAGAATTTCTCGTGATCAATTAACAACAGGAATCAAAATTAGAAAAGGCAAAAAAGTTTTCCAAAGGATTATTGTTAAGTAATTGTAGGATATTACTCTATCTATAAAAAAGTCGACTTAAATGTCGACTTTTTCTTCGTATTTTAAGTTGTATCTTTCTATCAATTCGAATGCTCTCTCAAAGCATACTGTATCTAGCATTTCAGGTTTATGTGCGTCTGCACCTATTACAACTCTAACTCCATAAGTAGATGCGATTTTCCAGAATTCTTCATTAGGATATCTCCATCTTGTAACGTCACCACTTCTTGTTTGACATAAGTTAATCTCTAAAGGGATATCATATTGAATTGCAGCTTTACATATTTGATGTGCCATCGATTCGAACTCAGGGGTCCAATGATCTTCTAATAAGCAATATACATCTGGATGAGCTACATACTTGAATATACCTGATGCCATACCCTTAATTAATAGCTCAATATACTTGGTTTCACTTTTAATAACATCTTCTGCGTACCATGTACAACTTGCGAACTCTCCGTTCTCAGTGAAATAAAAGTGTTGACCTAAAATAAGATAATCTACTTTTTTAGTTGCTAACAATTCTTTATAAAACGAAGCGAATTCTTCGAAATATTCGCATTCTAAACCACAATGTATTGTGATTTGATCTTTATATTTTTCTTGAAGAGATCTAATAGAAGCTAAATATCCTTCAAGTTCAGAATAGTCACCACGAATACCTTTTTGAGTCATTCCAGGAAGCATAACGTGATCAGAAAATCCTAAGACTTTATATCCATCATCAATAGCTCTTAAAACATACTCTTCATCTTCTCCAGAGGCATGGCCACATCTTTTTGTATGTGTATGGTAGTTATACTTTAACATATAGATTTAGCCACCTTCTCAGCACTAGCGAAAGCCCACATTAAGTTAAAGCCTCCACATTTAGCATCAACATCCACCATTTCACCAATAAAGTAGACTCCATTTTCGTGTTTGCTCTCTAGAGAATCACTTAAATCGTCTAATGATACTCCACCAGAAGAAACTTGTGAATTTTCAAATCCATATAAGCTCTTAAAAGTAAATTTAACACTATGGATATCTAGATTATTCTTAATTAAATACGATGAAAGTTTTTCATTTAAATACGAATTGTAATCATCTTTTGAAATGCGCTCTTTTATCTCTGGAACGAAATCAACATTAAATGTAGTTGTTTCGTTGTGTAGGTTATACTTATTGATAACGAACGCCATATTGAAAATAACGATACCACTAATTGAATCACTTCTAAATTGAACCTCTCCAAGTTCAGAAGTAACTTCTTTTCCGTTATCGAATAAAGTTACTTTAGCTTTAGCTCTTACCCCATCTAGTTTATTGACATTTTCCCTAACTTTGATTGGGCAAAGTGAAGGAGATAATTTTTCAATTTTATAGTTATGGCTTTCCAAAATAGAGAAAATACTACCATCACTTCCTAATTGTGGTGAGCTTTTACCACCACACGCAAAAATTAATTTATCGAGCTTATAATTTTTGCCAGAGACGCTTATTTCTTTTTTATTTGTATATGAAATAATCTTTGCATTTAAGACAACTTGAATGTCTAATTCGATTACCCTACAAATTAATTTCTCAGCAACTGTAGCAGCACTTAATGAATAAGGATAATACAAACTGTCAATTTTTCTTGATTTAATCCCAATTGAATCAAAATACTTATCTAATTTCTCATGGTTAAATTCGTTAACGGTAGAAATAGCGAATTTGTTATTATATGCATCAACAATTGGATCTGAATTCGCAAAATTGCATCTTCCATTACCAGTTGCATAAATCTTTTTTAGAAGTTTATCAGAACGTTCGAAAATAACTACATCATAATTTGGATGTAATTCTTTAATTCTAATTGCAGCAAATACGCCACTAGCTCCACCACCAATAATTCCGATTTTCATATTCTTATTATCTCACATGTGCTTTGCACATTACATAGATTTATCCAATTCCGTAAAATCATTTAAATTAATACTGCCTAAAACGTTTTCTATTACTTTGTTTGTATTAATTCCCATCTTTGCCGTCTGATCCTTTAATTCTTTCAATAACTCACTATGCATTGATAGATATTTACTTATAAACGATGAAATAGCAGTAAATTCGTCGAATGATACAAATGATGCCTTAGTGGCATTATCGACAATGTTTTCTAGAATCATAGCTACTCTTTTACTTTTCAAAGAAATTCTTTTGACACCTAGCACTAATCTCTTAGGATTTTTGTAGCAAAATATACTCTTAGTTTCGTTTGATAAATCTAACAAAGCAATAACTTCTAGCCCTTTAAACTGAGACTTTGTGTAATCGATTAACTCCATTGATGGATTGGAAATAACAACAACCTTATCTTTATTGTTTTCGAATATTTTTTGAAGAATTTTTCGTGTGAAAATTTCGTTATTATTTGAAAGAAAAATAAGATCAGAAATGTTAAAAATATTTTCATTAGAAGTCGCAGATAAAACTATACCATTTTCTTCAATAAATGTAGATATATCCCCTTGTATAGCGTGATATTGGCCACTTTTTAAGGATTTTACTACATCATTATTTTCATCAAAAAATGTTACTTTATTTTTCTTTGCTAGAAGGGTTCCAAATGCTACGCTTTTTGAGTTAATTTCTACAACGCAAATGTTTTCATTTTTTAGATCTTTTCGAATAATATTTGTTGGCAATTTGGTTAATTTTGACTGAATTAATTCATGGCGATAAGTCTTATTACTTTCTTCTGATAATTCATATCTTTTATAAGTTCTTAAAGGCATATTCAAAAGCTTTGAGACCTCTATTTGCGAATAACCTTTCTTTAATCTGATACTTTTTAAACTCATATATTCATTCTATTCTTATTAATTACTAATATAAAGACAAAAGTGTCATTTTGGCACTATTAAGACTATTTATTTCATTGTATATACTTGCATTTCAGTTATGATGTTCTCGTGGAAAGGACGTTAGGATATTACTTGAGACAGATGCGCTTATTACGTGGTTATCCCCAAACCCTAGTTTCCAAGACATTAAATATTCACAGTTCAACGCTTTCCAAGTATGAAAACGATTATCTCCTACCTAACGTCCACGTCCTTATTAATCTTTCTATTCTTTACAAAACAAGTGTAGATAAACTTATTGGACATAGCTACAAAAATAGCCCTAAAAAATTAGGGCATAAATTCTATAACGATATTGAATGTTCTTTAGAACAATTAGATAAACAAAGGTAATATAGCGATTGCTGCAACAGCTGTTGGGATTCCAATTACTAAGCCATATTTAACGAAATCTAAAAATGTGTATTTTACGTTATGGTTTGATAAGATTCCCATCCACATAATTCCTGCAAGAGCTCCTAATGGAGTTATGAATGCTCCTAAGTTGCTTCCAATAATTGAAGAATACACTGGAAGCATAGTTAAATTAACGCCCATATTTGAAATAATTTCAGAGAATAAAACAGACATCGGGATATTGTTAACTAAGTTACAAGCGACTAATGAAGTAAATCCATAAACAAAATTAGTTCCTTTTGTACCGAATAATTCACATAATGAAGCAGAAATTCCGTAATAAGTTAAACAAAGTGAAATTGTAAACATTCCTAAAAGGAATGGTATTAACTCATATGGCAATCTCTTGAATGTATCTAAAAGCCCATTTGGCTTTTCTTTTTTTATTAAGCAATATGCCAAGCAAGAAATAACTAAAATCACGAAACACGATAACGAAACTAAGTACATTTCGAGAAAATCAATATAGCTAGAAAGTACCAATAAGACCGTACATATACCGAGAATAACGACACCGACTATTGTTAAAGGCACTGACTTCAACATTGCAACTTCCTCTGAATATTCAAAGTTTGTTTTTAGATCTTTTCTGAAAATTAAATATAACACTGACATCTCGACAATACCTGCAACAAGTGTTGGAATAGCCATAACCTTGAAATAATCAATGAACTTAATTCCAAAATAAGAACCGAGATAAATATTTGTAGGATTTCCAATGATGAACATCATGCTCCAAGTATTAGCTAAAATAAATTCACTCACTAAATAAGGAATTGGATTACATTTTGTTCTCTTGCAAAAGAAAATAATGAATGGAGTAAAAGTTAAAATGACTATGTCATTTGAAGTAAACATAGTTAGTACAGCGATAAGTGCACATAAAGCAAAATATACTTTGATTTGTGATGATTTACTTTTACTAACTACTTTATAAGCTAAGTAAGAAAACAATCCCATCTCATCTAAGAAAATTGATAGGCCAGTCATGCTTAAGAATAAGATTAAAATCTTAACAGGATTCATTCCACTATTAGAAAATAATCCGTCTGTGAATTCGTTAAATGGAATAAATTTAAAGAGAACAAAAATAATTCCTATTAATAAAGGAAAGGCCCAATATAACTTAAGATTATAATTCCTAATCTTAATTCCGAAGTTAGTTACGGAACTTACTATCAATCCAATTAATGCGACGATGGAAAGAATAATTACAGCAATTTTCATAATCCGTATTTAATCTTTTTAATGTATGAACTATCAACTAATTTCCATTCCCAGTTAGGAGAGCCAACTGTTCCAGGAAGATTCATACGAGCAGATGTATCTAATCTCATTAAATCTTGTAATGGGAAAATAGTCATATATGAATCCATTTCCCAAGTAAAATCAAAGATTAATTCAAATAAATCACCTTCTCCAAATCTACGTTTCAAGAAAGAAATAGCGTTTTCATCTAAATTATTAATCCAACCTTGAAGGGTGTCATTATCATGAGTTCCAGGATAAACAATTTGAGTGTCTTTAGACTTACACCACTCATCAAAAATAGTAAATTGGGTAATGTACATACCTGGGAATTCATAATAATCTCTTAAATCATGAACACTTTGGAATAATTCTCCTAAGTCTTCAGCAATAACATTAATATCAGGATATGCAGCAAACAATGAATCAAAGAACTTTGTTCTTGGTCCGATTTTCCATTCCCCTCTTCTTGCGTTTTCATCTGTTGCAGGGATGACACAATATGTATCCCATGCTCTGAAGTGATCAAGTCTTAAATAATCACAAGTTGAAGCAAGATAACCAATTCTATGAACTAAGAATTTAAAGTTATCTTTTTGCATTTTTTCAAAATCAAAAATAGGTGTGCCCCATAATTGTCCATCATCACTAAAAGCATCTGGTGGACATCCACTGACTAATGTTGGTTCATAGTGTTCGTTCATTACGAATTGATCTTTATTTAACCAGCAATCAGTTGAATCGATACCGACATAGAAAGGACAATCAGCAATTAATTTTAAGTCTATCTTTTTAAGATAATCTCTAAGTGCTTCATATTGTAATTTTGCGATAAATTGGCAGAAAATGTAGAATTCGCATTCATTTTCTGCTCCTTTTGGAATCTCATTTATTGCGTGATTGTCATAATAGAATTTCATCTCTGGATTCCAAGAATTCCAAATAGCAAAATTATTTACCCCTCTAAAATATGTAAAGACTGCATAAGGATAAACCCATTGATTTTCCTTAAGGAACTTCTTATATCCTCTAAATGGGTGTTTTTTAAAATTAATAAAAGCTCTCATTAAGTATGTCTTTTTAAATTCCCATACTTTTTGATAATCAACTTTATCTCCGCTTGGGTATTTTTTAACACTATTTAACAAGCCTTTTTTGACTAACCAATTAAGGTCGATATATCTAGGTTCGATTGCTTCGCTACATACTGAGATGTACGGAGAGTTTCCTGGACCGACTGGGTTAATTGGTAAAATTTGCCAGTACTTATAGCCTTTTGCTTTAATTGTGTCTGCAAAAGTATAAGCAGCTTGTCCAAAGTCACCAATTCCATGGTCTCCCGGTAAAGAAGATATCGCTAGTAAGACACCATATTTATCGTTCATATTACTTGAGATATCCTTCCTTAACTAAGAGTTCTAGAACTCTAGCTTCTCTTTCAATCATAGTTGGATCTTTTGGTCCATGTTCTGGTTTTCTATTAGCCTCTAAAGCAACTTTGTAATCAACATATTCGAGAGTGAAGTGCTCTTCAGCCTCGTATGCATCGAGGTTTTGTTCGAAAACTCCATCAACTACATCGCAGAAATAATAATAATTATCTTGGATGAAAAGGTCGCAATCAAAACGAACTCCCTTTTGAATTCTACGAACTAAACCATATTCTTTTATAGATTCAGGAATAACAATTAATCCTGCTTCTTCTTTTGTTTCTCTGATAAGTGCATCAATATTAGATTCGCCCTTATCAATTCCCCCGCCTGGAAATTTATAATAATCATACTTTAAAGAGTGGACCATATAAATCTTATTATCTTTGATAATAATAGAACGCGATGAAGGCCTTACTAGCTTAATTCCATTAGGATTATAATTCTTTAAATCTATTACAAATAGTTCTCTCATTAGCAAGTTCCTTCCCCGTTTTTCCAAAACGCAATTCATATTCTAATCCTTTTTTATCTCTAATAATATAAAAATTATTAGTTTTTTGTTTTCTTTATTAGTAGTAATATGTAATTAACAAAACCGGAGGATAGCAATATGTCAAAAAAGACCACTACTGATCAAAATAAGAAAATGACTATTGATGAATATATCGATAAATACTCACTTCCAAAAAGACAAAAAGAATATAAAGCTCTTCTTGCTTTATTTGTTTCTGCTATCGGAGTGATTATTGGAGTAATGCTTTTCTTCTTTGTAGAAAAGTTATTCCAAATGAATGAATATGTCGGCTATGCTGGCATTGTATTAAGTGTTGTTTTATTTGTTCTTCTATACATTGTCCCAATTGTAAAAATCTCAAAAACTAACTTCTTCATGACTGACGTTAATAAAGAAAACGCAAGAGCAGCAAAAAGATATAACAGAAGAATGCGTGAAGATATCGCTGATAAAATGATCGACATGAAACAAGCTACAAAAGATAATGGCTGGTTCTCTGATGAAAAAATTACTGAAATCGCGATTGCTAGAGCAAAAGACGACGATAAAGCTTTAAGCACTGCTCTTACTAATATCTATAACACTGATATTAAGGATGCAGCTCATAAATTAATTACAGACTCAGCTGTTCAAGTTGGTATCTCTACATCCATCTCTCAATCTGAAAAAATCGATACATTAATCGTCACAGTTGCAGAGTTAAATTTAGTAAAGAAAATCGTATATCTTTATGGATATAGACCAAACGACGCTCAAATGTTAAAGATTTATAAGACCGTTTTCTCTAATGCAATCTTTGCATATGGAGTTCAAGCATCAGCAGGCGCTGTTGCAGGCGGTATAGCAAAATTAATCGGAAGTGCTGCTGAAGCAATTCCATTAATTTCAACTGTTATCGGAAGCGTATCTTCTGGCATCATTAATTCAACATTAACAGTTATGATTGGTTTCCAAACAATCAGATACTTAAAACGTGAATATAAACTTCAAGAAATCCTCGATGGCATCGAGATTGAAGAGTCCGAAGAAGCCGAAGCAAAAATGATTAGCAACGTCAAAAATAGCGTTGTTAAAACAACTAAGAATAAAGCTGCTTAATTTTTAATTAACTTATTAAGAAATATCAAAAGATCCGAGTTATCAGTTGATATTTCTTTTTTTATGTCACTGTAGTTTGCTTTTACGAGACAATTTCTAAAATGTTCTGAACCTTCAATAAAAACACTAGTATCAAGATTGAATCCTAAACTTTCAAGATACTTAATTAAAAAGATTGCTGTTGTTCTTGTGTTTCCTTCTTCAAAAGGATGTATTTGCCACAAATCTGTAACAAAGTTAGCGATATGCTCAATTTTCTTATCAAATGTTTTTCCTTTGTATGTAAAGCTTTTCTCTTTTTTAAGATCGTAATGAATGGTCTCTTCAAGTTCTCTAAAATCACAATACGAGACTGATGCACCATTCAATATTGATTCCTTTTTAGAAATATTAAACGTTCTGAATTTACCACCGCTTTGATAGATGTCCTTAAATAAAAATGCATGAATATTTTTAAAGAAACTCAAAGAAAATTCAAATGTTGTTTCATCAAGTAATTTTGCAATTCTTATAGCAACAAGATCTGCTTCAAAAACCCTGCTTTCAGCTTGATTATTTTTTACAGCATCTTCGAAACTGTTTAAGTCAATATCCCCATTTACATACCGAGATAATTGTTCATTAAAAACTGAAGAATTCGTTAAGTTGTCGACTTTCTGAAGCCCTATTCCAACAAATAAATTTTGAATCTTTTTTTCCTTAATTTGCATACTATAATTTTATCATTTTTAGATGCATAAACCAATCGAACATAAAGGAAAAAACAAAAAAAGGATGCTATGCATCCTAATTAATACTGGTGGACCTGAAGAGGCTCGAACTCTCCACCTCTTCCATGCCATGGAAGCGCTCTCCCAGATGAGCTACAGGCCCAAGAGACTTGTTAAAAAGTCTACTCGTTAAAAATTGTTGTTGTTATTGTTTGCTTTTATTTCAGCACCGTATTTAAAGATAACTGAGATAAGTAATAATGCTATTGGATCAAATAAAGATATACTCCAATCGAAATCAGCAGTTGCATCTCCATTTCCGAAAGCAACGATAGCAAAAGCTATAGCAGCAATAATTCCAGAAACAATTGAAACGATGATTGATCTAATTGCTGTTTTCATTAATAAGTCTGCACCATCAAAAGTAAAAGGTTGACCATCATTAATTTCTTTATCTAAATAAATAGCGTGTAGCTTGCAATTGATTGCCCCGCCTACACAAAGAATAGATCCAAATAAACAATTTGCAGCAAGAACCACTTTATTCATTCCTGTTTCTTCTAAGATAATGACTTCGATTGTTTTGCTATCAACTGTAATATCGAAGAAAGTTGAAACACCAGCGTTTGCTAATAATGCAAAAACACCGCTAGCTAAACTTAATACGCCTCCAACGATACAGCATACAAAACCAATCTTCACAATAACGCGAAGAACTTTCATTACTGTTTGAATAATTTTTAAACTTCTAGACATTTTTCTACCTCTAAAGATTAATTTCCTTTAAGCTCAAATAACATATCACATACGTCTTTCTTTTTCCATACTTGTGGGCAAGGATAGACTGGATTTGCTTCTTTAATAACCCATCTAGAAATCATATTGAAGTCTTCCTCATTAATTTGAGGGAAACTACTTCCAATTCCCATTTGTTTATTTACTTCTTCAATCCAAGTGATGAAGTTATTTGCTTTTTCTGAATCGGTGTTACCAGACATACCACAAATTGTAGCCAATTTAGCAAGTCTTTGTTCAGCGCTCTTTCCATACTTTCTCATAACGTGAGGTAAGATAACCGCCATAGCTTCACCATGGCTAATATGATATTGTCCACCTAATGAGTGTCCAATAGCATGAACATAACCTACACCAGCACGTGAAATAGCGCGACCAGCATACATAGCAGCGAGTTGCATATTCTTTCTTACTTCTAAATCACTACCATCTGAGTAAGCCTTATAAATGTTTTCATAAATTAACTTAACAGCTTGTTCACAAAGTCTATTTTCTTTCTTTGTGTTGTACTTTTTATTTGTGTAACCTTCTACTGCATGAGTAAGAGCATCCATACCAGTTGTTGCTGTCATAAATGGAGGCAAATCTCTTGTTAATGTAGGATCAAGAATTGCTCTATTAGGCATTAAGAATGGGTCTGCCATTGGCATCTTACGACCATTCTTTTCATCGGTAATAACCGCTGCAATTGTAGCTTCACTTCCTGTACCTGATGTAGTTGGAACAGCATAGAACATAGGAATTCTTTTTCTTATAGAAAGTATGCTAAGGAACTTACGAACATCTTTCTTAGGTTTAGCAACTTTTGCACCAATGATTTTTGCAGCGTCCATTGGAGATCCGCCACCTAAAGCAACGATGCAATCGCATTTCTCAATTTTATAAACCTCATAACCATTTAAAACGTTATCACAAGTTGGATTTGGGAAAACATCTGAGAATACAGCAGAAGATAATCCTAAAGATTCGAGTTTCTCAACTAAAGGCTTATGAGCACCTTTATTAAAGTGATATTTACCAGTTACGATGAGTGGCTTTTTATAGCCATCTTTTTTAATAATTTCTGGCAATTCTAAAAAGCATCCTTCGCCTTCAGTGATGATTGGATCTTTATAAAAGACCATGTAGTAAAAGATTTTAACAAAGAATTGACTTACCCTACAAAGGAATTTACTTTCCATATTAATACTCCAATCTTAAGTCACTTAAAGTGCCTAAATATTTCTTTAATTCTTCATAGCAAACATCAAATCTGCTATGATTCATTCCTTCCGCACCAATTGTCCAATAAAGCATATGAATGAATGTTAAACACATCATCTTATCTAAGTTAGCTTTATATTGCTCGTCACTTAAATTAGAGAAATATAAACGAGTTGTATCGTAATAAATCTTTGCACAAGTTTCAGCACTTAGTTTTAAGAAATTCATTGTGTTGCCTTTTTCTGTTTTCTCAAATGCGATATATGTAGCACCAATAGCAGCCATCTCAAAAATAGGATCGCCATAAGATAATGTATCCATATCGATTAAAGCCGGTTCGTCTTTTTCGACCATAATGTTTTTAATATGGCAATCACCATGTACTAATGTATTTCTATCTGGAATACTTGCTAATAATTCATTGATTTTCGCAAAATCCTCTTTACTAACATATGGTTCGAAACGTTTAACAAATTCAAACTCTAATTCTTTCGCACTAGGGATCTTAAAATCACCTTTTTCGGTTGTTCCAAGCTTCTTTAACAAATTAGCGTACATTATAATGTATTCGTCTAATTTGTCTGGATTTTTAAGGATGCAATCTCTTAAGGAAAGACAGTCTAGCATTTCAAAGACAACACCATATCTTTCTCCTACCTTAACAACATCAAATGAAATAGATGTAGGAACTCCTAAAATAAACGCTTGTTTACAAAGGTTAAGTTCTCTTTGAATATCGTTTAAATCAGTTGTGTTTGTAATAACTTTAATGATTGTATCTTTGTTAAGTCTATAGACTTTTGAGCAGAATCCATCACCAATTAATTCTGCGCCTTCAATTGAAACTTCTCTCATCTCTTTTTCAATTTTGATGATTGAAGAAAAACCTGTCATTTCAAATACATCGTATACTTCAACAGATACATTAATGACTTTAAACTCGCTATATGTCTTAGCTAATCTTAAAACCACTCTGAGACCAGCGCTTGAAATATACTTAGTAGCTTCGAAGTCTAAAGCTAATGAATCAAATTGATTTGCAGCGATAATTTTATCGACTTCATTAGAAAACTCTTCTGCGTTTGAGCTATCCACTCTTTCTCCGCAGATGATTGTTAAACACTCTTCATTAAGCTTAAAGTCCATAATTTTCTCCTTTATTTTTCCAATTCATGATGATGTATTTCGTTATTGTCTGTAGGTACTAAAAATCTACCACTAATCCAATAACATAAGACTGAAATTCCAATCGCATATAACTTGCCGATGTAAGAACCTAATAGCATTCCAATAAATGAGGCTGAGTTTCCATTAATGATCAAAACTCCACCATAATAAATAGTCGAATTTATAACCCCACCAATCAATATAGCTAAGAATATACGAAGATATACGCTCATATTCTTAGAATGTTCCAAGAAATAGAACATAATCCAAATGCCCAATAATGACCCTAATGCGCTACTCAAATAGTTAGCAAAATTCAGCATCAAGTCTGCTGAATATCCAAAGGAAATAATCTTAGCTAAGAATTCAAAAACGGCTGATAAAACGATCGCAACAATAGAAGCAATTGCCATGTTTTTAGCTTCTTTTAATGAGTAATGTAAATACTTAACAATAATTGTATAAATAAAGAGCGTATAGAGGATTGAATCGAATGCAAAAATAAATGGTCCACAACTAACTGGAGTATTTAATGCATGAAAGAAATTAGAGCTACATGCAGCACCAATTGAAAAAGCAATAAGAACGAAACTATCGAACCATTTTCTTAAGATGATGAGTGTTAAAAATACACCTAAACCTGCTAAAGCTAAAAAGAATACATTCATAATTTTATTATGCTACATTTTGCGGGTGAAAAAAATAATTATTAAATTAATTTTTTCAGTTAGAATTTTAAGCGAAAGAAAAGAGCCTATTTCTAGGCCCTTATTAATCTTTAAAAGATTAATCGATTTCCCCTTTTCTATATGCTCTCTTAAATTTTCTCTTAGCGATAGAATAAATTCCTGAGTATAAGAAGTTAACGATGAGTAATGCTGCAGGAATTGTAGCAGAGAACATCATACTAATTGAAAGTCCTTGTGGGATCATCTTAACAATTTCACCAACAAATGGAACACTTTGAACTGGTGTTAAATCGACTTTTGAAATTAAGATAAAGATGAGTGAAATTAAACCTAAAAGTAATTGGACAAATCCTAAAAGGATACCGAATAATTCTTTTCTGATATATGGTTTCTTTGCAAACAAAGAGAAGATACATTGTAAGACTTTGATTGCCCAAACAAACATAAATGCAACAACAGCAATACCAGCACCCTTTAAACCGAGAACAATGTATTCTTTAACTTCGTCTGTTAATTTGCTATTAATAACTTCAACTAATTTAGCAGTTAAAGGATTTTCTTCGCTACCTTCTTTTGGTTCTTCGAACATTGGATTGAACATTCTACGAATTGTTGTTTGAGGAGCAGGAGTTTCACCACTTTCGCCACCTAATAAGCCACCAAGTAAAGCTGCGATTGCTTCATTGATATCAGTAATATTACCGTTTTCATCAATGAGACCGAATTCTTCGAATGTACTTTGCATATTTTCTTTGAATTCTTCTGCAGTCATATCTGGACCACCTAACGCTTCAGCATATACGTTATATTCTTCTGCTAAAACATCAGCGACTGAATCTAAAGTTTGTGGTTCGTCAGAAAGCACAACATCCATAATCTTATTAACAGATTCTTTAACGTCTTCTTGGCTGAGTCCTGATTCACCTAACTTAGCATAAAGATCTTCACCTTCGCCAAGAATGTTCTTTAATTCGTCTTCGACGATATTAGTGAGCATTCCTTTTGCAGCTGTCTTAACAACTGTGTTTAAAACTGGTTCTAAATCTTCAATTACAGCATTGATATTTGGTGTAATAACGCTATTTGTGACGAATTCTTTGCCATCTTCGACGCTCCAAACATCAATTAATGTCTTGTTATCGATTTCTACTGCTAAATCTAACTTGATAGAATTTTGTTCGCTAAATAAATCATCAACAGTAATTCCAAATTCTTCTAATTGTGAGTCATCAACGAAAGTTTTTAATGTTTCTGCTGTGACATCAGCTGAGATAGAAGCTTTGAAGAATGGGGTGATTGCATACCAAACAATAGCTACCGAAGAAATAACAAAATAGATGAAATTCATAATTCTTAATTTTGTTTTCATAGTGTGTACCTCGTAATGCACTATATTGTATACCTTTTTATTTATATATAAAAGAAAAAACTCGATGGTTAAATCTTAATTAATAGATTTAAGATTACAACTATTGAGTTCTATTATTCGAGTGTTTATAAATTTCTAACCTACTTTTCTTCTTAAAATATCGTTCTTATATACTTTTTTATCTGAGTAAATGTAGACCTTAGATTGAACCTTGTTGATGACTTCTAGAACTTGTCCTTCTTCATCTTCTACACGATCAACAATGAATTTTTCATTAAATGATTCGCCAGGAGAAAGAATTTCTAACTCATCACCTTTAACAAACTTATTTCTCATCTCAATTAAGATTTTTCCATCATGACTATCTTCTAAAACAATACCGATGAAGTCATGACTTTGAACTGGAGTTGCTGACTCAACATTTGTTTTATCATAAGCGCCAAAATAGAAACCCGTTGTGAATAATCTATGAGAAGTTTTTTCAAGTTCTTCTACATAATTGAAATCAGCTTCTTTTCCTGATAAGTAGTTATGTATAGCGCGTTTATAGGCATTTACGGTGGTTGCAACATAGTATGGAGTCTTCATTCTGCCTTCAATCTTAAAGGAAGTAATTCCAGCTTCAACTAACTCACCAATACGATCGACTAAACACATATCCTTACTATTTAAAATGTATGTACCACGTTCATCTTCGCTAATTGGGAACATTCCAGGAACATCATTTTGCTGGTTTTCAGAATGGATTGTATATCCCCATCTACATGGTTGAGCACAAGCACCTTTATTTGAGTCTCTTCCTACAAAATAATTAGATAATAGGCATCTTCCTGAGTATGAAATGCACATAGCGCCATGGCAGAAACATTCGATATCGATATCTTCTCCAACAGCATCTCTAATCTCTTTAATTTCTTGAATTGAGAGCTCTCTTGCTAAAACTAATCTCTTAGCACCTAATTTAACCCACATCTTTGCTGATTCTTTATTAGTAACATTAGCTTGAGTAGATACATGGAGTTCAAGTTTTGTGTATTCGGTAACCAAATGAGCGATGCCGAGATCACTTACGATAACTGCGTCTACTCCAACCGAATCTAAATACTTTAAATAATCTAACAAGCCATCAAAATCAGCATTATGAGCAAGAATATTAACAGTAACATAAGCTTTAACGCCATGTTCGTGACAATATTCGACGACTTTTTTAATTTCTTCTTCATCAAAATTAGAAGCAAAAGCTCTTAAGCCGAATTTCTTTCCAGCAAAATAAACAGCATCCGCTCCAAAGTGAATTGCTGTAACTAATCTTTCGTAATCACCAACAGGTGCTAAAACTTCTAATTTTTTCATCGCTTTACTATCATACTTTAATATTTATAATTTATAAAGAATTATAAGTTGTGATAATATATTTAGCGTTATGAAAGAGCTTTTATCCCCTGCTGGTAATATCGATTCCTTCTATGCCGCTATAGCAAATGGAGCTAATGCAGTATATTTAGGATTAGACAAATTCTCTGCTAGAGCATATGCCGAGAACTTTACTGTAGATAATTTAAGCGAACATATTAACTATGCTCACCTTAGAAACGTTAAGGTATTTGTCACGATTAATACCATCGTATACGAAGATGAGCTAGAAGAAGTATATAAAACAATTGATAAATTAGCAGCTATTGGAGTGGACGCAATTATTGTCCAAGACTTAGCTATTTTTAACTATATAGTCTCACATTATGACTCTATAAAAGCACATACTTCTACTCAAATGGGTATAGATGATGTTGAAGGTGCAAAATTAATCAAAGAACTAGGTGGAACTAGAATTGTTCTTGCTAGAGAAACTCCTTTAGACACAATAAAGAAAATAAAAGAAGAAACAGGAATGGAAGTCGAAGCTTTCATTCATGGCGCTCTTTGTGTTGCATATTCAGGCAACTGTTTAATGTCTTCTATGATTGGAGACAGAAGCGGAAATAGAGGTAGATGTGCAGGATGTTGTAGAAAACCTTACACATTAGTTAACCAAGATACTAAAGAAGTCATAAATAAAAGTTATCTTCTTTCTATGAAAGACCTTAATACTTCTGATTACATCAAAAATATGGATTTCATCGACTCATTTAAGATTGAAGGACGTATGAAAGATGCAGGATATGTTGCTAGAGTGACTTCTTTATATAGAAATGTCATTGATGGAAATAGAATTAACTCATCTGATTTTGATAAAACATTCAATAGAACTTACACAAAAGGCTTTATTAACGGAGATAATAGTTTAAATATCACTAATATCAACAAACCAAACAATAACGGGTACTTAATTGGTGAAGTAACTAACCAAAAAGGTAATAAAGTTTGGATTAAATTAGATAAACCTCTTAATAGAGGTGATCAAATCGTTATTGAATCTCAAAGTATTTTTAAAGAAATATCAATATGCGTTACTAGAATGTTCGACGCTAAATTCCAATTAGTAGAAACTAACAGAAAGAACGCAGTTATCTATTGTGACCAATGGGTTAAACTTGGCGCTAAAGTTTACAAAGTTAGAGAAAAAGCTTTTGAAGATGAATCTTTATCAATGGCTAAAAAGGGCAATTATAAGCCTCTTCCAGTAGACTTTGTTTTCCATGGTTTTATCGGCAACAAATTATCATTAGACCTCACACATAGCGAGATGAAATTATCTGTAACTCTTGATCACGTAGTAGAACAAGCATCAACTTCCCCTACTACAAGAGAGAATATTATTAATCAATTATCAAAACTAAATGACACTCCATATTTTGCTAATAATATTGAAATCGAAGCAGATGACGATGCTTTTATTCCTTTAAAACTCATTAATGAGCTTAGAAGACAAGCAATTGAAAAATTAAACGAAAAAAGAACAAATGTTGAAGTAATAAAAAAGACTCCAACAACTATTGTCCCAAAGAAATACAAATCCCATGATCCTGAATTAGCAGTTCAAGTAATGAACGAAGAACAATATGAAACTGCAATTGAATCAGGTATTAAACATATCTACTTTGACAACTTTGTTCCAAGAAATAACGCAACATATACTAAGACAAACAAGGAAATCCTTGTTGGTGGCTTAGGTGGCGTAAATAACTACAAAGGCAACTCACATATTGTTTCTGATTATTCATTAAATGTTGTTAACCGTGAATCTGTAGCAATTCTTTCTTCTTTAGGCGTTGATAGAATTACCCTCTCTCAAGAAATTTCTAAAGAAAGAATTGCCGATTTAATCGCGAAATATAACGAATCTTATGACACACACCCAAATTTAGAGCTTATTGTTTACGGCAGAATTAAATTAATGCCTTCAAAATATTGCGTCCTAAAAAGATTAGGCAAGTGTGGTGAATGTAAAAAACACAATTTCGTCCTTAAGGACGACTATACTACTTACCCTATAGTTTTTAACAAAGATTGCACTACTACAATCTTAGGTGATAAGCCACTTAATTTAATCGATGATATTAACGATATTTCTGGTGTAAATGTTTTTAGATTATCATTCACTACTGAGTCTAAAGAAGAAACTAAAGAAATTATCGAATTATTTAAAAATAAGCTTTCAAACAAAGATGATGAAAAGTCTTTTGATAGATTCAATTACACAAAAGGACATTTCTACAACAATCCACTATAATCGACTTAATAATTTTTATATCTCTGAATATATTTAATTAAATATAGTTTTTCATATGCTTTCGTATTAGAATATTGCACATGCAAAAGCTAAAGGAATTTCTTAAGAAAAATACTTCAGTATTATTAATCCTATCCGCTGTGGTTTTAGGCGCTCTTATTGGATTAACTGGAAAATCTCTTTCGGATACAACTAGAGAATTTATTTCATCAAATATCATTGGCTCATTCCAAACTATATTCATTAAGTTAGTTGGCTATATAGCTGCACCACTTATTTTTGTCACCATCACTACTAGTATTTATAAGATGGGCACTTTAAAAACATTTTTTGGTAGGGGAAGAAGATATCTTCTTTCTTTTATTTTAATAATGATGCTAGTGGGTGCCATCGTTAGTTTTGTAGCTCTCCCAGTATTTGGATTAACAATCGAATCAAATAGTGTTGAGGCAAATTCTTTTAAAGAAGTATTAAATATTCTTAAAAATTTCCTACCTAAAAATCTCTGGGACCCATTCCTAAAAATTAACTTAGTTCAAGTCGATGTTCTCGCTATATGTGCGGGCATAACACTTTTAGCACTCAATAAAAATGCAGATGATTTAGTAAAATTTCTCAACAAAATAGCAAAACTTCTTATAAAAATTATGAGAATAGTGGCGATGTTTGTTCCACTATATGTTTTGGCCGCAATAATTGGCATTATTTGGAACAATGGTGCAGGTTCTTTAGGCGGGATTTATAAACTATTACTTTTATTCTTTGGATTCTCAATTCTTTTCAATTTAGTAATGTTACTTATTTCTGCCTTATATCATAAGACATCAATTAAGAAGCTTTTCTTAGCATCTTTTAATCCATTTATTAGAGCTTTAACAACAGCGAATTCCACTGTTGCTATGCCAAACCAATTTGAATCCGCTAAAAAATTAGGCATCAGTAAAACGGAATCAAGTTTTGGAATTCCGCTAGCTATTTCATTTTTTAAAGTCCCATCAAATATTTATTTAACATTAGTTGCTACATATTATTTTTCTTTAACACATAGCTCAGTTTCAATTATTTGGATTGTGCTTGAAGTTATCTTATGTACACTATTGACAATTTCGATTGCTCCAGTTTCTGGTGGCGGAATCAGTAACTATCATATGCTCGTAAGAGAGTTAACTATTGATCCAATGTATTTAGGAATTATGATTGCTCTTGATCCAATCGTGGACTTTTTTATCACAGGTTTAAATACATTTAGTCAACCAATTCAATTAGCTAATGTTTCTAGTAGAAATAAAGAACTTAATCACAACATTTTAAGAGATAAGAAGGTCGTCTTAGTTTGTGGCGCAATGGATGTAGAAACCGATTGGATAATTGATCAACTTTCTGATAAATCAGAAGATGATGTAGGCGGATATAAGAGTTTTAAAGGAAAAATTAATAATAACGACGTTGTTGTGTTAGTGACTGATATAGGTATGGATAACGCCTTTAAATCTACTTCTGCAGCAATTAAAGCTTATGAACCAACAGAACTTATTTCTATCGGAACTTCTGGAGGACATCATAAAGACATCTTTAGAGGAGATATAGTAATCTCAAATAAACTCATAAACTATGATGATAGTAAAGAAGCACTTCTAGAAGCAAATAAGGAATATATGGAAAAATTCTTAAATATCAATAATTCTAGAGTAGGTACAATCTTAACTAGTGACACTTGGCATAAGACTGTTGAAGAAATAACAGAAATCCACAATAAAACAAATAGTGACGTTGAAGAAATGGAATCTTATGTTTCATGCAAATTAGCATCAGAAAAAAACATAAATTTTATAGCTTTAAGAATTGTCTCGAATAACGCAATTACAAATCAAGATTACATAAGAGAAACTGGTATCGAGTTGCAAAAACAACTGTTTAATATTTTAAATAAATAATACTTTAGTTTATAGGAATTGAATTATATAAGTAAATTTTATATAATAAAATTTACAATGGAGGAAGTAATTATGGAAAAAATTTCTGTATCTAAAATTAATAAAAATTACTCAAAATTTTCATCGTATTGCCATACATTAAACGCTCCTTTAATCATTACAAAATTCAAGAAAGACGATGCAATTATAATGAGCATTGATCACTATAATGAACTAGTCGCAAAATTAGAATTATATAGTGAAATTGCTAAAGGATTTAATGACATTAAAAATGGCAATTGCAAAAATTTTGATAATTTAAATGATCTTTTATAACATCTTATAGATGTTGTTAATTAATTCTTCTGTCTTTTCCCATCCTAAACATAGATTTATAATGATGCCTAATTATTGTAGATCTATTGATTTGCATATACAAATCCAGTTTCAAGCATGGATACTTTTACTACGTTCTTTAATTAGAATAAATCAGAATGTGTTCCAGTCCTAAACAATAAAAGGAGTAAATCTTCATCTTCAACTCTGTATACTAATAACCAATCAGGTTGAATATGGCATTCTCGATATCCAGCATACTCACCACTTAAATAATGGTCTCTATTTTTAGGTGGTAAAACTTCCTGATTTGATAGTTTGTTGACTATCTCAGTTAATAGCTCAAGTTTCAGGCCTCGTTTTTGAGCAAGCTTCAAATCTTTTTTAAACTGATTAGATAAAACGATTTTTAACACTATTTAAGCACCTCTTTAAGAGCGTCTTCGAAAGTATCGTATCTTTTATACTTTTCTGAATTATTTTTCATTTCATCATATTCGGAAAAAGCGTAAGTTGTTGTATGGTTAGGAATTTCTTTTCTAATTTCAAAAGGGATTCTTTGCTCCCTAACTGATTGAGTTAAAAAAATAGTAACAGCAGTTGTAAGGTCCATACCAAAATCCGCAAATAAAGCTTGGGCGCTTTTTTTAAGTTCAACATCAAGATTAATATTTGTACTCACTTTAGACATAAAAGACTCCTTCATTTATCCCCGCTTTTATTATACATACATATATGCGTATTATCAACATACTATATTCATATAACGCACATTAATCGGCTTATTTATTCATTTAAACGTATCTTAAAAGAACATAGCTCACGCAAAAATAAAACCTTAATTTATATTATTTCTTATAACATCTTATAGATGTCGTTAATTAATTCTTCTGTCTTTTCCCATCCTAAACATGGGTCTGTAATAGATTGGCCATATACTTGATTATCAGAGATTTTTTGATTTCCATCTACTAAGTAAGATTCAATCATTAAGCCTTTTACCAATTTTTTAATTTGGTCATCTCTTTTTCTATATTCAAGGACTTCCATAGCGATGTCGATTTGCTTCATATAGTTCTTACCAGAATTTGAGTGATTTGTATCGATAATTACTGATGGATTTTGGAAGTGCTCTCTTGTATAAATTTCATTTAACTCAACAAGGTTTTCATAAGAATAATTTGGATGAGCAACACCCATAGTGTCAACGTATCCTCTTAAGATACAGTGAGTTAATGGATTGCCTTCTGATTTACATTCCCATCCTCTATAGATGAATGTATGTGAATGTTGAGCGGCGTTGACAGAGTTAAGCATAACGCTAATATCGCCACCAGTAGGATTCTTCATACCTACTGGAATATTAAGACCACTTGCAGTTAATCTATGTTGTTGATCTTCTACGCTTCTAGCACCAACTGCTACGTAAGAAAGAAGGTCAGATAAATATCTATGGTTTTCACTATAAAGCATTTCATCAGCACAGCTGAAACCTGTTTCTTGAAGTGCTTTTAAGTGTAATTTTCTAATTGAAATTAAACCTTTTAACATGTTTGGTTCAGCGTGTGGGTCTGGTTGATGAAGCATACCTTTATATCCTGCACCTGTTGTTCTAGGTTTATTTGTGTAGATTCTAGGAATAATAACGATTTTATCCGCGACTTTATCTTGTACAGTTCTAAGACGTTTAATGTATTCGATAACAGCGTCTTCTCTATCAGCAGAGCATGGTCCGATGATGAGAATGAATTTATCTGAGTTACCTAAAAATACATCTCTAATTTCTTTATCGTTTTTATCTTTAACTGCTTGAAGTTCCTCGTTTAATGGATACATTTGTTTGATTTCTTGAGGAACAGGTAATTTTCTAATAAATTTTAAGTTCATAATAAGGTCTCCCTAAGCTTTCTTATTGAAATAACTTCTACGAGTAGAAGAGAGTCTCATTTTGTCTTTAATAGCCTCTACATCTTCGTTATTAATTAAATCTCTAAGATTTTTAAATTCATCTAAGAAGCAATCCATTTCCTTAACAAGGACATCCTTATTCATAAGGAAAAGTTCACTCCACATATTTTCATTGATATTTGCGATTCTAGTTAAGTCTCTAAATGAGTCACCAGTATACTCGTGTAAATGAGTGTTATCTTTACATGTCATAAGAGATACCGCAATACAGTGAGTTAATTGAGATAAGAACGCGATCATTCTATCGTGTTCTTCTGGTGACAAGATTGAAATGTTTTTAAATTCGAGTAATGCACCGATTTCTTTTGCAAAATCAATTGCCTCAGCAGTGTTTTTATCTGTTGGTGTAACAATATAGTTAGCGTTTTTAAAAATAGCGTCATTAGCGTTTTCAACGCCATAAACTTCTCTACCTGCCATTGGGTGAGCACCAATAAACTCAACTCCACTTGGTAACATATCTTGAATCTTATAAACTACTTCACACTTAATACCAGTAACATCAGTAATAATAGTGCCTTCTTTAAAGAAGTCTTTATACTCTTCTAACCAAGAAAGTAAAACTTTTGGATAAACAGAAATAACAACTCTATCAAACGAAGAAACTAATTCTTTTGTAACATCGGTTTGTCCACCATCAATAATTTCGTTTTTAATAGCGTAATCAATAGAATCTTGACGTCTTGCTATAGCATAGACTTCATAACCCTTCTTTTTAAGTCCCATTGCATAGGAGCCACCAATAAGGCCTAAGCCAACAATTAAGATCTTTTTACTCATACCTTATTTTTCCTCCTAACTTTTCTAAAACTTTGAAATATTCTGGATAAGATTTGTTAATAGCTTCATAGCCTTCAATAGCCATTCCCATCTTGCTGCTAAGCAAAGATAACGCCATAACAATTCTATGATCATTGTGTGAATTAAATGTCACACCATCAACGTAATTTAATTTATTTCCCTCAATCGTAACTGAGTCAGCATCAATCTTAACTGACGCCCCTATTTTTTCTAGCTCTTCTTTAATAGCTTCTGCTCGATTACTCTCTTTAATCGCTAACCTACTTGTGCCTGTAAATCGTCCACCATTTTTCATGGCAGCAAATACGAATAACACAGGTCCTAAGTCGATGCAGTTACTGATATCAATCTCACAATATCGTTCATCAAGATGTTTATATAAATCAACGTAGACCTTATCGCCTTGAAGCGATTTTTTATTCAGTTTACCGACATTAACTTCCCCACCAAGATAGTTAAACGCTTCTAAGAATGCTGAGTTAGAATAGTCACCTTCTACTTCATTATCTTTTGCGATATATTTTTGGTTTCCAGGAATCTTAATGACATTCCCATCCACTACATATTTGATGCCGTATCTAGCAAGAATCTCTAATGTAATGTCGATATAATTTTTGCTATTTACTGGTGGGATAAGTTTAATTTCGCTATCCCCATCTAATAAAGGAACAGCAAATAATAATCCTGTAACAAATTGAGAAGAGATACTTCCATCAATCTCAAATTCACCACTCTTTAATTTCCTTTCAAAGCTTAATGAATCAGAGTTTTTCGTAACTTTGATTCCTTGTTTTTCCATGATTTTTTCATAGACACCGATACCTCGATCAATTAATCGAGGAGTGCCTTTAAACGTAACTTTATCCGTTAGAGCAAGTGCTACTGGGATTAAAAAACGTAATGTAGAACCTGACTCAATGCAATCTAAAACAGGGTCATTTCCCATCTCTTTTCTAGAAAAAATTGAGATTGTATCCCCATCTAAAACGTAATCTGCACCAAGCGCTTTAATGCAATTTAATGTAGCTTCAATGTCTTTAGAAGAAGGAATATTGCTAATTTTTGAAGGATTTTCACTTAAAAATGAGGAAATTAAAAAACGATGCGCAAAAGATTTGCTACCGATAGCGTTTACGTTTCCTCTATAAATTCCTTTTTCTAAAAATACTTTCATATTTTACTTCTTTGTTAAAATTTCGATTGCGTGGATGTAGCCTTTAAGACCTTCACCAACTACTGTTGCGACACAAGCTTGTCTAATATAACTTACTTGTCTAAAGTCTTCTCTTTTTGAGACATCAGAGATATGAACTTCTACTGTTGGAATAGAAACAGATTTAACTGCATCTAAAAGAGCTATTGAAGTATGAGTGTATGCGCCAGGGTTAATGACGATACCATCAACTTTTGAAAAATATGCTTCTTGAATCTTATCAACTAAACAACCTTCATGATTAGATTGATAGACTTCAACTTCAATATCGTTCTTTTTACAGAAAGCGTTAATTTGATCCACTAAATCTTGATAAGTTTCTGAACCATAAATACTCTTTTCTCTAATTCCAAGGAAATTAATATTTGGTCCATTTAAGACTAAAATTTTCATATTATCTTTCTGCCTCCTTTAAGATTTCTTTTGCGACTTCTTCGATGGTTCCGTCCCCATCAACTAAGACGTCACAAACTCTTCTATAGATATCAATTCTTTCGTTATATCTCTTTGTAAGAGCTTCTCTATCACTAGAAAGTGGTCTATCATTTGTAGTGATTAATTTATCTAAACTTCTGTCTAAGAAATATAACCTACCATTTTGTTTTAAGTTTCTAACGTTAGTATCTCTTAAGATACTTCCACCACCTGTAGCAATGACTAAACATTGTTCACTTGAAAGACCCTTAATAACGTCACTCTCAACATCTCTAAAAGCCTCTTCACCATATAATTTAAAGTAGTCACTAATTGGCATTTTAATGACATTAATAATTTCGTCATCAATATCGATAAACTTTCTATTTAACTTCTCTGCAATGAGTTTACCGATAGTTGTTTTCCCACTTGTAGGCATACCTACTAAAACAACATTCTCTTTTTGTCTAACAAGCTTTTCGTAATAATCTCCAATAATCTTTTTATCGAGTGTGATTCCTTGGAAATACTCAATTCCATAAACGGCTTGAGCGACTAACATATATAAACCTGTTGCGGTTTTAATTCCTTTTTCTTCTGCTTCTGTAACCGTCTTAGTTTTAAGAGGGTTATAAACAACATCGCAGAAGGCTTCAAGTTTAGGGAAGTTATTAACTTCAATTAACTTATTATCGTTTTTAGGGAACATACCTACTGGAGTAGTATTGACAATTACTTCTACGTCCTTAAGGTTTTCGTTTAAGTAATCGAAAGAATATGTATTTGGTTCACCTAAAATTGAGATGACATACATTTCTTTAGCACCCATCTTATTGATTGCATATTGAACTGTAGCAGAAGCACCACCATTACCTAAAATAGCGACTTTCTTACCTTTTATTTCAATATTGAAATATTTTAGCATTTCAACAAAGCCGACATAATCGGTATTGTAACCAGATAACTTACCGTCTTTATTTACAATAACGTTACAAGCACCAATAACTTTAACAGATTCATCGACATAGTCGAGATATGGAATAACGTCCTTCTTATAAGGGATTGTAACGTTAATTCCTGTAAAGTCTTTAGCCTTCATGAAAGGATCTAACTCAGTCTTAGCTAGTTCCTTAATTTCATATGTATATCCACCAAGAGTCTCGTGGATAGTTTTAGAAAATGTATGTTTTAATACTTCACCGATAATTCCAAACTTCATAATTAGAACCCAATTCTTAAAACATCTTCGCCATATCTAGCGATAAGAGCGTCAGCCACTACAAAAGCAGTCATACATCTAATAACGATGTTAACTCTTCTTATAATTGCAGGATCATGTCTTCCCTTAATGACTAATTTTTCATTCTTATTAGCAAGCATATTAACTGTATCTTGCTCTTTTGAAATTGATGGAGTTGGTTTAACAACTACATTAAAAGTAACTGGCATACCATTTGAGATTCCACCATTAACCCCGCCATTATGGTTAGTTTTTGTAACAATTTTCTTGTTATCAATTTCAAAAGCGTCGTTTGCTTCGCTACCTTTAAGGTTAGCAAAGTTAAATCCTTCTCCAAATTCGACACCCTTGATACCACCAATAGCAAACATTGCATAAGAAATGCTAGCTTCTAGAGAATCAAACATTGGCGAGCCTACTCCTACTGGTAAACCAGCAATCATAGTTTCAATAACGCCACCTACTGAATCTCCTTCTTCTGCGGCTTCTTTCATAACGTTTTCGATAGCTTCTTGATTATCAAATACAGGGAATTCCTTTTTATTGATTACATCAATTTCACTAGGGTTTGAAAATTTTCTATCTTTAACGTCTTTAACTGAGACGATGTGAGAACCAATCTTAACACCGATTTTTTCTAATGCATCAAGAACGATAGCGCCACCAGCAACAATACCAGCAGTAATTCTTCCTGAGAAGTGTCCGCCACCACGATAATCTTGATATCCAGCGTACTTAACGTTAGCTACATAGTCTGCATGTCCTGGTCTAGGAGAAATCTTTAATTCTGAGTAATCAGAACTCTTAGTGTTTTCATTTGGAATGATAATTGTTAATGGAGTGCCTGTTGTATAGCCTTCAAAAACACCTGAAACGATAGAGTAATTATCTTGCTCTACTCTTTTAGTTTCGTAACTTGTTGATGGCCTTCTTTTAGATAAACATTCCTTGATGAATGTATCGTCGACTTTAACGCCAGCGCTTATTCCATCAATTGTGATTCCAATGCATGGACCATGAGATTCACCGAAAACAGTGATCTTTAAATTGTTTCCTAAGACATTACTCATAATAGTGCCTCCATATCGCTAATCTTGATTCTATCGATGACATAATCTCCGATAGATTCAACTTTAATTAAATTAACAAAGCTCTCGCTTGCTTTCTTATCGTGCGCAATTAAAGCGATGAGCTCATTTTTATCAATGTTATATTCATAAGGTAAGTTGTACTTTTTAAGAATCTTAACGATCTTTTCTTTAACTTCACCTTTGGTGACTGCAACCATGCCTAAACCAACGCACTCACCATGAAGGAGTTTTCCTTGTTCGTGTGTTTCGATAGCATGGCCCACTGTATGACCAAAATTAAGAATTTGTCTTACTGAATGTTCTGTCTCATCAAGTTCGACAACGTGCTTTTTAATTTCAAGAGAACGAGTGACGATTGTTTCAATGTTCTCCATTAAGTCTTTTTGTTTACTGATGAAATCAAATAAGTTAGCGTCACAAGTAAGTGACATCTTAATAGATTCAACCAAACCCGCATTAACCTCTCTTTCTGGAAGAGTTTTAAGAACATCAACATCCACTAAAACTCCCATTGGTGCATAAAATGCGCCAACAATATTCTTAACTCCATCTAAATCAATAGCGGTCTTTCCTCCGATTGATGAATCAACCATAGAAAGAACTGTTGTAGGAATATTATAAAAATCAATTCCTCTCATATATGTAGCTGCAGCAAAGCCAGCCATATCTCCACTAACTCCGCCTCCGATAGCGACTACACAATCACGTCTAGAGAACTTATTTTCAAATAAACTCATTAAGATACTTTTGTATGTATCGAAGTTTTTTGATTTTTCCCCAGCTTTAAATGTGAATACATGTGCTTCTTTACATTGAGTGAATACTGTATCGATATATTCTTTAGGAATGTTACTATCTGTAACAATCATAACTTTTCTATCAAGTTTAAAATGCTCCTTAGCTTTTGCTAAACAGCCTTTTTCAATGACGACGTTATAGCTATGATCTTTCGCTTTTACGTTTAAAATCATAATTATTTCCTCGCTTGAGAGTAGTATGCACCAGCAACTTTTAAGTTGTCGCATACTGTTTCGAGTTCTTGGAGCATTTCTTTAGCGTCTCTACTAGAAATATCTCCATCAAGTTCTGCTAAGAAGTAATAACTCCATAGGAGTTCTTTAAGAGGTCTACTTCTTAAAGTTCTCATGTTGAAGCCATGCGAACCAATGATGTTAAGAGTTGTAGCTAAAGAACCTGCTTGGTTAGCAACTGTAAACATTAAGATGAAGTGATCGCCTGATTTAGATTGACGAGGTGTTGACATAGCTTTTGAGAAGACACCGAATCTAGTTGTATTAAGTCTAGAATCGTTGATGTTTTCTTTAATGATTTCTAAGCCATATAATTCAGCAACTTCAGCTGAGGCAATAACACCAATTGTAGCGTCATCTGATTCACTTAAGAACTTAGCTGCCATTGCAGTATTTGGGTAATCTTGTACAAGTAAGTTATTCTTTTCAATGAATGAATGACATTGAGAAAGAGCTTGTTGATGTGAAATAACTTTCTTAATGTTTTCTAATTTTGTGCCAGGTTTAACTAATAAGTTATGTAAGATTTCTAAATCATAAACGTCAGTTAAGAATAAGTTCCCTTTGAACATTAAATCATTAACTAAACCAACGTCTCCTGCATATGAGTTTTCGATTGGGAGAACGCAAACATCACTTTCTCCATTAACTACTGATTCATAAGCAGCAGCAAAGTTAGGAACGCTGATTAATTCAGCATCTGGGAATAATCTTTTTCCAGCGATGTATGCATAAGCACCTGGAACACCACTATAAGCAACTTTCATTCCGATATTAAGTACTCTTTGATAGTCTCTTGAGACTTTCATAACTGATTTTAAGAAATCAACATAGAAAGGTTTGATCTCATCATTAGTAATAGCGTTAGCGTTATTATTGATAACTTGTTGTTCTCTTTCTGAGTCTAAGATTTGTAATCCTAGAGATTTCTTATATTCAGCAACTTGTTTAGATAATTCCATTCTTTGAGAAAATAAGTCTCTCATTTGAGAATCGATTTTGTTTATTTCAATACGAATGTCTTTTAACTCTTTCATCTTTCTTACCTCTCATAGCTCTCTTTAAGTGCTTTAAATGCTTTCATAGAATTTTTAATTTGTTCAGTTGAGCAACAATATGCAATTCTTACATACCCCTTAACTCCAAAAGGAGTTGATGGAGCGACTAATATGTCAAAGTCTTTCGCTCTACTTGAGAACTTAAAGTCATCTTCTTCTAAAGACTTAACGAACATATAGAACGCACCTTCTGGATAGATAACTTCATATCCTAATTCAGTTAATCCTTTATATAAAAGCTCTCTATTTACTAAGTAATCGTCAAAATTACTGACCATATCAATTACATATGGAAGAGCGTGTTGGAACAATGCAGGAGCATTAACGAAGCCCATTAATCTACCCGCACCATTAATAGCATTAAATAAATCTACAACATGTTCACTCTTTGGGTTAACCGCAATATATCCGATTCTTTCTCCAGGAAGTGATAATGACTTAGAGAAGGAATAAACAACTACTGAATTATCGTAATATCTAGTCACGAATGGGTATTTCTTACCAGAGAAGTTAAGTTCTCTATAAGGTTCATCAGAGATTAAGAAAATCTCATGTCCATATTCTTTTTGTTTTTTGTTTAATAAGTCAGCGAGTTTTTGAATAACTTCTTCTCCATAAACAACACCGGTTGGGTTATTTGGAGAATCCATGATGATCACTCTAGTTTTCTCTGTGATTTTATTCTCTAAATCAACAAAATCTGGGAGCATATTTTCATCTGGATTTACGATGACTTCTTTTAATCCAGCGTTTTCAATAAACACAGTATATTCAGGGAAGAATGGAGCGAATACGATTGCTTCATCATCTTCACTAGTTGCGATAGCTTTTAATGTGATAGTTAATCCTGCAGCAGCACCACAAGTGATATAAACATAATGTCTATCTAAGCCGGCGTCATATCTTTTGTTTAAGTTATCAACGATAGCTTCTCTTGCTTTTGCTTCTCCGATTGCGGAAGTATAGCTATGTAATAAGACAGGATCACATTCGTTAATAATCTTAATCAAAGTTTCATTGAATTCTTTTGGAGCAGGAGTTGAAGGATTTCCGATCGAAAAATCAAAAACATTTTCAGGACCGACAATTTTCTTTCTTTTCTTTCCATATTCAAAAAGTGTTCTAATTGCGCTTCCTTGACCACCATATTTCTTTGCTTTTTCGTTCACCATAACTCTATTTCCTATCTATATCTAAGATATATGTCTTAAATAATAGCAAATCACATTTCATTATTAAACAAATATGTTTCTATTTATGTAATTTATAGTGAAAATAACTTATAGTTAAATTCCCTATATTTAAGATAAGCGTCACATAGTGTCTAATATAGAAGAGAAAAAGTAAATAAAAAGGATATTTTAAAAATAACCTACATTTAATTAAAATAGAAAAGAGAAAACACTACTCAACAAAAGTATCTTCTGTAAGTAGTTTTGTTAATCTTTTGTCTTTATATTTAACAGTGAGTTTATTAACGATTGGCTTAGAAACAAAGTATAAAGCTATGGATAAACCATATCCTATGACGGCATCAATGAAGTAATGTTGCTTAACAAAGAAGGTTGAGCACGCTACACATAAGCCAAATAATGCAGCAATAATTCTAAATGCGATTGGTACGTGTTTCTCAGATTTTGCGAAGTAAAAACCGCTTAAAGAAACTAACCCACCAAAGAATGCATGAAGGCTAGGAATTCCATTTCTTGCAAATGGATCAAGAACGTATTGAACGTGAACTAACGCTAAGAAGAATTCATGAATGTTATGAACACTACCATTAAAGAACCAATAAGGCTCAACTACGTCTTCTGGACGAATCATTTGAACGTTATAAATAAGATAAACAATTAAGCAAAGAATAGTTCCAATCGCGCCACCTAAGAAGATAGTCATGAACTTCTTTTTGTCATAGAAAGATAAACCATATAAGAAGATTACTGGCGATACATAGTAAGTTGTATAGAAAAAACAGAACTCTGGAATAAACGGAATATGGTTATCAATTTCCATAAATAAATGATGATTCGTTAATGGAAGCATCGCTGTAATCTCATAACATATACCATTTAATAAAAATAAAGCTAATACAAGAACTAAGAAGTTTAGATGATACTTCATTGAGAATGTTGCTAACTTATTTCTTCTAATTTCATCTTTCATACTTGCTTGATTATAGACCTATATCTAAAGAGAGTAAAGAAAAACCCCTCCATATAGGAAGGGTATGCTTAACTATGTTAAGAACTATTTCTTTTCTAATAAAGCTTTGATATCTGTTAAAAGTTGTTCACTTCTAGATAATTTAGCTGCTGCTGCAGCTTCAGCTTTTGCAGCTTCTTCTGCTGCTTTAGCGTCTGCTTCTTTCTTAGCTAAGTAAGCTGTTTCTTTTTTGTTTAACTTTTTGCCTGCTTCTTGTTTCTTAGCAATAACTTTTTCCATTGTTGCATCTGAAGTAGCTAAGTCTTTAGCACCATTGATTGCTTTAATGATGACGAATAAGACTAATGCGATTAAGAAGAAGTTAATGACTGCTGAGATTAATGCACCCCAGTCAATGTAGATAGATGCAGACATATCGATGACACCATCAGCGTCTTTAACTGCTTTTAACATTGTGTAAATAGCAGAAGCATCTTCGCCACCCATAATAGCAGCGATAATCCAGTTAATTAATGGTTTTAAAATACCATTAGTTAAAGCAGTAACAATAGCAGTGAAAGCACCGCCGATGATAACGCCAACTGCCATATCAACGACGTTACCTCTAGAAATGAATTTCTTGAATTCACTAAAGAACTTTTTCATATTATGTTTCCTCGCTGTTTTCAATATATATTATTTGTTTTTCTAAAACAAGTTTATAACCATAAATTAATAGTTAATTTTATTAGAATTGTATTCTTTTAGTTTTCTAAAGAAAGTTCTTCTTGATAAACCGGTGATAGTTAATGCGTCTAAAAGAGTTATTTCTTTTTTCTTGTAATAATCAAAAATTTGTTGGACATCATTTTCTATTAAAATTTTCGGTCTTCCTACTTTTTGGTTTTCTTTTTTATTTGGATTTTTAAAATTATAAAAAACCATGTAGTCATTAAATTTAGTTATTATTTCTTTATATGTTATTTTTTCAATAAACGTATCTCCGTTAGCTATTGATCTAAGAACATTTCTAACCATATCTTTTTTCTTGAGTTTTTTAAAACTCTCTAACGAAACGACCTTATTCTCTATAAAAGGAACCACATTAAGCGGATCACCACTATACCTTGTTTTCTTTCTAAGAAGGATTTCTAAGGGATCATAATAATCTAAATCTAAATTTCTTAAGTACTCACTTATGTTGGCTCTATTCCTTGGCGGTACTCTTTCGTAGATAAAAGTATTATCTTCTTTTCTAATATACTTTTCTTTTTTAAGATCTAAATCTATGCCTTGTATACCGCAAAATTCATCCTTATTAATCAACTTTAAAACACGATAATTTGGTATAAATTCATAAGAAAACCCATCAGTTGTTCCTATTTGAACTAAAGTACAAATATTGTAGTCGATACCCTTATATGGCCATATAATTGATGCCTTTTTCTCCATCACCTTATTCATAACGTCAAATCCCTATATGTATTTAGTAAAATTTTCTCGTATCTTAGTTGTATAACCTTTTTTAAGAAAGTTTTTCTATATGAAGGCAAATCTTCCTCATCAATAGAATCTATTACTGAATTGATTTTCGCCAAATTAATTCTACGAACTATTCTTAAAATAGCATTATTACAATCAACAAACTTTTTAGAAGAGATAACACTATAATAATCACTTATTACTCCATCTAATCTAATTAAAGATCTTGGTCTATTAAAAACTCTATCATCCATTTCTTCCTCGCTAGATAAAATTGATTCGATTTCTTCTTTATCATTCAATCCGGAAAATAGACTATTTCCATTGTCAAAAATAGGGGCAACTCGGTAAAAATTTTTAACCTTTAAAAAACCCCAGTTTTTACCGTGTCTATCACCATTTGCCAATAATGCATCAACCACATATGTATCCCAAAAAGCATCTATAACAATTTGTCTATAGCTCTCGCTAAATCTATTCGAATCATATATTAAACGCTTTATATCATCAAAAGAATATTTATACTCCCTTACATCCAAAGAAGAGTCACCAACATCAGAGAATGGTTTAAAAATAATATTTGGATAGCAAAAATCTTTACAAGCAACAGCTTTTCTCCCATTTAAGACCACTAGAAAAGTATCTTGAGTTTTTATACCAAGCATATTAAAAATCTTGCTGCAGATGTATTCGCTGACATCATTATATTCTTGCCCCCAAAGATTTTTTCTCTGAAATTTAACCAAATATCTTTCGCCACGAAAAACGATACCTAACTTTTCATCAGCACCTGAATATTCGATTCCACTCAATTTACTTTCGCTTAAGTCAATACGCATCGTTTTTGCCTCCTGTATTATAAATACTACTTATCAAAATATTCGGTGTCAATATTATTTTTCGTATTTTTGGCACTAAAAATATATATAGATATTATTGGACGATTTTAAATATAATTTGATGATTCATTTTATTAAGTATTATTAACTATATTGAATAAATTTCAATAAGTGACTAATATATTTGTGCTATGAATAAAATTGATTACGTATTAGATTTTTGTAAAGAATTAGCAAAAGACTTAATAGTCTCAGGTGCTAACTTAGAACGTGTAAACTTATCTGTAGAAAAGATTTGCCATGCTTATGGCTTACATGATGTAACTTGTGTTAATACATCTACTAAGATTTCTATCTCTGCAAAAGATGAGAATCAAAACTATACACAAAGACAAACAGATGTCCCACCACAAGTTATTAACTTAGAAAAACTTAAAAAGCTTAATGAGTTATGTTACACAATTACTCATACTCTTCCAGATCCATCTACATTAAGAGAATTATTAGCAAATATTAAAACTAACGACTTCCCTACTTGGGCAATCCTTTTAGGTAACATGGTCGCTATGTTAGGCTTAGGAAGAATATTTGGTGCTAACTGGGCTGACTTAATCGTTACTATCGTTAACACAGTTATTATCTTCTTTGGACTTAAGTTATTCGCAAAGATCAAATTAAATAAAATCATCGTTAACTTTGTTACGATGTTTATATGTTCATTACTTACTTTAGGATTATACAAAGTAGGTTTTGTTAATAGCTTCTTTATCGTATTAATTTGTAATACCTTCTTACTTATACCTGGTATTCCACTCATTAATAGCGCTCGTAACTTATTATGTGGTAACGAGACTAATGGTATTACTGAATTACTTAAAGTATTCTTAGAAGTCTGCACTATTGTTGCAGGTATCGCTGCAGCTTACTTCTTCTTTGGAGATTTAAGTGTAGTTATTAAAGATGAGTTTACAGGTGGCACAAAAACATTATTAGAGAATATCGAGTTAGTATTTGCAACATTAATGGCTACAGCAGGATTCTCTATTGTATTTAATATTCAACTTAATGATATTGCTTTCGCTATGATTGGTGGCGTGATTATTAGAATCTTCTATATCGTCTTCCAAATCATATTTCCAGAATATAGATTCTTCTATTGCTTATTGGCAAGTTTCTTTGCTGCCCTTTATAGCGAAATCCTCGCAATTACTAGAAAGAACCCATCTACTTTATATTTATACCCATCTATCATTCCATTAATTCCTGGAGACTTGATCTGTTTAGTTTCTTTAGGATTTATCTGGCAAAACCCAGACTTAATTAAAATGGGTAGCGATTTAATTTACTCATTATTAGGAATCTCATTCGGATTCGTTGTTTGTTCTTCTACTGTTCACTACATTAGAAAACTTAGATTTAAAAAGGTAGTTGAAAAGACAGAAGTTATTAAATAAAAACACCTTTTGTTTATAAAGCGATAAACTCACTATTACACAAAAGGTGTTTTTTTCTTACTTTAATCTTTCTAAAGTTTCGTCGAGTCTATTATTAATAACGAATGTGCCATCATTGATATTATTTAATCTCTCAACCAATAATTTACAAAGATTTTTTAACTCTTCCGAATTGTTTTTTGCTTTTAATTCATCGAATTTAAATCCGGAAGGCTCTAAAGAATTTTCAATAAAGAAAGAACACCATAAATCACTGATTTTTTTGTCCAAATCTCTTACAACAAGATCATTGTCTATTATAGGTATATCTGTAGAAAAATACCCATCGATTATATCTCCATCGCCTTGGATAGGACCATATAAAAAATCTAACAATAATAAAACTTCCATTTTTAATCACCTCTATATTTTTTAGAGTAAGCAGTAATAATATACCCGTTATCTGCCATTGCGTGCACAATTAAATCCTCCTTATTGAACTTAATATCAACAATTCAGATTTGTGTGTCAAGGGTGGGTGGTCAAATTCGCCACTCCAAGTGGTCAAATTCGTCGCTACGGTTGGTCAATTAGACCGTCGCGCTCATTTGATAGATAATTTCTGAACAATGTATTTAATAAATAGGATTTACCAAATCTTCTTAATCCAGTAACAATTTTAATTTTTGATGATTCTTTTCTTTCTATTAACTGATTTAGGTATATGTCGCGAGCAATCATAAGCGACTCCTTTCGCATTTTTTTCCAATATTGGAGTTTTTTGCGATTACATTTTAAAAATTCCTTTCTAATGTAAAGAAGGATACAGATTTTAAATATTCTTTTAACTGTTTTAAAACGCTTTTACGACTGAAATATCGTCTTTATTTTGTTAGGTTTTTTGGCAAAATCCATATTTAATCGTAATGGGTAATGATTTAATTTACTCATTATTAGGAATCTCATTCGGATTCGTTATTTGTTCTTCTGCAGTCCACCATGGTAGAAAACTTAAATTTAAAAAGACTGTTGAAAAGACGGAAGCAAAATATAACTTATTTATTATTGAAATATATTCACACTTAACTAAAATAAAATTAGGTTTAACTTTAGGAGTAAAGTATGAAAAATTATAAAAAACTTATCTTAGGATGCATATGGGCAATATATGCAGTTATTTTAATTGTCGCTTTAATGCTTCCATCAATCACAATCAAATCTGGTACTCAAACTATCTCAACAGGTATGATTGATTTATTCTCTTCTGGTTCTATTGATTTAAATGGTGGCTCAGTCGCATCAAATCAATTCTATGGAATCTTAGTAGCTATTTGTTTTGTTGCTACTCCAATTCTTTGTGTAACTGATAAAGAAATCACTAAGTATATTGGCTTTGGAGTTAGCGTTATTTTGTTATCTTTATCAATTAGCTATGTTAGAGAGATGAATTTACTAAAAGATGGATTTGGTGATACTGTCGAAATTACTAATCCTGGTATTACTTGTATTTTAATTACATCTATTTTTGGTTTAGTTTTTTCTATTGTAGACATCTCAGTTTCGTTCTACGTGCCAAAGATTGTTGGATTAATTAAGTCTTATAGCAAACATAGTAGAAATGACACAATGGCTTTATTAGAAGAAAATAAAGCAATGTTAGAAAAAGGACTTATTTCTGAAGATGAATATAACGTTAGAAGAAATAAGATTTTAGGTGAATAAGATGATAGGCATTATTTCTATTATCATCTCTATTGCATTTGCGATTAGTTTTCCTTTATTAGCTTTTAATAATCCTTACACTACTAATTCAGACATTATTAAAAATAATTATATTAACAATCAAACTATTATTGG
>JAKSHZ010000050.1 GCA_024399115.1 Bacilli bacterium
AGTCTTGCGAAATCTGTATGGAACGCACACTAAGGAGGGATCTTATGGCAATATCGGTAGCGGTGCCGAAAGATTTATCCGGCATCAAAACAAAAGTAGCACTGAATCTGACAAAGCGTCAGATTATATGTTTTTCAGGAGCGGCACTTACTGGCGTACCGGTATATTTTCTTACAAAGAATGTACTAGGAACAAGTGGCTCCGCTCTTTTAATGGTAGCAATCATGCTGCCTTTTTTCTTCTTTGCAATGTATGAAAGAGATGGTTTTCCGGCAGAGAAGGTTCTTAAGTTTATGATGAGGCAGAAATTTTTAACGCCTGGCATCAGACCTTATAAATCGGAAAATCTATATGCAAAGCTTGAAGAACAGGAACGGATCAGAAGGGAGGTAAAATACCTTGAAGAAAAAGCAAGAGGCAGCAAAAAAGCAGAATAAAGTAGCTAAAAATAAAGCTGCTGAAAAAAGTGGCTTAAGCTTTCAGGAAAAGAAACAGCTTAGGGATTTGAAGAAAGCTTTGGCTGGTACAGATAAAGATACGAAAACACCAGATACAGCCCAGAAAACAATTACATTTGAGAAAATGTATAAGGACGGTATCTGTAAAGTGAGTGATAAGCACTACACCAAGATGGTAGAGTTTTATGACATCAATTATGATCTTCTGGAAATCGAGGATCAAGGAACAATACTGGAGGAATATAGTAAATTAATCAATTATTTTGATCCCAGTATTAAGTTCCAGTTATTTCTCTTTAACAGACAGGTTAGTGCGAAGGAGCTTGCAGCACAGCTCAATATTGCATTACAGGGAGATGCTTTTGATGATATTCGTGAAGAGTATTCCCAGATGCTAAAGAAACAGGCTGCAAAGGGTACAAATGGTATTATCAAATCAAAGTACATCATTTTTGGAGTGGATGCTTTGAATGTGAAGGATGCCAGGGCAACACTTATGAATATTGAAAAGGATGTCATCCGAAACCTCAATGGTATGGGAACAAATGCACATTCTTTAGACGGAAAGGAAAGATTAAGAGTCCTGCATGAATATTTTAACCAGGGCGCACTCGAACCTTTCCGTTTTTCATTTAAGGAATTATCAGAGAGTGGTAAGAGTGTAAAGGATTATGTTGCACCACCTGGATTTGATTTCAGATTTCCTAACAGATTCAGAAGTGGAAAGATGTATGGATGCGTACATTATCTGGATATTATTGCACCAAGATTTAATGATGAATTGTTAAAGCGACTGCTTGATATTGATGATAATTTAACTGTCACAATGCACATGCAGACAATGGATCCGGTAAAAGCAATTAAGATGCTTAAGGGTGCGCTTACCAATATCCAGAAGATGAAGATTGAAGAGCAGAAGAAGGCAGTTCGCTCCGGTTATGATATGGATATTCTGCCAACGGATATTATTACATATGAAAAGGATACCTTGGAACTTCTTGATGACCTTAACAGCTCAAACCAGAAGATTATTAAGATGACATTTCTTATTACATGTTTTGGTAAAACAAAGAAGGACCTGGAGGCTATCACACAGCGAGTATCAGGTATCATCCAGCAGGCTAACTGCAATTTAAGACCACTTCAGTATTTACAGGAACAGGGACTTATGGCATCAGCGCCTATTGGATGTAATGAGACTGGAATTGAGCGAGTACTTACCACAAAGAGTACAGCCATTTTAGTGCCATTTTGTACACAGGAATTATTTATGCAGGCTCCGGCTATATATTATGGTTTGAATGCTTTATCAAATAACATGATTATGGCGGATAGAAAGAAGCTTCGTACTCCTAATGGAGTCATACTTGGAACGCCTGGTTCAGGTAAATCCTTTAGTGCAAAAAGAGAGATTTTATCATGCTTTCTTATGACAAGGGATGATGTTGTTATATGTGATCCGGAGGGCGAGTATTTTCCACTTGTGCAGGCATTAAATGGACAGGTTGTAAGGCTTGCAACTAACTCAAAGGATTATCTGAATCCAATGGATATCCAGATTTCTCATAAGGATGACAAGGAAGCACTAAAGCTTAAATCAGACTTTCTTATTACACTTTGCGACTTGATTGCTGGTGGTAAGGATGGTCTTGAGAATGATGAAAAAGGTATTATCGATGAATGTATCAGACATATATATGATAAATATTTCGATAATCCTATACCGGAGAATATGCCCCTTTTGGAGGATTTGTATGATGCGTTGTTAGCACATAAGAATCCAAAGGCAGAGCGAATTGCAAACAGTCTGGTTTTATATGTGCATGGTTCACAGAATTATTTCAATCACAGGACCAATGTAGATTCCCAGAACAGAATTATGTGTTTTGATATCAGGGATCTTGGTAATCAGTTAAAAGAGCTTGGAATGCTTATTGTACAGGATGCCGTATGGAACAGAGTATCCATGAACCGTGAAAGAAAGATTGCAACCAGATACTATTGTGATGAGTTCCATTTGCTTTTGCGTGAAAAACAGACGGCTATTTATTCCGTTGAAATCTGGAAACGATTCAGAAAATGGGGAGGAATTCCAACAGGTCTTACACAGAACGTAGGTGACTTTTTGAGGTCAGAGGAGATTGAAGGAATCCTCGGTAACTCAGATTTTGTATATCTTTTGAATCAGAATGCAAAGGATCAGAATATCTTAGCGGATAAGCTTGGACTGTCAGCAAAGCAGCTGCAGCATGTGACAAATTCGGATCCAGGTTCCGGACTCATATTATTTGATAACGTAGTCATTCCGTTTGTAGATAAATATCCTACAGATACTAAGACTTACCGCATTATGAATACAAAACCGGAGGAATCGGTAAAGCAAGGGGAGGCATAGTATATGGCAGGTAACAAGAAATCTGGTCGTAAGATTACGGCTGAATTTGTCAGGGAACCTACTATGGCAACTCCCCAACCTGAAAAGGCAGCTGCTAAAAAGCCAGTTCCTGCAGAAAGCTTGGAACGACCTAGAAGTGAGTCTTCGGAGCAATCGCAGCCGGAACAAAAGGTAAATCATCACAGAAGAATTCAACGTGAATTTGCCGGCAGAGAAAAAGAAAAAACTGGTGGCAGATCAAAGGGTGATGACAAGCCTAAGGATTTCAAAGCTAAAGATGACACATTCACAGAGGAAACCAGCTTTGGAGATAAGAGGGTTGATGCAGCCAGGGATAAAGCCCAGAAAGCTACGAAGGATTATCAAAAGGCAAAGGCGAAGACACAGCAGACCAAGTATTCCATGGAGAAGGTCTTTGATGAAAAGACTGGTCTTTATACATACAAGGTTATGCCTACTAAGGTGGAAAAGCCTGATCGAAAAAAAGCATATAAAAAGCAGATTGTAAAGCGATTTGCAGAAGAGGCAAAGCTTGCGGCTAAGGCCAATGCAGACAGCCAGATTGCAGAAGCTGAAAATGATAACAGTGCAGTACAGGCAGCGCATAGCACTGAGATTGCTACGGAAAATCTTTATGAATTTACTAAAAGTCATAGTAAAAGTGCAACTCAGCGAAAATATGACAAGCTGTCCAAAGCACAAAAGAGAATGCAGAAAGCTAATGTTACATATGAGAAAAAGAAGTTCCAGTATGATGTTAATTTTGAATATCAGAAGTGGCTTGATAAAAATCCTCATATGCAGCAGAAGTCAGTAAAACATGAGCTTCAAAAGCAGATGCAAAAGGCTCGTATCAAGCGTGAATACCAGAAAGCCTTAAGAACTGCAGCTCACAGTGCAGAAAAGACGGCAGAAGCTTCCATTGCAGCAGCAAGGACAACAACCGCTGTGGCAAAGAAACTGCAGGAGATGTTTGCAAGGAATGCAAAGGTCTTTGTGATTATTGGAATTGCAGCATTAATATTTATGCTTGTGAGTACTATGTTTGTAAGCTGTGGAGCGATGTTTGGTGGCAATATGAGCATGACAATGGCAAGTACTTATATGAGCGAGCCAGCAGAGATTGATGCCACGGATCTTAAGCTGACAGAGCTTGAAATGGATCTCCAGGATACCATCGATAATATTGAAACGGATTATCCTGATTATGATGAATATGATTATAATCTTGGAGAAATTGGTCATGATCCATTTACATTAATCAGTTATTTGTCAGCGAAGCATATAGAAATTAATTATGTGGATATTGAGGCAGAACTGCAGACGCTGTTTGATGAAATGTACACACTGGAGCTTGTGCCGGATACAGAAACAAGAACGCGAACAGTGACAAATGAAGACACTGGTGATGAGGAAGAAGAGGAATATGAAGTATCAATTCTTCGCGTGACTCTTACAGTAAAAACACTTGAAGAGATCGCCCAGTCACATATGACGGAAGAAGAAAAGGCACTTTTTGAAATGTACACTACAACAAAGGGTGCGCTTCAGGTATTTGAATCGCCAGTAGATTATTATTGGTACAACTATGTATCCAGCTATTATGGTTATCGCAAGAATCCTATAACAGGAAACAGGGAATTTCACAGGGGAATTGATATAGCAGTACCTGATAATTCAACTGTGTATGCCACTCATGCCGGAACTATAGTAGAGGCAGGATATGATCCATATTATGGCAATTATGTAGTAATAACCGATGATAAAGGTTATACAACGAAATATGGTCACTTAAGCACATTAAATGTATCAGCCGGACAAACAGTAAGAAAAGGTAAAATCATAGGAAAGACTGGTAATACCGGTTCGAGTACAGGAAGCCATCTGCATCTGGAATGCTTATATAATGGCGAGTATTACAATCCATATTTTTATTTTCTTGCTGGTACGCAGACCATGTATGGCGAGACAACAGGGGGAAGTGGTGCAACGGATCTTGATATTCCATCTTCCTATAGTGATGCACAGGTGGCAGCATTAATTCGTGAGGCAGAAAAGTATCTTGATATGCCTTATGTATGGGGTGGTTCTAGTCCAAGTACTGGATTTGACTGTTCCGGATTTGTTTGCTGGGTATTCAAAAATAGTGGAACATATCCATTAGAAAGAACTACAGCAAATGGTATTTATAACAAATGTGCGCATATATCACCGGATGAAGCACAGCCTGGAGATATTATATTTTTCCAGGGAACATATAACAGTGGAGGACCAGTATCGCATGTAGGTATTTACTGTGGTAATGGTATTATGATTCACTGCGGTGATCCGATTAAATATGCAAGCATTAATACATCATACTGGCAGTCGCATTTCCATTCATTTGGAAGACTTGCCAGATAACAAAATAACGACCCATAGAAGGCAGTTTGATGAAAAGTCAGGCTGCTTTTTTCATGGGAAAAATGGAGGTAGCAATGTCAAAAATCAAAATTGAAAAGGAATTATCCAGGATTCGAGATCAGCTATCCCAGCTTAAGAAACGTGAAGCAGAGCTTACTAAAGAACTTAAGTTAGCGGAGGACGCTGAAAAGCAGTCGATTCTGGATAAACATCATATTTCCGCGGAAGCCCTGATGGAAATGATAAAAGCAAAAGAGGCTGAGGAAAAGAAGCTTCTTGCTATGTCAAAGGAACAAGGAGGATATAAACCTAATGATTAAGAGGAAACTTTCAATACAGGCGATAGGAGCAATTATTCTGTCGGCTATTTTATTTACGATGCCCATTGGTGCAATTTTTATGAACAGCACCATGGTAACACCTGCACACGCAGAGGAACTTGCTGAGGGTGAAATTACTGAGAATACTGGTGAAGAAAATACTGATACAAACCAGGACAATCAGGATGAAAATGCTGATGGTGAAAATCAGAACGATGATGGCAGTAACACAGATGATGGTGCCAGTGATAATGGTAGCGATGATGGTACTGGAGATGTATCTGGTGGCGATGAAGGTGATGGAAATGAAACAGAGGAACCTGCAAAGCTTACATGTACCTGCACCACACATTGTGCTGGCAGATATAACTACGATACGAACTGTGAAGCATGTAGTGATGATTATACCAAGTGTGAATATGTAAATCCTAATGTCACAATTACTATTAATCCACCTCAGGGATGGTTTAATGATTCTGCAAAGGTAAATCTTGGTGTAAGAGATATCAAAAATACCGGTAATTTTGAAATTGCCAAAGTAGAGGCAAAGATTGGTCAGAGCGGTAGCTGGCAGGATGTAACTGAAGAGATGTTTATTGAAATCTCTGAAAACTGCACCGTATATGTCCAGGTAACAGACCAGAATGGAACAATTTATTCCAAGAATAAGTCCATCAAGTGCTTTGATAATGTAAAACCAACATTTAATGCAGCTGTAAATGATGGAATGCTTACTGTGGACACTTATGATGGAGAGTCAGGTGTTGCAGTTGTATATGTAAATGGCTATGAATTCAAGGAACTTACTAACGGCACATTAAATATCAGATTAAAACAGTTTGATGCGTCATATGAGTATTTTTCTATCAGAGTCATGGATAATGCAAGCAATATGTCAGATACATATAAGGTTAAGAATCCATATTATGACGATGATCCAACGGATGATGACGATAAGGGAAAATCAGATCTTCCAGTATCTGTAACACCTAATCCACCTTCCAATGCAACAGCCACAGTAACAGATCACACAAAGACTGATGCCCAGGGTAATACTACATATTCAAGTGAGCAGGAAAGACAGAAGCGTGCATCTATGGCAGAAGAGGAAGCAGCTGAAAAGGCTGAAGCTGAGGGTGACAATGAGTATGAAGGTGGTAAGGAATTCTATACTATCCAGACTGAAAATGAAAAGGTATTTTATCTTGTAATTGACAGGGATGGTGATAATAACGAGACAGTTTATTTCTTAACTGCTATCAATGAGAACGACCTTCTTA
>JAKSHZ010000051.1 GCA_024399115.1 Bacilli bacterium
TTAACAGCAGGGGCACATGCTTCATAAGCTTGTTTCATCGATGCTAAAACGTCTTTATCATCTTCAATAGTTAAGTCGATTTTAAGCTTTTCCATCTACATTGTCCTCCTCGCTAATTTCATCTATAAGTTGTGTCCAAGATACATCGTCTTCTTCAACAACAGGTTTTGGTTTCTTATTAATAATAGGTTTAACTTCATCTACTACTTCTTTAGCTTGAGCTCTCTTTTCTTCCAAGCGATTCTTTTTGCTAACTTTCTTTAAGTAGTTCATCGCATCAATTGTGGTTTCGATTTCTTCTCTTGCTAATGAAGCAGCGATTTTTTCACAATATGGTCTAGAAAGAATGTTGTTATTACTTGCTAAGACAAAGTCTACGATAGCGTTGATAACGCAGTTTGGAAGATTGAAGTCTCTTGAAATATCGTTGATGAGTCTTACATCACTTCTAGCTGGGACTGTACCATTTTGAAGTATTGATAAGAAATCTTTTGGAGATACCGTTTCCATTAAGTTGATCTTGCTAGCAAGAACACTATCACCAGTCATTAAGTTTGGTTTCTTAACTTCTTTTCTAGAAGAGACGAATTTATAGTTTTTACTTTCTTGGAATTCCTTAGTTAAAGCGACAAAGTCAACTCTCTTTCCTTTAGGAAGAGTTCCGTCATATACATTTACTAATACTTGTGCAGCATCTTTCTCGTTAACACCATTTAATAAGGATAATCTTTCAATTTCCTTCATTTCTTTACTTGAAATGTTCTTTTCATCGATATCTGATTTTAAAGCGACTTCTTTAAAGAAAACTTCGTAATCGAAACAGTTTTTAATCTTTGCGGTGTTACGTCCAACTGCTTTTTCGTTTTTTGCAGCAACGTACATAAATGCTTCGTCATCATAAGATGGCTTAAAGACATCACTAAATTTTTCTGAGATTTCTTCTCCGTTTTCTTCAATGCTGTTATCGATGTATTTAGCTTTGATTAAGTCTGTTTCTTCTACACCTAAGCATTTAACGAGCATTCCATAAAGTAATGTATTATCAAAGAAATCTTTTGGAGACTTAGGAGCATATAAGACATAGCTATATTTTTTACAAACATCGCTTGTTTTGACGTAGGTTTTTAATAAACCGGTTGCCTCCAAAAGCTTTCTTGATTCAACAAATCTTCCTGGAGCCATTTGCATTCTTCCAAATAATTGTTCATGAGTGATGACATCACCATACTTATTAACTAAAGAATTGCTCCATAGTGAAAAATAGATTGCCATCGCTGTATAACCAATAATTGGTTCGTAGAGATTAACTAATGTGTCTCTATCGTAATCAGCAGCGAGGCCAGAAAACTTCACTTTTAAAAGATCTTTACTTCCTAGAACTGTCATAGTGTGCAAGTATTTTTACAAAAGAAAATATAATTTTCAATAAGTATTTTTAGGCCATCAACATGTGGTTAACTTTATCCACATTCATATATATGTATTTTATATAAATATAAAAGGTATAGAAAAATCGCCTATTTTTTAGAGTTATCCACAATGAATTTTGTGGAAAAAATACATATTTGATTGTTTACTATAGTAAACTGCGTATAATATAAACATTGAATAAAATATTTATTCATCTTATTGAGGTATTAATTATGATAAGAAAAATTGCAATCTTAACATCTGGCGGCGACGCTCCTGGCATGAACGCAGCTCTTAGAGTTTGTATCCGTACTGGTTTATATTATGGTAAAGAAATGTATGTCATCTATGATGGCTACCGTGGATTAGTTGAAGGTAATATTCACCAAGTAAATAAAGAATTCACCCAAGACATCATTAATAGAGGCGGCACCATCATTAGAAGTGCAAGACTTCCTGAATTCAAAAATGATGAAGTTGTTGAGAAAGCTGCCGCTAACTTAAGAGACTTCGAAATTGATGCTTTAATCGGAATTGGCGGAGATGGAACTTATAAAGGTCTTGAATCTTTAAGTAAACACGGCATTAAAGTTTGTGGCATCCCTGGCACCATTGATAATGATGTCGGAAGTACAGACGAAACCATTGGCTTTGCCACCGCACTTAACACCATTTGTGAATGTGTCGATAAACTTAAAGACACTTCAGGTTCACATCAAAGATGTTCTTTAATCGAAGTTATGGGTAGAGATTGCGGAGATCTCGCTATGCACGCAGCTTTAGCTGAAGGTGCTGAAGACGTTATCTGTGTTGAACACCCACTTAAAGAACAAAAATTATTCTCTAAATTAAGAAAAATGAAGGCTCAAAATAAGAGCCACGCAATCATTATTGTCAGTGAAAACTTACTTAACATTAATGATTTAGCAGCTAAAATCAGTGCAGAAACAGGTTTTGAAGCTAGAACTGAAGTTCTTGGTAGACTTCAAAGAGGTGGAGAACCATGTGCTCACGATAGAATTCTTTCTTCAAGATTATCAGCAGAAGCAGTTCGCTTGATGATCGAAGAAGAAGGCAGCAAAGTTGTAGGTATGAAAAACAATTGTGTCGTATCCTATGACATTTCTGAAGCAATAAAAATGAAACACGAACACACACATGGACTTCGTGCTTTAATCGACATGCTTCAATAATAAATTCGATATTAATTTTATATTAATATATTTTCAGAAAAGCCCACTATTGTATTGTGGAGGAGTGTAAAAATTATGAAAGTACAACAACATGACGGTTCAATCGTCGAAATGGACAAGAGTGCTCCAGAATCTCTTGAGGTTTTAAACCACTCTACTAGCCATCTTTTAGCAGAGACTGTCAAAATTATGTATCCAAATGCTTTATTTGGTTTTGGACCTGCTATTGAGAACGGCTTTTATTACGACATCGATTTTGGTGATACTGTAATTACTGATGAAGATTTACCAAAGATCGAAGCAAAAATGAAAGAACTTGCTAAAAAAGATGAAAAAATTATCCGTAAGCAAGTAAGTAAAGAAGAAGCTTTAGAATTCTTCAAAAACGACAAATACAAAGTCGAATTAATTGAAGGCATTAATGAAGATATTACATTATTTTCACAAGGTGACTTCACTGATCTCTGCCGTGGACCTCACATTATGTCTACAGGTTTAATTAAGCATTTTAAATTACAAAATTTAGCAGGTGCTTATTGGCGTGGAGATAGTAAAAACAAACAATTAACTAGAATTTATGGTACTTCTTGGTGGACTCAAGAAGACTTAGATGGTTACTTAAAGAATCTTGAAGAACGTAAGAAAAGAGACCACAGATTATTAGGAAAACAACTCGGATTATTCATGATTTCAGATTATGGTCCAGGATTCCCATTCTGGCTCCCTAACGGAATGATCTTAAGAGAAAACATTGAACAATATTGGAAAGCACAACATAGAAAATTCGACTATGTTCAAGTTAAAACACCAATCATGCTTTCTAAAGAATTATGGTTAACATCAGGTCACTGGGATCACTACAAAGACAACATGTACACTAGTGTTATTGATGAAAAAGAATTCGCAATTAAACCAATGAACTGCCCAGGTGGTATTCTTGTTTACAAGAATGAATTACATTCTTATAAAGATTTACCTATCAGAATGGCTGAACTTGGACACGTACATAGACATGAAGCAAGTGGCGCGCTCAACGGATTATTCCGTGTTCGTGCATTCACACAAGATGATGCTCACATCTTCTGTAGAGAAGACCAATTAGTTGAAGAAATTCAATTATTACTCCAATTCTATGAAGAAATGTATTCAGTCTTCGGTCTTGATTACTATATTGTCTTATCTACTAGACCAGATGAAGGTTACATCGGTGATATCGAAATTTGGAACAAATCAGAAGCTATCCTTAAAGAAGCTTGTGAAAAATCAGGTCACGAACTCAGAATCAACCCAGGCGATGGCGCATTCTATGGTCCAAAACTTGATTTCAAGCTTAAAGACTCAATGGGTAGAATCTGGCAATGTGGTACTATCCAACTCGATATGAACTTACCTGAAAGATTCGATTGCTTCTACATCGATTCTAACGGTGAAAAGAAGAGACCAATCATGCTCCACAGAGCTTGCTTAGGCTCAATCGAAAGATTCATCGGTATCATTATTGAACACTATGGCGGAGCTTTCCCAGCATGGTTAGCACCAGTCCAAGTAAATATCCTACCTGTCAATAATGAATTCCATTTAGAATACTCTCAAGAACTCTACAAAAAGTTCAAAGATCATGGATTCAGAGTTACAGTAGATAGCTCAAACGATAAACTCGGTTATAGATTAAGAAATTCTCAAATTAAGAAGATTCCTTACACTATCGTTATCGGTGATAATGAAAAGAATAACGGTTCAGTTACTTACCGTAAGTTTGGTACACAAGAACAAGTTACAGTTTCTGTTGATGAATTCATCGCAATGGTCGATGATGTAGTCGCAAACAAAAAGTAAAATGAATGGACCTATTTTATAGGTCCTTTTTTCTATGAACATTGACGAGAAATTTATTAACATAGCTTTAAAAGAAGCACAAAGAGCATATTTAGAAGATGAAGTCCCTGTTGGATGCGTTATTGTAGATGGTGAAAATAAGATCATCTCAAGGGCTCACAACAAGCGTGAAAAAAAGTCTTCTGTGTTTTCTCATGCAGAATATGAAGCAATCAGAAAAGCTTCTAAAAAACTTAATGATTGGCAACTTTGTGACTGCACTATTTATGTCACTTTGGAGCCTTGCATTATGTGCGCTGGTGCTATCCTACAATCGCGTTTCAAAAGAGTTGTTTTTGGAGCTAGAGATTTTAAGGGTGGAGCCTTTGGAAGTTCTATCAATGTTATGGACGCAAAGAATCTCAATGTAAAGCCTGAAATAGTCAGCGGAATATTAGAAAAAGAGTGCAGCGAAATTCTTACAAATTATTTTAAAGAGAAGAGAAAAAAGCGTTGACACTATTATATAGTAATGATAATATTACAAAGCAAAATACGTAGAAAGCAGAGGCACCCGCTTCTCGCCAGACCGGCAAAATGCTAGTTGGCTAACGCTACATCTTAGGGCTAAGATTGTTAACGGGTGCACTATTGCATCCGTTTTTTTGACAAAAAAAGGAGTGTGTTTATTATAGACAACAACAAATACGCTGGTAACAAATTCAATAGACCAGCAGGTAAAAACAACAACGGCGATTTAGTAAATGACGCTATTAGATTCCCACAAGTCAGATTAATTGGCCCTAACGGAGAACAAATTGGTCTCTGTTCATCAAGAGAGGCGCAATTAAAAGCTAACGAATACGATTTAGATTTATATTGCGTTAGCCCACAAGCTCAACCACCTGTTTGTAAGATCGTAAATTATTCAAAAATGAAATACGAACAAGCAAAGAAGGCAAAGGAAGCTAAGAAAAATCAAAAGATTATTGAAGTTAAGGAAATCCAATTAACTCCACAAATCGGAACTCACGATATGGAAACAAAAGCTCGTGCAGCAACTAAGTTCCTCGAAGCAGGTAACAAAGTTAAATGCGGAGTTAGATACCGTGGTCGTCAATTAAGTCACGTCGAAGTTGGTGAAGAAGTCTTAAATAAATTCATCGAATCACTTAGCGACATTGCAGTTATCGAAAAACCAGCATCTTTAGATGGTAAATGGTTAATTGCAATTCTCGCACCAAAGAAAAAATAACAAAGTAGGAGGAAAAAGTTATGCCAAAAATGAAAAGCAAAAAAGCTTTAATGAAAAGAATTAAAGTAACAGGCAGTGGTAAGGTTGTTCGTCACCACGCTTACGTTTCACATTTAGCCCCACACAAAACAACCAAACAAAAGAGACATTTAATGAAGTCAACATCTGTTCACCCAACAGATTACAAGAGAATTAAATTTCTCATCGTTAAATAAGGAGGACACTAGAATATGGCAAGAGTTAAAGGTGGTACAGTCACACACGCACGTCGTAAAAGAATGTTAAAAAGAGCCTCCGGTTATTTCGGTAGCAAGCACTTATTATTCAAGACAGCTAAAGAACAAGTCATGCACAGCTTACGCTATGCATACGTCTCAAGAAGACTCGTTAAGAGAGATTACCGTAAATTATGGATCAGACGTATTAACGCTGCATGCAGAATGAACGACATTTCTTATAGCAAATTCATGTTCGGTTTAAAAGCAGCTAACATCAACGTCAACCGTAAAATGTTATCTGAATTAGCTATCAACGATCCTAAGGCTTTCTCTGGATTAGTTAAAGAAGCTAAAAAGAACATTAAATAGTTTTCCAAAAACTAAAATAAGCACCGATTGATGAAGTGCTAGCATAAAAGTAGACAAAGTTGAAAAAACCACGTCTACTTTTTA
>JAKSHZ010000052.1 GCA_024399115.1 Bacilli bacterium
ATATAGGTGTATCAATGGTTCTTATAAAACAGTCTAGCTGTAAAGATTTTTGCGAGGTCGATTTCGCCTCAATAATTAACCGTTGATACGGATGCATTATAACATCTTTTTTATATAAAATAAAAACTAAAAAGTATTATGTTACCTCTTAGTTTTATCATAGGAAAAGCCAAGATTGAACTTGGCTTTTAAATGTTTTTTCACAGTTTTTGCTATATTTACTCTTTTGAGCACAATTTAGCACACTTTATTTCACTGAATCCTATTTATTATCGACAGATTCACCGTTTTCGACAGTATAAGCGCTGTTGTAGTAGTGATGGTAATAATAGTTGTCTGAGAACTTATCTGTTGATTCTGAGACGATTGCGCCGATGATATGGACTTCGTTTCTATCTAACATACCGAGAGCGTCGCGTGATGCATTCTTGTCAGAAACTCTTTGAGAGACAACGAATACAACGCCATCAACAGTATTTTTCTTTAAGAAAGATAATGTATCAGAAACAGCTAATAATGGTGGGCAGTCGATTAAGATCATGTCGTACATTTTGCTGAGTTCGTCCATAACATCAGAAAGAGCGTTACAGCCTAACATAACGAATGGGTTAGAAACTTTTGTACCTCTGTTTAATCCATCAAAGCCTAATTTTTCAGAATGTTTAATTGCGTCTTGAAGTTTGATTTGACCAGCAAGAACGTCTGTAATGCCGTTTTCGTTTTCAACATCGAATGCTCTATGGACCTTTGGTCTTCTAAAGTCGAGGTCAACAACAAGTACCTTTTTACCAGCTTCAGCGTAGCATGCAGCGATATTTAATAATGAAATTGATTTACCTTCACCTTGTAAAGCTGAAGTGAAAAGAATTGTTTTAAGTTTATCGTCGATTGCAGAGTAATCTAAGCTAACTTTGATTCTTCTATAAGCTTCTGCTGCAGTTGAAGAAGGATCTTCGACTGTGATGATACGATATCTTGGGTTAACTGTAGTTAATTGAGTTGGTTTTTTCTTTTTAATATGGAAAAATTTCATAGCTTATCTCCCCTTTGTTGCGTCTTTATTACCATCTATATCATAGTGTGGAATAACACCGAGAAGTGGAAGGTTTAAAGTTCTTTCGATATCTTCTTTGTTCTTGAATGAGTTATTGAACATTTCAAAGAAGAAGACATAAATGAATGCGACAACAACGCCACCAGCAGCACCGATAGCAGTGTATTTTAATGTGTGACTTTCTTTAGTAACTTTGTCTTCATTAGCTTCTGTTAATAAAGAAATAGTCTTATATAAGAATGGATGAACTGGTTCATCTTCGTTTTGAGCGTTAACTCTAGTAACATTTGCAGTATCAATAGTTGATTTAACAATATCTTTTAAGATAATTGCTGCGTCTTCTCTATCAGTAGATGTGTAATTTAAAGAGATAATTAAGTTACCACTCTTTTGGCTGATAGATAAGTTACTACGTAAATCCTTTGGAGTAGTGTTATGAGCAGTAGCAACTGAAGCTAAAACTGTGTCATCTTTGATGAATGAAGTAACTGTTTCAGCAATTGAGTTTGAATATGTATAAGCACTTTGGTTAATTGTGTCTGTATCTCTATATCCAACCATGATTGTTGAGTTAGCAGTGTAAGATGGTCTTACGTTATCTACAACTTTAGCGCCGATAAATCCAGCTGCAGCGAAAGCAACAATGAAAATACAAATTGGAATAATGTGTTTCTTGATTGTTGCGAGTAAGTCTTTAAAACTTAAACCTTCTTCTTGTACTTGTGGAGTTGATTCGTAATTATTTTGCATAATTTACCTCGTTATTTTTCTAATAATTGTCTGTTATTGAATAACTTTTCGTCTTTAATCTTTTTGAGTGCTTTATCCATATTACTTGGTCTAAAGTAGTGCATATCAGACGTTACGTAATCAATAAGTCCTTTTTTGATCATCTTCTTGCAGAATCTTTTTAACTTAAATCCATTTTCGCCAATAACTGCATCAGCGTTAACAGATAATTCGCAATCTTGATTCTTCATTAAGATGACATCTTCCATCGTCAACCACTTATATCTCTCGATATGAGCGATGATTGGGTGATATTTATGGAGATTGAATCTATAAATGATATCTTCTAGTTCATCCGGTCTATGAGTGGTGTGGAATTCAACTAAAACGTATTTAGAATTGTTAAGTGTAAGTAACTTCCCCTCATCAAGCATCTGCAAGATGTTTTCCCTCGAAGTATATAGAATTTCCTGCCCTAAGTATAAATTAATAGGAATTTCTTCTTTCTTTGCTTCTTCCACTAATAGTTCGAAGTTTTTCTTAATTTCTTCGATGGGAGTAACAAAGCGTTTGTGAGAGAAATGTGGAGTGCAGATGACATCGGTAACACCGATTTCAGCTGAATGTCTTAACATTTCTAGAGACTCTTTAATTGAACGCGAACCGTCATCAACGTTAGGAATTACATGAGAATGGATATCAATCATTTGTTAACCTCAATAAACTCTCCTTTTGACTAGTCAAAGTTCGATTTCGAACAAGGGCAATTAAAATCATACATAAAAAGTATAGTTTTGTATACAAAAAGTATGAAACATTGCCTAAATTTGAATATCTATGTCTCTATTATATGTAAAAAGTATGTAAATTTGTAGCACTTATTTTTAATAAGTAACGAACACATTAACTTATTTGATTTTTAAAATCGTGCTATACTCTAATCATGAAGTTTTCTAGATTAATATTGCCTTGCTTACTTGCAATTGGTTTAGTTTCTTGTGAAGTAACACTTAAAACAATAACTGACGTTTCAGTAGAAATTGCTGAAAAGGATCGTTTTGAAGGTGCTACTTTTTCTACTAAAGATTTAAGAGCTAACCTAACATACAGCAATAATTCTACTGAAACTGTCAGTTTTAATAGGTTTACCTATTATCAACTAAACGCTAATTATTTTTCTCCAAGTGGACGTACATATAACTTAACTAACGATTTCACTCTTGAAGAAATTGGTTCATACACAATCCAAGTAAACTACGAACCAGAATCAAAATATCATTATCCTTGTTCTGGTGAAGCTAGTTTTGAAGTTGTTAAAAAACTTATTCCCGCAACTTCTTTAACTTTAGGTAGTGATTCATTATCTCTTAGTAAAGGTGGAACCGGTGAAATCACTTATAGTATTCTTCCTGAAAACTCAACTACAGAAGCACCTACATTCACATCTAGCGACACAAGTGTCGCAACAGTAGATGAAGATGGTGTAGTAACCGCCATTGAGGAGGGACAATGCATTGTCACTGCAAAAGCGGATGATATTGTAAAGGAAGTATTAATCACAGTTACACCAGATCAAACATTAGACTATGTCTTCACAAGTGTAGCTTTTGCAACTTCTATCGGAGATTGGGATTGCTCAATCGAAGGTAGCTCAATGGACAGTAGACAAAATAGAGGTGTAGGTATTTCAGAAGAAACCACAATCATCTCGCCTTTAGATTTTAATGGAATTTCAAACATTTCTTTCGACTGCTCTACTGGATCTAGTTCGAACATTTTCTCATTAGCAGGAGTTAAGAATTTTGGTTCAATTGAAACTTATGTTGGCGAAGATAAAATTGGAGAAGCAACATTTACTTCTTATGGCACGCAGTACAAAGCTAATTATCCTATCGAAGAATCCGTTTCTGGAAAAATAAAACTCGTAATTGAACCTAATGTTTCAAGTAACGTAAAGATCTATTTAAGATCAGTTTCAATCACAACTTTAATGGATGAGATATATCCTACATCTATCTCACTTTTTGGTGAGGATACAGTGGGTATTGGAGACCATTCGAAAATAGGAATCTCTTACTCTCCAGTGAACGCAAATATGCGTGTTATTGAATGGACTTCATCAGATGAAGAAGTCCTAACTGTCGCTAGAGATGGAACAATTTATGGACATAAAAATGGTACAGCGACAGTTACCGCTAAAGCTAATACTTCTAGCGGCTTCACATCTGCATCAAAGACTATCAACGTTGTTAAGATTCCAGTCCAATCTGTCGAACTTAATGCCGATTCAATCGAAGTTTATGAAGGAAAATCAAAGACTATAGACGTTACAATTTTGCCAAGCAATGCGACAGTAAAAACTGTAACATATACTTCTTCGAACCCAAATATCGCGACAGTTGACGCTTCTGGAAACATCACTGGTGTCGCGATTGGTGAATGTACAATCACTGCAAAATCAGTAGATGATCCTACTTTAATTTCAACTTGTAAAGTTACTGTTTTAGAGCAACCAGCTCTTCAAGCAAATTACATGAGTTACAATTACAAGAATTATACTACAAATAACTACTATGAAATTGACAGTGCACCTTCGACTGGCGAGCTAAAATTGCTCGTAATTCCTGTGTGGTTTACCGACTCTAGCACATTCATTACTAACAAAGAAAACGTACGTGATGACATTAGAAAAGTCTATTTCGGTACAGAGTCAGAGACTGGTTGGAATAGCGTTAAATCGTACTATGAAACTGAGTCAGATGGGAAACTTTCTATCTTAGGAAGTGTTAGTGAATGGTATGAATGTGGCAAGAGTTATAGTGCGTTTAACTATGACTCAGGTGGTTCGAATACCACAACAACTCAACTCGTTAAAACCGCTACGGATTGGTACTTCTCTAATCATACTTCTGATTCTAGAAGAAATTATGATAGTGACCATGATGGATATTTAGATGGAGTTATTTTGATTTACGGATGTCCTGATCACTCATCATTTGAGTCTAAAACATCAATATATAGCAAGGTGACTTATGGAGATAACCTCTGGGCGTACACTTTCTGGTTACAAAATAGAAACTATAGAAATTTAACTACTCCAGGTCCTAATTCATTCTTCTGGGCAAGTTATGACTTTATGTATAATGAGACTACTTCTCTAACTAGAACTGGTAAGAGCTCCTATGGAGCTGGTAATACTTCGCATTGCTCAGTAGATGGCCATACTTTCATTCATGAAATGGGCCATATCTTCGGATTAGATGATTACTATGATTACTCTAACTACTATAGACCAGCAGGTGGCTTCTCTATGCAAGACTTTAATGTCGGTGGGCATGATCCATTCTCTTGTCTTGCTTTAGGTTGGGCTAAAGCTTATGTTCCTATTGAGTCTTGTAGTGTTACATTAAATCCATTCCAAACTTCACATGAAGTAATTCTTTTAAGCCCATCTTGGAATGCGTATAACTCCCCATTTGATGAATATTTATTGCTTGAACTATACACTCCAACAGGATTAAACGCTTTTGATACCGATTATTCGTATAGTAGCCGTTCTCCTCGTGGAGTTAACGCAACAGGTATTAGATTATGGCACATAGATGCAAGAATCATTAAATATGTTGCAGGTGTTGCGCAAGCTACACCTACATATACTTACCCTGTAACTAATGGAAAAACTATGATGTCTAATACATATTACTCATCATCAACTTCATCATATATCTCTCCATTAGGTAGAAGCTATGCTGACTATAACATTCTTCAATTGATTAGAAACTCTACAAGTGCAACTTATAAACCTAATGATAATTTAAGAGAAACATACTTATTTAAGAATGGCAGTTCATTCGATATGAATACATATAGGAGACAATTCGTCCAATCAGGTAAATTAAATAGTGGATCTACACTAGGATGGAAGTTCTCAGTATCTATCGAAGGTAGCGGTAATAATAGCGTCGCTACAGTAACTATTAATAAAGATTAATACGCACACGCGCACATTAAAGGGACGCAGGACCCCGACAACCGGGTATAGCCTAGATTCTCTAACCAACTGAGCCAACGCAAACAGGTATTCCAACAGAACTACAGGAAATTTCACATATTTTATTTTTAATGCTTGACTAAATTCAACTAAATATATATTATTGAAAAGCATTCAAAATAAATATGGGCCTGTAGTTCAGTTGGGAGAATACCTGATTTGCATTCAGGGGGTCGAGAGTTCGAGTCTCTTCAGGTCCACCAATCTTTGAATCGCAAGTACTTAGACTCGAATCGAGAACCTAAGTAATTAATAAGTTGGCTGGGTGGCTCAGTTGGTTAGAGCAATCGGCTCATACCCGGTGTGTCGGGGGTTCAAGTCCCTCCCCAGCTACCAGATAGAAAATAACGATACCGGAAGGTATCTTTTTTT
>JAKSHZ010000053.1 GCA_024399115.1 Bacilli bacterium
TTTGATTTAATTAGAACAGAACAAACAATGGGATTATTCCAAATCGAATCAAGCGGTATGAAGAAAGCTATTAAGATTCTTCAACCTAACTGTTTTGAAGATATCGTTGCTTTACTTGCATTATTTAGACCAGGACCTATGGATTCAATTCAAAGTTATGCAAGACGTAAAGCTGGAAAAGAAAAAATTAATTATTACTCAGATTCACTTAAACCAATCTTAGAAGAAACTTATGGAATTATCGTCTATCAAGAGCAAGTAAACTCAATCACTCGAGTGATGGCTGGTTTCTCTATGGGCGAAGCTGACTTATTCAGACGTGCAATCAGCAAGAAAAAAGTTGCTGAAATGGTCAAGATGAAAGAAGATTTCGTCAAAGGCGCACTCAAAAATGGCTACGATCAAAAAACTATCGATGCAGTTTATGATTTAATTCTTAGATTCGCAAACTATGGTTTTAATAAATCACATGCTGTCGTATACGCAATTATCTGTTGTAGAATGGCTTACTTAAAACACAAATATCCATTAGAGTTCTATAGCGCTATTCTTCAATCAACTAGTGCTACTAATGACACTAAGTTCTCTTTATATGTTTCAGAAATGAAAAAGAGAGGATTAAGCGTACTTCAACCTAACGTAAATACATCTACATACCGATTTGAAATCACAGATAAAGGCTTAGTTTATCCTTTAACAGGAATTCACGGAGTTAATGAACAATTCACATTAAAAATCATGGAAGAACGTAAAGCAAACGGACCTTATAAAGACTTCTTCGATTTCATTATCAGAATGTATCAATATAAGGTTACAGACACTCAACTTCAATCTTTGATTGACGCAGGTGCTATGGATAGCTTCTCTACTAGTAGAGAATCAATGCGTATGTCTGTTAGAAAAGGTCTACAATACTCCGAACTTATCACAGACGCAAACGGACAATTAACTCTTGGCATTCCAATGTATGATTACCCATCATTGATTGATCAACACGACGATCCAATTGAAAACTTAAACAAAGAATATAGCGCTATTGGAATTATGTTATCTGACTCTCCACTAGCTTATAAAAAAGACTTGTTACAAACTCATGGAGTTACTGATATTTCTTCAGTTTCAACTGATGTTAATGCAAATTATAAAATTTGCGGAATTATTAGAGAAATTAAAACTCATACCACTAAAAAGAAACAAACTATGGCGTTCTTAAAGGTATTTGATGAGTCAGGTGAAATCGAAGTTACGGTATTCGCTGATGCATACCAAGATGCAATTTCGTGCTTAAAGAAAAATAACATTATCGTTATCGAAGGTTCAAATAGAGTAAGAAATCAAGATAACGACTTCATTGCAAGTAAAATTTATTTATTAGAGGAGGAAGAAAACGATGCCTAGATTAATTATTGTTGATGGTAACTCACTTTTATTTAGAGCATATTATGCTACTGCATATCCAGGTGTAGAAATCATGAGAAGTCATGATGGTACCCCTACTAACGCAATCTTTGCTTTCTCTAGCATGATTAATAAAATTTTAGGAACTATGAGTGAAGGCGAATCTATTTTCGTCGCCTTTGATACTGGCAAGCCTACTTTTAGAAAAGAAAAACTCGAAACATATAAAGCAAATAGAAAACCTGCTCCAGAAGATTTAATTACTCAATTCCCTATGAGTAGGGACTTCTTAAGAAGTTTAAATATCTTCCAATATGAAAAAGAAGGATTTGAAGGAGACGATATCGCTGGAACTGTTGCTAAGCAAGCTGAAGCAAAAGGATACGATGTTGAGATCTACACTTCTGATAGAGACTTTTTACAATTAGTTACAGATAAAATTACAGTTAATATTATTAAAAAGGGTATGTCAGATGTCGCTGCTATGACACCTAGTAAAGTACTCGAAGAATGGGGTTTTGAACCTGTTAAGATTATTGATTACAAAGGTTTAAGAGGCGACTCATCAGATAACCTACCTGGTATTCCTGGCGTTGGTGAAAAAACCGCTACTAAGTTAATTCAAACTTATGGTGACTTTGACAATATCGTTGCTCATGCAGAAGAAATTGGTGGCAAAGTCGGTAAAGCTATTTTAGAAAATCAAGAACTCGGAAGAACATCAAGAGATCTCGCAATTATCATGCCTGATGTTGAACTTCCTTTTGCTATCGAGGATCTCGTTTATCCTGGATATGATTTCAACGCAATTAATGAATTTTGTCAAAAATTTGACTTAAAATCTGTCGTAAATAAAATTCAACCAAAATGGAAAATTAAAAACTTAAATGTAACAGATATTAAGTATGAAAAAATCTCAAATTTCGATTCAATTGATTTAGAAAAAGATATTGGTATTGCACTTGATTTTGTAGATGATAATTACACAGAATCTGGTATTTATGGTTTGACCATTTCAACCAATAAGAAACAGTATTATATTGATATCGAATCAGCTAAAAAGGATGTAAAACTATTAGCTGTCTTAGCAAATCCAACAATCAAAAAATATTCATACGACTATAAAGCGATCAAGGTAGCTCTTCATACTTGCGGCATTGAAATTGAAGGCAACTATTTCGACTTACTTTTAGCAGCTTATTTAATCGATAGTTCTGCTAAAAACAATCTTGAGTTAGTCCTCAATATGTTTGGTGTTGACTTCTCAAACGCAGATGACTCAATGTCACTATTTTCTAATGAAAATCCTCAAAAAACATCGCAAATCGCATATTTTTCAAAAGAATTATATTCAAAAGCAATGGCTGAACTTGTTAAAAATAACGCCGTTGATTTATACAATAATTTAGAAATTCCTTTAACTACTACTTTAGCTAATATTGAAATTGAAGGTTTCCCTCTTGATGCTGAAGTCTTAGATAAATATGGCGATGTTTTCAAGCAAAAGATCGATGTACTTACTGAAGAAATTTATGCTCTTGCTGGAGAGAAATTCAACATCGCAAGTCCTAAACAAATTGGAGAAATCTTATTTAATAAATTAGGCCTTAAAGGTAATAGCAAAATGTCTACAAATGTAGATGTTTTAAAGGAACTTGAAGATAAACATCCAATCGTTCCAAAGATATTAGAATATCGTAAATACTTTAAGCTCATCACTACTTATATTGATGGCTTGAAAGTACATATCAAACCTGATGGTAAAATTCACGCAAAATTCAATCAAGCACTGACAAGTACTGGTAGACTTTCATCAAGCGAACCTAACTTACAAAATATCTCCACTAGAGATGAAGAAAGTAAAGAAATCAGAAAAGCTTTCTATTATAAAGACGAAGACTACTCAATCCTTTCATTAGACTATAGCCAAATCGAATTACGTGTTTTAGCTTCACTTAGTGATTGCAAAGAACTCAAAAGAATTTTTGAATCTGGCGAAGATATTCACTCAGCAACAGCCAAGAAAGTCTTTAACCTACAAGGAGAACCAACATCTCTTCAAAGAAGAAGAGCAAAAACAGTCAATTTCGGTATCGTTTATGGTATCTCTGATTGGGGACTTGCAGATCAATTAGGTATCTCAAACAAAGAAGCAAGAGAGTTAATTGAAAACTTCTACGCTTCATTCCCAGAAATCTCAATTTTCTTCCAAAAAGTAATTCAAAACGCAACTACTGATGGATATGTTTCAACTCTTTTAGGTAGAAGAAGATACTTAAGAGAATTACATGATTCTAACTACCAAGTAAGAGAATATGCAAAACGTGCGGCAATGAATGCGCCTGTTCAAGGCACCGCTGCTGACTTAATCAAAATCGCAATGATTAAGGTCGATAATGCCTTAAAAGAAGGAAACTATAAATCAAAAATCGTCTGTCAAATCCACGATGAACTTATCTTAAAAGTCCATAAAGATGAAAAAGACAGCGTATATAACTTAGTTAAAAACACAATGGAGAATGCGCTCAAGATCGATGTCCCATTATTAGTAGATGGTGACTTCGGAAAAACTTGGTACGATGCAAAATAATTATGCCTGAATTACCAGAAGTAGAAACTATTAAAAATGTATTAAAAAGTATCTTAATTGGTAATAAAATTACCAAAATAGATGTTTTAAGACTATCCACTATTCTTGGAGATAAAAATGAATTTGTCGATACATTAGTCGGAGAAACATTCTTAGATGTAACAAGATATGGGAAATATTTGTTCCTCCATTTAACAAACGATTTAGTAGTTATTTCTCACTTAAGAATGGAAGGAAAATACTTCGAATTAGATGAAAATGAACCTAATACATATTTTTCGCGTGTTGTTTTTCATTTGAACAATGGACGTAAGGTTTGCTATGACGATTCGCGTTGCTTTGGAATTTTAAAACTATCCACCGAAGGCACATATAAACACGAACCAGAAATTATTAAACTAGGAAAAGAACCATTTGAAATTGAAGATGTTGATTATCTAATTAATCACTGCAAAAAATCAAATATTCCAGTCAAAACAACTATTACTGATCAAACATTGATCGCAGGAATCGGCAACATATACGCAGATGAAGTCCTTTTCGACTGTAAAATTCATCCATTAACACCATGTAGATTGATTTCTAAAGCTCAATGGATGGAAATCATTCAATCTGCGAGAAAGATTCTTAAACAAGCTATTCAATCAGGCGGAAGTACTATTAAGTCTTACCACCCTGGAAAGAATATCGATGGTAAATTCCAAGTTAATTTAAAAGCTTATGGGAAATCAAGTGAAGTATGCCCTAACTGTGGAACTTCATTTAGATTTATCAAAGTTGGAGGAAGAGGAACGACGTTCTGTCCTAATTGTCAACAAAAGCAAGGAAAGCCAATTAAGATTGCTCTTATCGGCAAGGTTGCTGCTGGTAAATCTACTGTTTTAGATACATTCAAAAACTATGGAGCAGACATTATCAACTGTGATGACATTATCGCTGAACTATACAAAAATGAAGAAATCTCCCTAAATATAGCGAGATTATTTAAATTAAACTTCACAAAATGTGTCGATAAAAAAGAACTCAGACAATACTTAGTCAACAATCCTAAAGACATTAAAAAGTTACAAAATTTTATCTATCCAAAGGTAATTGATAAAGTTAACTATGTCTTTAAACATTCAAAATCAAAGATGATTGTTTGCGAAGCACCAATGCTATTTGAAGCAAAAATGGACGACATGTTCGATGAAATTATTGCTGTTGATATTGAAGAAAAAGTTCAACTCGAAAGATTACTTGAAAGAAATCCAGAGACTGGAAAATTCCTAAAACAATTAAGTGATAAGAATAATTCCTTTGAGAAAAATAAGAAAAAAGCTAACATCGTTATTTCTAACAATGCTAGCCAAGTTGAATTAATTCAAGAAACTAAGAAAATTATTAATACAATTTTAGATCGCCAAGATTAATTTCGTTACCACATTCGTTAACTAATAAATTAGCGATTTGTTTAGCTCTGATTTCACCCGCTTTACTGTTAATTCCGTAAAGCGTTTTTATTTCTTCAATTGAGAAGTCACTATTGATAATTGTGAATAAACTATGACTTGCTCTGTAGGATAAGATTGGATATAAAATTCCATCTCTTACAAAGTCACTCTTGAACTCATTTCCGAAGTCATCCAATACAAGGATTGGAACCTTTGAATATCTATCGATTAATGTTTGGAAATCGTTACCTTTTTTAACAAAGGATAAGTCGTTAAGTTCTCTGATTCTATTTACACAATTGAGGTAACAAATTGGACCTAAATTTCTATTAGCAGCGTCTACCGAAATTACTGCTGAGAAATAAGAACGGCCAGTACCAATGCCACCATTTAGGTAAATCCAACCTGAATATCCACCTTTAATGAAGTCGACATATTTCTTCAAAGCTTTCTTTCTTTCAA
>JAKSHZ010000054.1 GCA_024399115.1 Bacilli bacterium
CTAGCATTCGCTTATTAAACGCCTCTATTTAGTAAATGCAGTAAATAAAAGTATTCCACCTGATACTATTAAAAGAACGTATACAAGCTTTAGGAATGTCTTCTGCTCTATCTTGTTAGCAATTTTGTTACCAAGGAAAATTGCACCAAATACAGGAATAATAGATAATGCCGTTAGCTTCATAACATATCCTGTATAGAATCCCTGCGTAAACATGTTATAGCACAAATATATATTAAGCACTGTCCATACTGGTGATACAGTAGCTCTAAATTCTTTTTTGTCCTTAATAGCTCCTGTTGCATAAAGTGCGATGAATGGTCCGCCACTTGTGAACATTCCCTGCATTATTCCTGCAAAAAGGAGTGCAACATAATTCCATGGAGATTTCAAGTCTTTAGTGTTTTTTCTAACAAGCTTCTCTACTCCAATAAGTACTACAATTGTTCCATATAAAATCATAAGACTCTTTGTAGGAAGTATTGAAAATAGCCATACGCCTGGCATCATACCTGCAAACATAAATAAAAGCATTATTCCAAGTTTTTTCCAATTAACATACTTGATATTTTGAATAGTAACGATTGCTGTAACTATAAGCAAAATAAAAGTAATAGACGCTTTTGCATTTTCAACGCCAACTAAAGCCATTGAAGGTGGAATCGCTATAGGCCCACCTGCAAATCCCGTAATCGCCTGGATAGTGTTTGCTATAACCTGGATAATTACAAATAATAATTCTTTCATAATACACCTATAAAAAGGGACGCAACAAATTGCGTCCCCTAAAGTAACAATTTAATTAACTATTAAGCTGCTGGATGAAGTAATGCATTAAGGCTTGTTACGAATGCTGTCATATTTCTAGCAGCGATGAATAAGAATATAGCAATAACGAGAACAACTAAAATGTTGAACCATGTCTTATTAACATATTCCTTCATGATCTTCTTATCATTAGCAACGATTAAAAGAAGAACACCTGTGATTGGAAGTAAGAATGCGTTAGCAGCCTGAGCGAAAAGAATAATCTGTGTTGGTGATGCACCAAGAACACATGCTGCGAAGATACCGAATACTAAAACGATTCCCCAGAACATCTTGAACTTCTTATCCTTAAGGTCTTCTGACCAACCAAGGATACCTGTTGAAGCAAATGCTGCTGCCATTGGAGCTGTAAGTGTTGATGAAATACCAGCACAGAAAAGTCCAACACCAAAGAACATTGTTGCCCATGATCCAAGAAGTGGCTCTAAAGCCTTCGCCATGTCTGCACCTGACTTAACTTCTGCACCTGTCTTACCAATTGTAGCTGCTGCACAAATGATAATTGCCATTGAAATAAGTCCGCCAAGACCGATTGAAAGAATTGAATCAAGTCTTGAATTAGCAAGTGCATTCTCTTTATTTCCATCATTAGCCCACTTTGTAGCAGCTGATGATGCATGAAGATAAATATTGTAAGGAACAACTGTTGTACCCATTAAAGCTGCAACTGTCATCCATGCCTTATCAACATCAGGAACCTTAAATCCAAATAATCCCTTGAACACTTCACCCCAGTCAGGACCAACAGCAATTGCACAGATGAAGAATACAACACCCATGATAACTACTAATGCTGTAAGGAACTTCTCAATGTTCTTGTAGCTTCCTGACCAAAGAAGTGCAAATGCAATTACACCAAGAATAAGTGCAAGTATAATCTTTGCTGTGTTACCTTCGAGTGCAGGAGCTGCTGCCTGGATACCCATGATAGAACCTGTAAGGTTACCTGTTTCATAAGCAACGTTACCGATGAATACAGCTGCAATAACTAATATTGCAAGGAGTACTCTTGCTACCTTTGAAGTAAATTTCTCACGAAGTGCCTGTCCAAGGCCAAGTCCTGATACGATACCAAGTCTTGCTGCCATTGACTGCATGATAATTACTGAGATTACTGATAAAAGCATTGCCCACAAAAGTGTATAACCGAAGTTAGCACCTGATGTTGAACAGCTAGTAACAGTACCTGGTCCAATAAATGCTGCTGCTACGAGAGCACCTGGACCAATGTTTTTAAGTCTTGTCTTGAAGTTGTCCATAATTATTCTCCTTAAATTTTTTATGCTAAAATCTCTAACATTTCCATATTAGCAGATTATTGCACTAATTAATTCTGTTTTATCACATTGTGATTAACTAATTTTACGTTTTGTTTACACAAAACTCTTGATTGGAGCTATTTCTACTCCATTTTTTGTAAGCTCTTCTCTTATTTTCTGTACGAAGAGAAGTGCCTTCGCCCCATCACCATGTACACAAATGGAATCTGCTTTGATGTCGATGTCCTTACCTGAATAAGCTGTAACCTTTCCTTCTTTTACCATACGAAGTACTCTCTTAATAGCTTCTTCCTCATCAGTGATCATAGCACCTTCTTTTGTACGAGCTCTAAGTGCTCCATCTTCCTCATATGCTCTATCTGCAAATACTTCACTTGCTGTTCTAAGACCGATAGACTGAGCTGCTTTTATACTCTCACTTCCAGCAAGTCCCATGAGAATGAGATCTGGATTAATTGCCTTAATACCCTCTGCTATAGCTAACGCAAGATCTGCATTCTTAGCTGCTGTGTTATAAAGTGCTCCATGAGGCTTAACATGCTGCATAGTCATGCCCTCTGCTTTACAGAATGCCATCAAAGCACCAACCTGATACATAACATATGCCTTAGCTTCTGCTGGAGAAAGTGCCATATTTCTACGTCCAAATCCCTGAATATCTGGGTATCCAGGATGTGCGCCTACTTCTATTCCTGACTCCTTAGCAAAAGCTACTGTCTTACCCATAACGATTGGGTCTCCGGCATGTGAGCCACATGCAACATTAGCTGATGTAATGAGCTTAATAATTTCTGAATCATTGCCAATCTTGTAGCTTCCAAAGCTTTCTCCAAGATCACAGTTTAAATCTACTTTACTCATTTATTTATTTGCTCTCTTTCTATTTTATATTTTTTATGATTTTGCATTCTTGTGTTATGTTTTGGACTATCAGACTGTATTTTTTACTCTTTTAAGTCTACATTCTTAACATCAAGAACAAGCATATAGCCTGGGGCATGTGTAATTGCAAGCTTAGGCTTAACGTTCATTACTATTGACTGAGGTGTAACGCCACATGGCCAGAACACTGGAACTTCACCTGGATTAATTGTAACTGCATCACCAAATTCAGGCTTATTAATGTCCTTAATTCCAATCTGCGCTGGATCACCAATATGAATTGGGCTTCCATGAACCTTAGGAAGCTGCGCTGTTACTGTAACTGTTTTAACAAGCTGCTTAGGATTAATAGGTCTCATAGAAACAACCATTTTTCCTGAGAATTTACCAGCTGGTACACAATCAATTCCTGTCATATACATAGGAACATTACGTCCTTCTGTATTATGTCTAATTTCAATTCCTGCATCAATCATTTCTGATTCGAAACTGAAAGAGCATCCTATAATAAATGCTACAAAATCATCCTGCCAATATTCTGAGATATCTGTAACTTCTTCTGTCAATACGCCGTCACGATATATTCTGTACTTAGGGAAATCTGTTGCTATATCACAGTCTGTTGCTGTGAATTTTGTCATTCTACTACCAACATCTGTAACCTCTAATAAAGGACAGGCTTTTGGATTTCTCTGAGCAAATAATAAGAAATCATACGCTTCTTCTTTAGGTAAAATTATAAGGTTTGCCTGAGCATAACCTGGGCAGTATCCACTTGTTGGCTCTACAAATTCACCTTTTCTTGCAAGAAGTCTTAATTCTCTAGGGCTGATATTTATATCTACTGACATATGTACCTCCTTTTATTGTCGTCATTAAGCATTTACAAAAATCGATTTAATCTTATCCCAAAATGATAGCTTAGCCAAATCATCCTTGAGTTTACTGAAATAATCAAACTGCTGAATATATAAATCCTGAGCTTCGACAACTGATATCTCTTTGAAATGGATCTCAGTTCCAGCTACACTCTGAACAAATTCTGGCACATCGACACCTATTACTGTTCCTATTTTTGTATAGCCACCTGTTGTCTGTCTATCTGTAAGCATTACAATCGGTGTTCCAGAACCTGGCACCTGAATAGCACCAAGAGATATTCCATCAGATGTGATATCAGCACCATCAACATGTTCTATTTCCGGGCCTTCCATTCTGTATCCCATTCTGTCGCATTCAGATGTTGGCTTGTATGTACCATTTAAGAAAGTTTCTATTCCCTTTTTAGTAAATGCATCCTTCTGCAGACCAAGTATTACGCGGATTGTTTTTTCTTTATCTGCAAAGTTTTCAGGAGTAAGTTCTCTTTTTTCAAAATTAGGAAGAGCCTTGATTTTCTCCCTAAATCCTATATTATCGCCTTCCTCTAATGCTCTACCCTGCACACCGCCTATTCCTGTACGAGTGTTTGTTGAACGACTTCCCATAACCTCTGGAACATCTAACTTCTCTGCAAATGCGATATAACCCCATACACCACCTTTTGCAAATCCAAACTCCAGTACATCATCCTTATAAACCTTAATAGCCTTATAGTCAGGTACTGGTTCTCCATTAATCTTAGGTGAAAAGTCAGCTCCTGTAATTGCAATATGTGCTGTTGATGTGAATCTAATTGTAGGTCCCATCAGCATGAACTCAATTACAGCTTCTCTAATATCATTATTTACTAAAACATTAGCATTACTTGCCGAACGCCTGTCTACTACGCCTGATACAGTAACACCAGAATTCTGATATCCATATCTACCATAATCCTGAATTGTTGCAAGTATATGTCTACCGTAAAAATCGGCTTTTTCTATGCAAATTCCCATTTGATAATCCCTTTATTTTTACTTAAGCTTTTTGTATTTCTACAGGACATTCATAGTTACCCTGTTCAATTAACATTTCAATTCTAGTATAATCTGCTTCACTAATTGGAACGAACCGGATATAATCTCCTGCTTCATAAAGAATTGGTTTTCTCTTTCTCGCATCATATGGTCTTACTGGTGTACATCCTATAAGTCTCCAACCAGCAGGGGATGACATAGGATATATTCCTGTCTGCTTGTTAGCAATTCCTACTGATCCTGCAAGAATCTGTCCTCTTGGCTGTGGAAGTCTTGGCATTGCAATTCTCTCATCCATTCCACCAAGATATGCAAATCCTGGCTGGAAGCCAAGCATGTATATGAGATAATCTCTTCCTGAATGAATACTGATTACTTCTTCCTTAGTCATTCCTGCATGCTGTGCTACATCTTCTAAGTCCTGACCATAGTAGCCACCATAGCAAACTGGAATTTTAAATATCTTCTTATCAACAGCCTTGATATCTCCAGCTCTATTCAGTAATCTCTCAGCCTTCTCCATCATCTCACCATATCTAATAATAAGTGGACTATAATGAATAAGTACTGAACGATATGTCGGAATTATATCCACAACTCCTGGTATATTCTCTGCTTTTAACACCTCGTAAAAAGCTTTAACCTTCGCATTTATTGAAGAATCAATCTTATCCTCGAATTCTACAACTATAGCTGTATCTCCGGATGTAATAATTCTTGGGTATTCCATTTTTCTCCCTCTTACAATTCATTTTCGAATTATAGTTATACTGTTATAAAATAAGCCGACTATGGATAACCATGTCGGCTTCGTTCCTCTTATTGTTTATATTTTATAAATAAATTGTATTTTAGTCAAGAAAAGCCAATTTTTTTCATTGTAGTTTACTCAAGCAC
>JAKSHZ010000055.1 GCA_024399115.1 Bacilli bacterium
ACATAACTATATTTTACTTGAGCAAAAGAAAAACCCTACTATTAGGGTAAAAAAAGAACGATGTTTCCATCGTTCAATTTTTTCAAAAATGGCGGAGTAGGAGAGACTTGAACTCTCGCACCAGTTTGACCCGATCTACTTCCTTAGCAGGGAAGCCCCTTCACCAACTTGGGTACTACTCCAATTTATCGCTCAAATATACTAACACAATGAGCGAGAAATATTAAACATTTTTAATATGCTTTTGCAAATAAAACAACTTTCTTTGCTTTTTTGCCACAAACTGGGCATACTTCATCGAATGCAATTTGGTTGAATGGCATACATCTTGAAGTAGCGTTAGTTAACTCTTTAATCTTATTTTCGCAATCTTCTTCACCACACCACATCATCTTAGCGTATCCGCCTTTTTCAAGAGCTGCGTTGAGTTCGTCCATATTGTGAACTTCTGTTACGTGGTCTAATAAGTAAGCTAAAGCTTTCTTATACATTTCATCGTGAATTTCATCGATTAATCTATTAACTGTTGCAACCATTTCTTCTTTCTTAACAGTAATCTTTTCACCTGTATTACGTTTAGCAATTGTGACATTGCCTGCTTCGATATCTCTTGGTCCGATTTCAACACGGATTGGAACACCCTTCATTTCGTATTCAGAGAATTTCCAACCTGCTGATTTATCTGATTCATCAAGTTTAACTCTAACACCTGATGCTTTAATCATTTCTGCTAATTCTCTAGCTGCTGGGATAACACCTGGTTTATTTGCGGCAACTGGAATAACAACTGCTTGGATTGGAGCAACCTTTGGAGGTAAGACTAAGCCATTGTCATCACCATGAACCATGATGATAGCGCCTAATAATCTAGTTGAGACACCCCATGAAGTTTGATGTGGGTTTGCTAATTTACCATCTCTACCTTGGAATGTAACACCGAATGCTTCAGCGAAACCAGTTCCAAAATAGTGAGTTGTACCAGATTGAAGACCTTTTCCATCTGGCATAAGAGATTCGATAGAATAAGTTTCAACTGCACCAGCAAATTTTTCTTTTTCAGTTTTTCTACCTTTAGTGAATGGGATAGCTAATAAATCTCTTCCTAAATCATCATAAATTTCGAGCATTTTTAATGCTTCTGTACGAGCTTCTTGTTCAGTTTCGTGCATTGTATGGCCTTCTTGCCATAAGAATTCAGCACCTCTTAAGAATGGACGAGTTGTCTTTTCCCATCTAACAACTGAACACCATTGGTTATAGAGTTTTGGTAAATCTCTATAAGAAGAAATAATGTTTTTGTAGTGTTCTGTGAATAATGTTTCTGATGTTGGTCTAATAATAAGTGGATCTTGAAGTTGTTCACCTCCACCAACATTAGCAACTAAACATTCAGGAGCGAAACCTTCTATGTGGTCTTTCTCCTTTTGTAAAAGAGAAGTTGGGATAACAGTTGGCATGTAAACGTTTTCATGTCCTGTTTCTTTAAATCTCTTGTTTAAATATTCTTGGATTTGTTCCCAGATTGCGTAGCCATAAGGTCTATAAATGATAAAACCTTTTACTGAGCTATAATCCATTAATTCTGCTTTTTTGCATACATCTGTATACCATTGAGCAAAGTCGTCTTCTTGTCTTGTGATAGAAGAGTTTTTGATTTGGTTATCGTTAGCCATTTTATAAATACCTCTAATTATTAATCTTTCTTAATCTAGCAATTTTTGCTTTTTCTATAGGGAGAATCATTTCACTACTTGCTGAAATATCATCACCTGATAATAAGTAACAACCCGATTTAACAAATAAATCGATTGTTGACCATCCTTCTAAATCAGTAATGACAATCGGTCGTTTGTATTGTAATAATGATTCAATTAAGAACTTATTTGATAATCTAGCTCTGCTATTATCTTTAACTTTAGAAACCATCGCAGAACCGATAATAAAGTAATTGAAGATGCTATAGAACTCATTTTCGAGCAATGTATTTTCATTCTTCAATAACAATCCAATTTCATAGCCTAATGAGACTAATTCTTTAAGTTGATGAGTTAATAAATCTAATGAGAAGACGTTAGCGTTAACTTCTGATTCTTCAAACATTAATACAAGGTTAGCTTCTTTTGAATGAGCAATATTACTTAAGACTTTTCCTAAATGGTCTAAGTCAACCAAGGACACTTGAAGGAATAATCTAGATTTAACTCTAGGTCTTTCAAAGAAGAATTTAGAAACGAATTGTTGAGTAACTTTTGATAATAACTCTTCGTTTCTATCAACTTTGTTGATATATCTAGCAATTTCAAAATAACTTTCAAAATGAGTATCGACACACTTAACGTTACCGAAGTATCCAATGATTTGTTCTGTCTTAATGTTGATTATTGGTCTAAACAACAATCTTAATGAGCCGTTATCAAATACTTTATCCACTAATGAACTATCGAAAGCATGTAATGAATCAGTTTCGTTATCAGAAATTAAATATGGAACTTCATTTACTCTTGCTGCATCGGAAACTTGGCTTGATTTCTTAATGGAATCAATAAATTTTAAGTTGCTGCTTACAAGATTAACCGCACCAATTGCTGTACCATGTGCGTTTGAGAATCCCTTAACATTTATATAAATAGATAAGTCTTTGTAGATTTTTTCACACAAATTCTTTGCTTCAACATCGTTTTTAATCTTGAAATCAAAAAGATAGATTTGATCATCGTATTCGTCATAAACATAACGATTTTTAAAAGCTTCTCCAACGTATGAATACACTTCGTTCTTTAATCTATAGAGGATGCTCTTTTCGATTGTTGTATCATTGATAACATCATTGTTTTTATAGAAGAAACGAATTGAGAAAACGTAACCATTTTTTCTCTTCATAGATTCAAAAGCAGATTCAATTTGGCTTCTTTTAACAATGTAATAGTCTGTGTTCATAGCCTTTTTTCTGCCTTGAGATGGATTCATTCTGCTTAATTGATGACATTCTAAATAGAGAATCTTTTTAGTTTCATCATAGCTATTTGCTCTAAGCAATAACATGAAACCTTCTTGTCTTTTATTCAAAATTTCAGTTTCAATATATTTTTCGCTGAAATCAAAGTTACGTTTGATATCTTCAAACCATAACTTCATACGTAAAACATCCTTTTTATGAAGCATACGATAGAAGCTTTCAACTGAGATTGTTCTATGCTTTGAGCAGTCTTTACGATCGAAGAAAATAACACGTCCATTGCTTAAATCGATTTCCATTCCGATAACGAAATTTTTAGAAGAAACTGATTTGTTTTGGATGTGCTTTTGAATTAAAAAAGTAATGAGTGCAGAGATACAAACCACTAAGATTGATACTGCACAAACGATGATAAATACGAATGTTAATGTATTGTTCTTAATCCAATCCATGGCATTCATTATACTTTGTAAATTGAAATTTGACTATATAAAGTCTAATTTCTTTCAGTAAAGATAAATTAACGAGACTATTTTTACCTTAATATTAGGTAAATCGAAAAAAGGATTTTTGCAAAATAAAAATACCCAAAATGTAGGGTATTATTTTCAATTGATTTTAGTCTCTATTCAACAGGTTTAGAATAGAAGTTTCCGTACACTTGAACTACCGAGAAAATTGAGACGAACGAATTAGGATCAACCTTTTGAGCAATTGACAATACTTTCTTATATTCGTTTGATGAAACTGTCATTAAGAAAATGAATTTATCAGTTTTCGAATAGACACCTTTTGCGTTCTCAACTGTCGCACCATGTGGGAAATTTGAAATTAAGATGTCTCCCATATTAGATTGAGATGTAATAATTTCAACTCTGACCTTTTTATTTCTCAAATTAATTAAGTCGATAACAGCCGCACAAATGATGCAATATAAAGCTGAATAAATAATTGAGAAAACTGCATATCCTAAAGTATTTTCACTAGAATTTACAACACATAATAAAGAATAAATTGAGAAAACAAATCCGTTAAGAATCATTGTGTATTTTCCTAATTGTGAACTTTTTCTCATACCCCAATAGTAGGTTACAATATCGATACCACCGCAAGAGATGTTTCCGACGAATGCAATCGCACTACTGACACCTGTACAAATACCTGCAAGCACAACTCTAACTAGGATAGAATCCAACATTAATTGGCTTCCCATTGAAACACTTGCAAATCTTTCTGCAATACCACCATCTTGCGAGAATAAAACAACAAATAATGAAGTTGCAACAACGTTAACAGTAGTAAAGATTGTGAACTTCTTACCAATTAAGAAGAATGAGAAAATTACTAATGGAATATTAAGAACTGAGTAGAAAACACCTTGGATAACATTGTTACCAACTTCTACTCCAAAAATAGCTAATACCTTAGCAATAATTTGAGCAATACCACTAACCCCGCCTGTAGCAATAACAAAGCTGCCACCATTATGAGGAGTAATAAAACTTGTGAATCCAAAAGCGAAAATTGCTGCTGAAGTTAATGCAAAAAATAAATATTTGAAGACTTCCAAAACTTGTTTGAGCATGTAGTGGTCATATAAGAAGTCTGTAATTCTCTTGAAAAATGTGCTGTTTCTATTCATAAGCGAGTGTATTTTAATTCTATTAAAAGAAAAATACAAGCAGGTTTTGATTGTCATAACATTTAGCGTGAAAGTTTTAATAAAACTCGCGTATAATGTTGTTGAAAAACATTCGGTGTAGTGATAAGATAGACACGCTATATTGTAATATAGGAGGCACATTATATGGTCGTATTAAAAGCAATCGGTAGATTCTTCGCAAAGATTGGACGCTGGATTAGAGATACTGCATGGGTCCAACCATTGTTAATTGTTGGCGGTATTTTCGCAATCATCTTCTCAATCCCAAGAATTGTTTCATGGGTTGATAACATGAACGAAGAAAGCAATGCTGCTCAAACATTCTTTGAAAACAAGATCATCTCCGCTCAAGGTAAAGAAGGCAAAATTTCTGAAGGTAGCGTTTTAGACAACTACTTATCAATTTTAGAAAACAAAGATAATACTTACACAACTAAGGAAGCTGCATTCAGCGCTGTTAATGATACATTAAAACTTAATGGTCAAAAACGTTTCTTCGTTCTCTTCGTTGATAGCACAGCTACATCAGATTCTTTATACACAGGTTTAAGTTACTTAAAAGATCACTGGGATAATGCTGAATTCAAAGATTTAGAAGGTGATTTCACATATAGAACTGTCTACATTGATGCAGTTGATAAATATGATGAATCTAAGAACTTATTCGAAGATGCATATTCAAGACACAACTTCGAAAACCTTGCTTCAGATTTATATTTCACAAAATTTGCTGAAAACAAAAACTACGATGAAGGCGCTTCAGATTACTACGATATCTTAGCTACTTCAAGTTCAGGTTTCTCATGTGGAACAATTATGTTCTTTGATTACAACTCTGATGCTTATGCAGGTGTTACTACTCACGGTTTAAGAAGCTGCTTCACTAACTCAGATGTCGCTGGTTCTTCAGACTATGAAAGAGCACAAAACTTAGCTAACGCTTGGCGCGAAGCTCAATACTCAGTCTTCGGCCCTGATTACGTTAAGTAATTATCGTTAAATGGCTCTCTTCTCTCCAATGGGGTTTTATGGGGTTTTGATATAAAAACAACAT
>JAKSHZ010000056.1 GCA_024399115.1 Bacilli bacterium
CTTTTCACCCTTTTTCTCTTTATTAAAATAGAATCTACAGTAATAAATTAAAATTGTTTGCTCATTTCATATGAGCGATTAAGCTGGAATTTATCTCACTTCTTTTTTCTGCACTTCTTTTTTATTGCGTCAATAATGATGCTTATGACAATCACTATTGCTAAAATAGCATACAAAAAGGCAACTTCTTTCCAAGAAGAAAACCACCCTATGTTCCAAAAGACAATACTAATAATAGCCATCACAATAACAGCAATTACAATATCTCTACTTAGTTTCTTCATGTAAGATACCTCCACATTAAATTATAATTTATTGCTCATCTGTAAGCAGATTATTTAACTCCTCGTCAGACGGCAAATATTGTTTTACTTCATAAGAGGCAACTCCTATTGGAGCATTTGCCGGTTTCAACGCCCATTCTACGGATAACCTGTCTTTTCCTTTACAAAGTAATAACCCTATCGTTGGATTATCCATATCCTTTTTTACGATTTCATCAACCGCTGTTACATAAAACTGAAGTTGTCCAACGTACGAAGGATCAAAGTCCACATTCTTTAGTTCGACAACTACATAACACCGGAGTTCTAGATGATAGAAAAGTAAATCTATGAAATAGTCCTTATTTTCTGTAGAAATTTTATATTGATTTCCAACAAACGAAAATCCTTTACCAAGTTCTAATAAAACGCTCTTGATTTTTTCAAGCATTGCATTTTCAATATCTTTTTCTACTATTTTCTCTTTCAATCCAGCCAGTTCAAATACATATGGATCCTTTAACATATCTTGCGCTAGCTCGCCTTGAATCAACGGAAGTTTTTCGGAATAATTACTCAATTTCTTTGAGTTATCTGCCTGTCTTTCATATAGCTGCAAATCTATCTGATGATCCATAACTACATAAGACCATCCATTTTCAATACATTTTTCTGCGTACCATATACGCTTATCTATGTCTTTAATTTTATCCACCAATAAACAATTAAATGACCAAGGCAAATTTGCCAACGCCATTGGCAAATTTGATAATTCCCTATATTCTTCGTAGAACTTTTTCATTCGTGATAGATTTCTTTCAGAATATCCAGTTGCATCTGGGAAATCTTGTTTTAATACTTTTGATAACATTTTTATGAATCCACTTCCATAAAATGAATTCTCACTTATACTTCTGCCTATTCTAAAGTACATTTCTATAAGCTCATGATTGGCATTTCTCAATACTATATTTCTTGTTAAAACAATATCTTGTTTAATGGCTTCTATTTCTGATTGATACTCCTTCTCCTCAGGCAACATAAAACCTCCTTTATTCCCATCCAAACAATTTGGCTATGCCGGGCATATCTTTCTTTAATTCTTCTTTTAGATTTACTTCTTCCATATCAAGAAGCTGCGTCATCTCATTCCATCTCTTTTTTAGTCCAGGCATTGGAACTATCACTTCCGGAACAAAGCACTCTTTTGTCATAATGCAACCATCTTCCAAACAATAATCTTGGTTTACCGAAAATGTTTCATCTTCAAAATTCCATGTATAAGATGTGTGATTGCGATACTGCTCTGGAATAAAACAATAAAACTTGCTTATATCAGAAAGTTCTTCAATATCTCTCTCTGTTCCTTGCTGTCCTTCGGTCATAATGCAAAGCATTCTGTTAGAAAAATCTATTCCTATACTTTTCATCTACTCTTCTCTCCTATTCTGTTTGTATATACAGTTGTATTGCAAAGTTAATACCTCTGTATATACTTACTATTCTAATATATGCTTATTTTCAAGAACAAAGTCTGATATTAGCATGTTAAGAGCTGCGTTAGATGTAAGTCCTCTTGCTTCGCATATCTTCTTAAAATTGGTATAGGTAGTGCCATTTACTCTTGCTGAAATTGGCTTATCCTTACCTCCAGATTTCTTTGCTATATTTTCTATGGTTTCATTTTCTGTATGAACGGTTTCTTGTTTCTTTGCTTCTCTTTCAGCAACTTTTTCTTCCAACGATTTCTTCTCAGGCTTCGCTGTGTTTTTCTTTACCATGTCACCCATGATTAAATCCTCTCTTTCAAAATGTATATACATATGTATTGCATACTTAATACTATTGTATATACTAAATCAGTTTTGCTATATCAAAATATGCCTTTGCAACATCACTCTTTGGATCATAAACAACAGCTGGAACTCCATCTACATCACCCTTAGATGCTGATACGGATTCCTTTACTATTCCAAGAATCTTTCCTTGCTTCTCCAGGATGTTAAGAATATCCTTATGGTCATTTGTGTTGCCACGATACATTGTAGGAATGATGCCAAGCACTTCTATTTCCGGATTCATTCTCTTATTAGATTTAACCTTTGCCACACTATCCTTAATAAGCTCTACACCCCTATATGACAGGTAATCTGTCTTTACTGGAATAATTACCTCGTTAGCTGCTACAAGGGCATTTGTAACGATTATTCCAAGGTTAGGTGGGCAATCAAGGAATATATAATCAAAATCATACTGTGCAAACACTTCACAAGCATCCTTTATGAAATAAACCTTTTCGTCAAGTGAATTTACATAGTTTTCTGTATTGGCAAGGTTTGGATCTGAAGGAACAATATACAGCTTCTCATCAAGCGGCACTGTCTGTACTTCAAATACTGCATCTGCTGGATCTTTCTTCTTGTTGAACAAATCAACCGTGCTAAATCCTTCTAATCTATCCTCTCCTGGCTCAATTCCGGCTGCAATGGTAAGAGATCCCTGAGCATCCAGGTCAATCATTAAAACCTTATAGCCTTCGATTGCTTTTGCTGTTGCCAAATTATAGGTTGAGGTGGTTTTGGCAACTCCACCTTTCTGATTAGCTACTGCTATAACTTTCATTGTCAGCCCTCCAAAAATGTATATACTATTGTATTTCATTTGTATATACATTAGTATATACAAAATCCTTCTTTGGGTCAATATAAAAGGGAGCTAATTGCTCCCTAAAATTGTCGGTCTTCTGCCTTCCGTTTTCGTATTTTAACAACCCAGTTGTATAGGTTCTCACTTTTAGCATCCAGTCCTTGCCGGTCTTTCTTCTGTATCAGCTCCACCATCAATCCACTTAACTGAAATATCTCTTTTTCATAAAGCAGCTTAATCATATTATAGTTATCCGGATCTGCGGTTTCCTTATCAATTATCCATTCACATTCATCATAATCTAATATGTTATCTCTAAATACAGTTTTATCTTCATTCCAAATAGCAAATGTTCCCTTGGTTTCTCCTTTGATTATGTAATAGCCATTATATCTATGACCGGTGATACCATTTTTGTATGTTCTATACCTTGCCATAGGTCATTCTCCTTCTTTCTTTTTAGATTGCTCCTCTTGTTCCAATTTTTCTTCTTGAATCTCGTAAAACTTCTGTATATATCCTCTTAATCTTTCAATAACTTGCTCATCACTAGAAACATTGCCATGTTCTATGATTACTTCTTTCCCTTCGCCTACATCAACTACATAATCTGCCTTTATATCATCTTTAGGCTTCTTCTTTTTTAGATCGCCCACTATTGTTTCCTCCTGTCATTTTGTATATACATATGTATTGCATAGTAAATACATATGTATATACTTATTTTGACTTATCTTCTATACTGTTCTAATAATTCATATACTTGATTATCATAATCATTTTTTACGCAGTCTAATAATCTTTTATACAGAGTTGTCTTTGTATCCTCAGGTGTTGCTACGATTTTATCATAGTAATAAATAACAAGATCTGTAGCAAACAGCTCCCAGGATGTTCTTGGTACATTACCAGCAACTCTTCCCTTTATAGCTATATTGTAAAGCTGATTTACTTTCTTTTCGTCAAGATTTGCTTGTCTGTCATCATTAAGTTCTGCAAATAATACTTGGTGCTTTGATTTGCTTGTCTGAGCATCCCTCTTAGCAGTTTCAAACAGTTCTCTTTCAGCTCTTTCTTCTTCTAAACTCTTCTCATGAGCCTGGAAGAACAGCTCCTCTATAGACATCTGATGATAATTATGTTCGTCCTCAATGACAGTATATTCAGCATCTATTATCTGATCCGTTTCTCTCTGTTCCGGCTCAGTCTTTCCAACCATATAAAACTCTATAGTTCTTACAGCTCTGGTCTTCCTATGGTGTATATCCTCTTTTTTGCCTTCATAAGCCACTTTTATATCAGTATACTTATTTATCTCTTCGACTGCCGGATCAAGGATATTTCGCTTAAATACAGCCCAATTAGCCCATCCTTCCGGAATCTGTGGAATTGCATCTCTTGTCTTTTTATCCAAAACCGTATCAGCAATTCTTCTCTGCAAGTCAAACTCTGAACCAGTTCCGTTTTCAAAAGTCCATTTTCTATTATTGTACTGGTAGCTCTTTAGAAGCTCATAAATGCGAGGAGAGTAGTGGTGCTTCATCAGAGTTACATTCTGTAACCTATATGATGTAAAATAGCTGCCATCACTTTCTAAATGCTTATTCAGTTCAATAAGAAATGGCAACATATCTTGATGAAAGCTGATTTCTATATCTCCGTTTCCAGGATCTAAATGGACTATATCAAACCATCTTACAAGAATATCCTTCTTGCGTCCTTGAATCTCTCCATCAATCCATATACTTTTATCTCCAAGGTTCTGAAGCATTATCTTTACATTCTGATAAGATGCTTCCGCATTCCAATTAAGAAGTGCCTGGAACTCTTTGCAGTTGAATACATACACTTTTCCAGGCTTATCGTCTGGCTGAATCTTAGAAATTAAGTAAAGAACAGCTTTATTTTCAAGAAGTCCCAAAGACATACGGCTATTCTGAATAAGTCGATTATCTTTAGCCACTAAATTATTTCGGGATTCCCTTAAATTGAAGTCATTCCCCATGTAGTTATCACCTTCTTTACCGCACTATTAAGCACATTTGAATGTTATAAATGAATTTTACCGCATAATTGCGCACATTTCAATATAAGACTTAATTTTTTACCGCATTTCTGCGCATAATTCATTCAAAACCTTGATTTTAAAAGGATTTTCAACTACAACATTTAGTCCACCGCACTTTTCCGCATAGTTCGAGCACTTTTCCGCACAATTAAAGCACTATCTCGCATAATTGGAGCACTTTTCCGCATATTAAAAGCACTATTGCGCATACAAAAATCGTTGGAAGCCTTTATTTATAAGGGGTTCAGAGGGGGGATAACATATAGATAACATATTAGATAATATATTTATAGAATATAATAACATCTACTACAGAAGCCTACTTTTTTAGGCAAAATGAAAACTGTGAATGTGGTAGTGGTTATTATTCATACATAAAATCATATATTTTTATTGATTAAAAAAAGGCTGCATTAAGCAGCCCTATGTAATCAGATGAGATTTATAATATTTCTATAGTCCATGTAGTAATCAACATGTTCTGGACGAGATATTTCTACATCCTGGAGCAGTTCCTTAAGGAATGATATCTTGTAAGCTTCATCCTCTGGCATATCAACTGAAGGAGCGCAGACACGCAAAGTTCCCAACCTGTGCCAAAAATGATGTGAATTATGACG
>JAKSHZ010000057.1 GCA_024399115.1 Bacilli bacterium
AGCACCATAAGCAATGTTCAGGAAAGAATCACTACAATCGAAGTAATCAGAAGCTACCTCTCCAAAATTACCGATCACCACCATTACACAAAACACCTCTAATGTTTATATTACTGATGCCTATGCTAAATCTCGTGTAGAGTTTGAGGGATGTCAAATCTTGTTTAGAACCTTAGCGGTGCAAAGTAGAGTCATACCTATACCAACTACCGACAAACCCCCGCTTATTGGCATACAAATAGCCAACACCGAAACAATAATAGTTGCCATAATTATTATCATAACTGAATTTACGAACTTCATACGGTTTTCAGTAGCATCTTTATCTGCTTTCTCTTTTAGTTTTTGAATCTCGAGTCTTTGTTCGTCAAGAGTACGGGTTAAATTCTCAACTTTTGCTTGTGTTTGTTCAAGAGTACGGGTTAAGTTGTGAATTTCTTTCTCCTGATTGGTAATTATTTCTCCTTGTTCTCCGATTTTTTCTTGCTGATCGGCAGTTATGTCTCTTTCTCGTTCGAGATCATTTTGAGCTCTGTTCACAACACGATCTAGATGTTCGTGTAATTGAGCATTTTCTCCTCTTAATTGTTTATTTTCATTGCTTAATTTCTTATTCATTTCGATTAGTTTTTGAACATCTAACGCAGATTGAGAATGATTATTAACAACAGAATTGTTATTATTTTTAATGGTTAAAGTATTATTATCATGGATAGATTTACTGTTGTCGTCGTCTGCTGCTGCAACACTACTAATTGCAGTAATCGATAATAAAAGAATTAAGAAAGCACATCGCAATAAAAATGTTTTTTATTTTTTAACTTCATACTGATCTTCCTTTAATAATTAGTTAACTAATAATATATAGAGTATATTACTGATTACGTTTCTATTATTTTAGGTGTTGCTCGCTCTCTTTTTAGCTATTTCATGTCCTTTCTCCATTCCTCCAAACCCTCCAGTTGCTGCACCTGCAACCAATCCTGCATCTGCTCCTGCTTTTGCTCCTGCAATCCCGAAGGCGAGTGCTCCTGCGGGTCCTCCTATACAAAACCCTATAACTCCTCCTATTAATGCTCCTACAAGTCCTCCTGTGATGTATCCTATAGCTCCTCCTGTGATGAATCCTGTAACTCCTCCTACTACTTCTTCATACCCTTCAAATCTATCTTCACCCAAAACACACTCAGTTGCTGATTCTCCTACTATTCCTCCTACTATTCCTCCTGCAATCGCGCCAACTACGGGTGGTACTGCTCCAGCAAAACCGCACGCTACAACGAACCCAGTTGATGGGATGGTAGTACGAATGACGGTAATGGTAGAAAGCACTATACGAGTATATAAGCGTTGTGCCATAGCAACTCCAATACAAGCTCCTTCAAATCCGTAGCATCCTCCACTCATAACATATCCCAGTAAAATTTTTAATACCTGTCCTGCTGTAATATTAACACCCAGAGTAGTAGTCAAATTACGAAGAGCAGGCAAAATAGCAAGAGTAGTCAAATTACCAACAACTGTACTATTAACATTATCGGTAGTCAAATTACCAACAGTGGTTGAATTATATATTTTATAAATTTCTTTAATCGTTGCTATAAATAATCCTACTACTCCTCCTATAACTGCTCCTGATACGGCTCCTCCTAATGCTCCTACAGGTCCTCCTAGATATGCTCCTGCTGCTGCTCCTATAGTTGCTCCTGATAGTGCTCCACCTTTTACTCCTTCTGCTAATTCTTTAGGTAGTCCTAAAACTTCTCCTTCTTCTGTAGCTACTATTGCTGTACTATTAACATCATCAGTAGTCAAATTATCAACAGTAGTACTATTAACATCCACCGTAGTTGAATTGACAACAAAGGACATATTGTTAGTAGTTACATTACCTACAGTCATATTATCTGCTGCTGCAACGCTACTCATCATAGCAAACAACAGCAGGAATAACAAGAAAGCTCCACCTAATAAAAGAGCTTTCTTATCTTTTAAAATATTTACATAGATTAACTTTTTTTTCATTTTTTAACCATAATTGTTTTGTGCTCGTTTTTATTTCTTAAGTTTATAACCATGGCACATATGGATTCTTAGTTCGAGGTTCGCTAGGTTTATCTAACCACGGACGCACATATTTATTCCATATATCTCTTAAGTCTTTTAAATCATTTTGCATACTTCTTTTAAAATTATCCCACAGATCACTTAAATAAATATCTCCGGGTGCTAATGTGTGGTTTTTACCTAATCTTTTTTCATCCATCCTATTTTGAGCGTGTTTCCACAATGGTCCAACAATCAAAGAGATCTGAGCAATATTGCTTGAAATCAATTCGTATTTGTTTTTAGATTTCTTCCAACCAAATACAATATTCTTTATACACAAACCTGTTCTGAAAACATAACCTTTTATAATTCCTGATGGAGAGTTGTCGACTATATTCTCAAGCAAAAGGTAAAGACCTGGAAATTTACCTATTATCCACTCATTAATTGCTTTCCACTCATTAATTGAGTGTTTTTGAGACTCATTATTAGTAGTCAAATTACCAACAACTGTACTATTAACATTATCGGTAGTCAAATTACCAACAACTGTACTATTAACATTATCGGTAGTCAAATTACCAACAGTGGTTGAATTATATATTTTATAAATTTCTTTAATCGTTGCTATAAATAATCCTACTACTCCTCCTATAACTGCTCCTGATACGGCTCCTCCTAATGCTCCTACAGGTCCTCCTAGATATGCTCCTGCTGCTGCTCCTATAGTTGCTCCTGATAGTGCTCCACCTTTTACTCCTTCTGCTAATTCTTTAGGTAGTCCTAAAACTTCTCCTTCTTCTGTAGCTACTATTGCTGTACTATTAACATCATCAGTAGTCAAATTATCAACAGTAGTACTATTAACATCCACCGTAGTTGAATTGACAACAAAGGACATATTGTTAGTAGTTACATTACCTACAGTCATATTATCTGCTGCTGCAACGCTACTCATCATAGCAAACAACAGCAGGAATAACAAGAAAGCTCCACCTAATAAAAATGTTCTCTTATCCTTTAACTTCATATAAATGTCCATAATAACCTTACCTATCACGAACGATGTTACGATTATTAGTATATTATACTTCTTCATATCAAAAATAGTGTGTATATAAAACCGAATAAGATATATATAAGAAAAAAGGGGAGTTAAAAAAATCCCGCATGACTTATTCATTTAGCCAGGTATAATATCATAAAGTAAGTGTATGAAATAAGATACCCATATATTTTTGTCTTTAAATAAGCATAAAATTCAAATATAGATCCCAATCCTCTGATTAAGATATCTGAAACAATTCTCATCCAACTACCCGTGTCTGGTTGGAAATGATAAGCACCAAAGATAACCAAAGCAACAATAGAAGCACAAACAATACTTGTTTTACGATTACCAGTCAATTTATAAGTTAAATATAACACTAGAATAATAGAGCAAATTTAAATAATTCTTCACTAATTAAATGTGCAATATCGTTTATGAAGAGGTTAAAATATGATGTGTTTGTGGGGCGGTTTCTTAGATTTAGAAAAGAATCCCATAGAAGTAGTTTTGACACTAATCTAAAACGGCTGCTATGAGCTCCTTTTCATGAAGTATTTCTTAAATAATTTCAACTCTAAAAAATCTAACAAGAAAAAAAGAGATTTTTTACTTTCTTTGGAAAACCATGGAGTTTGAATTCTCAATATATGAATCCCTAATAGTGGTATTCTCAATATATGAATCCCTAATAGTGGAATGCCCAATAGTGGAATTCTTAATAGTGAGATCCTTAATAGTGGAATTCTTAATAGTGAGATCCTTAATAGTTAAATTCTCAATAACTAAATGTGTAACAGTTAAATTCTCAATAACTAAATGTGTATAAGTTGAATTCTTAATAATTAAACCATTAATAGTTGCATCAGTAACAGATAACTTAGAGCAATCCCCGAAAATCTCAATAGTTCGATTCTTCATAGTTGAATCTTCACATACGGCTTGACTATTGTCATCTGCTGCTGCAATACTACTCATCATAGCAAACAACAGCAAGAATAACAAGAAAGCACCACCTAATAAAAATGTTCTCTTATCTTTTAATTTTATATACATTATATCACACCCTTTTTCTACATTGTTTATTTTATGTTGTGAAATATTATTAACTTACATTAATTTTTAAAATTCATTTTCTTAAAAAACACCTATTATTTTTTATTTTATTGTGATGGTGTTATATATGGTTTTCCCATGTGTTGCTGTTATAATGTAAGTGCCTGGATTTAAATTAATAGCTAAACTTGCAATACCATCATTATTAGTATAGCGATCATAACTTACACTATTAACAGTGATTACAACTTTAGCATTAGGAACAGGAGAACCGTTTCTATCCATTACTTTAACACAGTATTTAGAACCGTCTTTAAAACTCATAGGTAAATCCTCACCATTTAATAAAATAATCTCCCTATTTAATTCTTTAATTTTATTATCTAACTCCTCTATTTTCTTATTTAACTCATTAATTTTATTATCTTTGTTTTTAATCTCAATTTTTAATTGTGCATTATCCTTTGTAGAATTTAAAAGTTGAACATAAATTTGTTTAATTTCATCATTTAGTTTATCCTTTTCAGCATGTAACAATTTTATTTCATCATGTAACTTATTATTCACATTAAGTTGAAAATCCAACTTATCACGTAATTTCTTGTTATCATCTTCCAAATATTTAATCCTATCTTTTAATTCTTTATTAGATTCTTTTAATTCTTGAATCTCAGCAGTATGATTATTTTTCAGCTCTCGAATCTCAGCAGTATGATTATTTTTCAGCTCTCGAATCTTAAGTCCGAGTTTTTCAACAACCTGATTTAAGTTTTGAATTTTAAGATCTTGCCGGTGAATTGTAACTTCATTCTTCGTCCAAGTCTTCCTTAATGGGTCGATTATAAGAGCTCCATTACCTAATTGTCTACTCAATTCTGTATTATTATCTCTTAATTCCTTATTCTC
>JAKSHZ010000058.1 GCA_024399115.1 Bacilli bacterium
GGGTAAGGTGATTGACGCCTGATGGCTCCATACTGTCCTAACGAGGACGTTATGAAATCCTTCTGGCATGTTCTCAACTCTCAGAACGCTTCTTAACTTGTCATTTTGAAGTTAGTACGAGGGAGCGGAATTTGCCTAATTCACCACCTGAGCCTTCAAGAACGTTATGGAAGTTTCTTTTCAAGTTTTCTAAGAAATTTAAAAATCCTAAAAATAATCATGTAGGCCAAGAGTAATGCAAAGCATCACCGCGGCAGGTGGGGTCTGGGGACACTTCCCTAGGATATATCAAACAGATTTCAAAATGACAGAAAAATACCTCATGAAAAATTTATACCATGTTCTGAAAAATCATCATAAAAACCTAAATATTTAAGTTATAAATAAAAGAGCTGCTGTTGCTGCTTTTTAAATATATTATTAGCTATATTATTGGGTCCGATTTTCGGACGGGGGTATGTCTGAATTCCGGACACCCCTTGTCTGATTTTCAGACATATTTTTATTTCTGAGAAACCTAAATATATAGATTTAATGTTTTAGATTTTGCAGCAGCTTATTTATATTATTATTTAAATTATTATTGGGTCCAAATTTTGAACTGTTTTAGTTCAGAATTTGGACTCTGCAGTTCATTTTTTGAACTGATCTTTATTTGTTTTCATGTTGAGAAACCTATATAAATAGGTTACAATTTTATTTATGGAATCAGTAAAACAGATGATGGACGGCCATATTGAGAATCTTGCAAAGGAAACGGATCAGCTTAGGGCCAGACTTGAGACACTTTATGATATGACGAAAGGGAAGAGCCGGATCTATGTGGATAGTGAAAAACTGGATCAGCTTTTCCATCAGGCAGAAGCTATTGCAAGAGAAATGGTATCCCTGCAGTCTGCAAATGAGATTCTTTATCAGAACAGAGGAAAAGCTTCTCCCAAAAAAGCAGTATCTTCAAAAGCAAACGGAAAATTTGGCGGCCGGCCGCCACGAGAGATTGCAGAAAAAAAACGACGCATTCAGGATCTTGATAACAAGACTTTTATTCTGCATGAAAGTTTGACTCCGGAAGAACGTAAGGAATATGACGAGCTTTCTTATGATGTAATTGCGTGGGAAACCAAAAAGAAATTTCGAATCCGTGAGGAACAAGAAAAGTTCGAGAGATAATTTTTTTTAGTTATTGGAAATTGGGAAAAGCTTTAGAAATTCTTCTAAGGCTTTTTTTGTTTCTTTGTCCTTTCTTGAAGTCAGGCCTTCAATCATTTTTACAATGCGTTGATTCATTGCCTGATTGAACTGAGAATCATTTTTTTTATCAGCGATGAGCTTATCCATGTAGGCGATTTTTGCACGGTCCAGGAGTTCCTTTTTTTCTTTTTCTCGCTGAGCTTTTAGATTTTCAAGTTCCTTTAGTTTCTGTTCGAGTTCTTCATCACTGTAATATTTAATTGCTTTCGGCATTTTTTTGATTCTCCTTTTTTGCTTGTTCTATCAGTTTATCCTGAGCTTCAATTTCTGCAGCAAATAGTTCCTTGAACTTATTGATCGCTTCCAGGTCCTGCGGCCGGAGACTTTTTGTTTTTTCAAACAACTGGAAAACTTTTTTATATCCCCAGATGCTTAAAATAATTCCACCCAAAATATATTTTATTTTGTTTTCGGCCTTTCTTTTTGCATCTTTCTGCAGCCGTTCTTTTCTGAGATTCTTGCGTTTTTTCTGGACTTCACGGAACTTTGTTTCTTGTTTGTAATCTTCAATCCGCTTGTCAATTTGTTCATCAGTAAGTTTTGCCATCACTAATAATATAATGCTTTTCTTTGCAAAAATGAAGAACAACAATTCTGTTTTCTTGCCGTTTTAGAAATATCTTAGTATATTATAGAAGACCCTTTAGCTAATGAAATTAGATAAAGGCGCACTGATACAAACTATTTTAGTCTCGCTTTGCTTTCCTAAAATAGTTTGTTCAGTCAAAACCCGCAAGGGGTTTTGGTGGGGGTCTCTTGCCCTTGGCAATTCACTCCCACGCGCCTAGATTTCGCTTCCAGCCGGTTCAGTCTTACAAGTCCCCAAAAGGACTTTCCAGACAAAATGGCCTGGCTTTCAGCGACTTGGGGTTATTTCCCAAGACCCTAGAGGGTTATCCACCCTCACGATTTTCTGCGTTCAGCATCACTCTGGCCGGTTGTTGCGGCCGCCGTTCTGCTTCGCTTGAAAATCTCCTCTGGACCAAAGAGCCTTCCTCTTTGGAAACTTGCGTCAGGAATCTCGGACTCCCGACACCTACTTTTATCTTTTGTGGAGGTTCAAATGCTTTATCATTTTTGTGGAAAAATTGTAAAAAGATCCGGCGGAAAAGATGCGACTGCAGCTTGTGCCTACAACACAAGATCATGTGTCTATGACCGAACAACTGGCCTTGAATGGAATCATACTTACCATAAGGACAAGGCAGTCTATAATCATCGTTATCTGCCTGCAGATCATCCTGACTGGGCAGAGGTCCAAAAGGACAAAAAGGGCCGTGATGATTACGGCGAATTCTGGAATCTTGTTGAAGAAAAAGAAAACAGAAAAAACTCTCAATTTGCCAGGGCAATTGATTTAGCCTATCAGTCAGAATTTACTCCTGAACAGAATAGAAAAGTTCTTGAAAGATGGATTGAAAAAAACTGGACGAGCAGGGGACTTAGTGTTGATGTTTCGGAACATCACGGACATGTTGAAGAGGATGGAACTTCAAACAGTAATGACCATGCACATCTTTTAATCCCAACTCGAAAAATGGATAAAACCGGATGGACTACTAAAGACCGTGAATCCAATGATCATACCTACTGGCAGGAAGTAATCCGCAGATCCTGGGCAGAAGAAAACAATCTTATGTTTGATGAGATTTTCATTGAAAAACATAAGGAAGAATATGATCAGATTGAAAAAGAAATAAAGAATGACTATGAAAATCAGGATGAATTGCATAGGGAAGTCTTGAACAGACTTTATGATGAACATCCTGATGAATGGATTTATATAAGCGAAAAGACTCTTCCTGAACAAAGAGAAGAGGTTGACCTCTGGCTTGATGAAGAAGAAGCTAAGGAAAAACCAAACAAAAAACGCATCGAACGTTTTGAAAAGAAGTTCCAGGAACTGGACCGTGAAGCTCAGCAGCACATGGGAAAAGCTCACAGAATGGCCAAGAAAGGCAAAGAAACAAAGCGAAAAAAATATCGCAGTGAACAGAACCAGGCAGATGCAAAAGCTGCAGAAGTGAATTCTCAGACAACTGAACTTGAACAGAATGCTGCAGCAGAAGATCCTATGTTGTCAGACAATGAAATCAATTTTGAAGAAACTCTTTCAGGAGTGGCCGGCTTGTCTGCAGAAAGAGATCCTGAACCAGAAGCACAGATTGATTTTTCAAAAATGGATGTTTCTGAGGAAGAACTTGAAGCTACTCTTAAGGATGATCCTGAATATCAGAAACTCATTAAAGAACGTAATAGTCTCATCAAAGAGATTGAAGAATCTGAACGAACAGAGCAGGAGATTGAGAAAATCCGTAAAGAAATTATGGAAATTGAAACTCTTGAAAATCTCAATAAGTATCGTAACGAAGTTCTTGAGCCTCGTAGAAAAGTTGTTCAGAAAGAAGCTGAAAAACTTGCAATCTTTGAGGACATTAAATATGGCAATGAAAAAGAAAGTGAAATCAAAATTGTCATTGATCAGACCATGTATTCAGAACTTGAATACGAACATACAGATGATGCTCTTCTAGTTGTTTCAAAAATTGAAATGTTCCATAACCGCAAGGAAAATGAGGTTTTTGATTCCGAGAATGAAAAGCAGCAGAGTGATCTTGAAGATGTTCGAGAGAAAGTATCAGGTTTTAGTCTTGCTAAATGGGCAAAGAAAATAAAGGAAGTTTTCACAAAGATAAAAGAGAAGGCTGCAGAAATTATTGCAAATTCTCCACTCAGAATATTCAAGGTATTCAGGTTCCAGGAGAAAACTGTAAATGAACGAGAACTTGAACTTAAGAATCTTCAGAAACAAAAGAAAGCTGAACAGACTCAGAAAGTAGAACAGAAACCGGCCATTCCTGAACAGAAGCAATTCAGAATTGAAGATACTAAGCTTTATCACAGAATTGTTGATATGACACCGGTTGAATGGAATAAGTTCATGGAGAATTATGAAAAGCGATATTCTTATGTTGATAATGCAGTAGGAGAGTATGGCAAAATTCTTAAAAGCGAAGAAATGAAGGCTAGGGCAAAATGGGTAAAAATGCAGAGCAAACCTATTATTGATCTTTTTGTAAAACAAAGGGATATGGATAAAAGGAAGCTTAATGGTCTTGGTTCAAAACCTACGCTTGAAAAGGAAAGTCATAATATTTTCGGACATACATATTATGCAGCAGATGGAGAATCATATCGAGATTACTTTGACTATAGAGTCCATCAGAACTCGTTGATCACAAAATGGGAAAATGATTATAACCGCATAAAAACTGATGTAAATTATTGGAATACGGCTATAAAGGACCTTCAGGAAGAAAAATATGTCCGCACCTGCAATGTAATTCAGAATCATTTTTCAGGAGTCTGGAACCAGGTGAAAGATGGCGGAAACAGACTTCTTGATATTGATAAAGAGTTTGAGCCATTTAGACTTACTAAAAAAATTGTAGAAACATTAAAGCCGGTTAAAGACCAGGAATATAAAGCATACAGAGCTCAGAAAACTCTTGAAAAAACTAACGATAAGAATATAGGAATGGGCCGTTCTTAGAGTGTTCCAGATTGCAATAATCCGTATAAATGGTCGAG
>JAKSHZ010000059.1 GCA_024399115.1 Bacilli bacterium
ATTTATTGTGGGCTTTAATTCTGCACTCATTGGTATGGGGCTTACAGGTGTGATAACACCATCTACATCGGCACTTTTGCATAATGGCTCTACGATTATGACAGGTGTAAAAAGCACAACACGACTAATAGAAACAAAAAGTAATTAAAACGATAGGTCACTCATTCTATGTGAGTGGCTTATATTAAAAACATAAGTTAGTTACGACTAACAACGAAAAACAGATATTTGCAGGAGTAATTGAAATGTCAAATGTAATTATCGTAATCATACTGCTTATTGCAGTAGTGTTTGGGATGAAGGAAACGGTTAAGCATTTTAAAGGTGAAGGTGCTTGCTGTGGTGGGGGAAGTTCCAAACCTAAAAAGAAGAAATTAGAAGGAAAAGTAGTTTGCAAATATGCTTTCCATATAGAAGGAATGCATTGCGCAAATTGCGCAAATGCAGTAACAAGAGCAATTAATGATATAGATGGAGCTGTGGCAAAAGTATCTCTTAATAAAAAGACGGCTAAAGTTTCTTGTGACAGAGAAATGGATGCTCTTGAAATTGAAGAGGCAATCCGTAAACGGGGATATGAAGCAGTGTTAATAAAATAAGCCTAATCAGAAGTACGGTGAGTGCGGGATTTTAAGTGGGAAAGGAATGTGAAATATGTACTTAGAAGTGAAAAATGTTAAGAAAAGCTACGGAAAGGATGCTAGTTATATTCAGGTGTTAAAAGGTGTCACAACCACTGTTGAAAAGGGACAGATGTGCGTTATTCAGGGCACAAGCGGCTCAGGAAAGTCAACCTTGCTTAATTGTATTGGTGGCTTGGATTTGATGGATAGTGGTTCTGTTTTGGTAGATGGACAGGAAATATTTGGATTAAAGCCGGATGCACTTGCAGATTACAGAAGAGATAACCTTGGATTCATTTTTCAGTTTTACAATTTAGTTCCGAATCTTACTGTGGAGGAAAATATACAGGTATGTGAATATTTATCCGACAATCCACTGGATATGGATGAACTACTTGAAACGCTAGGGCTTTCCGAACATAGAAATAAGTTTCCTTCCGAGCTTTCGGGCGGACAACAGCAAAGATGTGCCATTGCCAGAGCACTAATCAAGAATCCGAAGCTGCTTCTTTGTGATGAACCTACAGGTGCACTGGATTCAAAAACATCAAGAGATATTTTGATATTACTTGAGAAAATCAATGAGAAATATGGTACGACTATGCTGATTGTCACACATAATAACGCCATCAAAAATATGGTTCATAAGGTTCTCATTGTGAAGGATGGACTAATCACAAAGGATTATATCAATGAAACAAGAGTAGCGGCAGCGGATCTGGAGGATTTGTAATGAATAAAGTGTTGAAGAAAAGAATTCTAAGAGATTTCAAAGCTAATTTTTCCAGATACATGGCATTAATTCTTTTAATTGTTATGGGCATGTACATTCTTGTTGGAATGATAGCAGGTGCAGAAACAATTATTGTTCAAACAGATAAGCATGGAATTATGAATCATGTGGAGGACGGTCAGTTTAGCGTATTTATTCCTTTGACAGATGAACAAATGGATATCCTAAAACAAAATGATATCCAAATAGAAAAGCACTTTAGTCTTGATTTAGTAGTGGAAGATGGCTCAAAGCTTCGTATGTTCCAAAATCGAGAATTGATTGATTTATTGGAATTAGATGAAGGTGAGATGGCAGATGAATTAGGTGAAGCTGTTATCGAGAAGAGATATGCAGAGGAACATAATCTTGTTTTAGGTGATGAAATCATTGCAGGTGGTGTAACCTTTGAAATAGTTGGAATCGGATCTGTTCCGGATTATGATGCACCGTTTGAAAATTTTTCTGATACGGCGGTGTCAAGTAAGAATTTTGGCTTATTGTTTGTATGCGAGGCTCAGTATGAGAGCGTAAAAAATAATACAAAGCAAAATGCAGAGGACTATTGTTATGCCTATCAGATAAATGGGAACATGACAGATGATGACCTGAAGGAATTAATTAAAGATTTTGATTTTAATTATGAAGATGTGACGGATCCGTATTATCTGGAAACCATAAGGGAAGTTACTGAAAAAAGAGATGAAATTAAAGACGCAATCGATGATTTGTATGAGGGCACCAATGATCTGAATGATGGAATTGGAGAATTAAATAATGGATTGAGTGATTACACTTCCGTGGCTTCGTTAATGCTAGGTGAAGATAATGCACTAACAGCACCGGCTTATGCAATATATGATGGAACGACGGAGCTCAAAGAAGGTTCAGAGGCTCTTTTAGAGGGAATGGGAGAGTTAAAGGAACAGTCAGATGAATTATTAGATGAAGTATTTAAGCTTGAACTCGATAACCTAACATCCTTTGTTAAGAAGAGTGATAATGTTCGAATTGCAGGTGCGGCTGGAGATGTTCAGATGAATAAATATGCAGGTCTGGCAGTCGGTGTAATTATGATGATTCTTTTCACCTATGTCATATCTGTTTTTGTAATTCATCAAATTCAAAAAGAGAGTAGCGTAATTGGAGCGCTTTATGCGCTTGGTGTCAAGAAAAAGGATTTAATCAGACATTACATCACGCTTCCAACAGTAGTTGCATTTATAGGAGGAGTTATCGGCGCTCTCATTGGTTTTTCTCCAATTGGTGTGAATATGCAGATGCAGGATTCCTATGCTTATTTTTCACTGCCGGAATTCGACACAATTTATCCTCTTTATTTGATTTTATATAGTGTGGTAATGCCACCAGTTGTTTCGGCTATTGTAAATACACTAGTAATCAATAAGCGTTTGTCAAGGACGGCACTTTCCTTAATTAAAAATGAACAAAAAACGGCGAGATACAGTAGTGTTGACTTGTCTAAAATGGGATTTATCGGCCGCTTTCAAACAAGACAAACCTTAAGAGAACTCCGTACCACTATTGCTGTTATGCTTTGCTTATTATTTTCGCTGATGATTCTCTTGCTAGGTTTGGATTGTGCATTTTTGTGCAGCAATATCGAAAAAGATACCGCAAATGATACAAGTTATGAATATATGTATACCTTCAAATATCCAAAGTCAGATTTGGATGTGGATGGAGAAAAATGCTATGTAGAAACTCTTTCTAAAGAACAATATGGATATAACCTAGACATCACAATTATGGGTATAGAAGCATCTAATCCATATTATGATGTGCAGGTAAAAAAAGGAAAGACGAATGTGATTGCCAGTAAGTCTATTATGGAGCGATACCATGTCAAAAGTGGCGACAAAATCATTTTAACAGATGAAGCGAATGCTATGGATTATGCATTCACAATCGCGGGCACTTGCGATTACAGTGCAGGACTGACGGTGTTTATGGATATTGACAGTATGCGTGAATTGTTTGGGCAAGAGGAGGATTTCTATAATGTAATCTTGTCTGACCATAAACTTGATATTGAGGAAGGCAGACTTTATGCTACAACTTCAAAGGCAGATATAGAGCGCGCGTCAGGTGTATTTGTGGATTTGATGAGAGGTATGGTCATGATGCTTGTTGTGGTATCGGCTATAATCTTTTGTGCGGTTATGTATCTGATGCAAAATGTAATGATCGAGCGAGCATCATTTGGTATCTCGCTTGTAAAAATATTTGGTTATAAAACAAAGGATGTGAAAAAACTGTATTTGAACGGAAATACACTCATTACAGCTGTGGCAGCAATCGTACTCATACCTATTGCCAAAATATCTATGGATAAGGTATTCCCTTTGTTTATCCCTAATGTTGCAAGTGGAATTAATTTAAAATTTCCACCTTATATGTACCTGATTATTTTTATTGGAATCATGCTTGTTTACTTTGTTGTGAACCTTTTATTAGTACGCAAATTGAACAGAATTACTCCTGCGGAGGTTTTGAAAAATAGAGAATAAAGGAGAAGATATGTCAGAAAAGATAAAGGTTCAGTTAGATGGAGCCGCTGAAACAATGCTCCAAAGCTTTTATGCAAGGGCACAGTATTCAAAATCAAAGAAGCATAAGTTTTATGACGCGAAAGCGGTGGAGCTGGTGGAGCGTATCGATTATGATTTTTCATCGGCGGAAAAAGATTCTACTATGGGTACGGGTGTTATTGCCAGAACTATTGTATTTGATGAACTTGTGAAGGATTTTATAGATAAAAATCCGGATTGTACAGTAGTGAATATAGCATGTGGTCTTGATACAAGATTTTATCGTATGGATAATGGAAAGATTACCTGGTATAACCTTGATTTGCCGGAGACTATAGCTGTACGTGATCAGATATACAACGAATCAGGACGTGTTTCTACCATAGGAATATCGGTTACTGATCCGGCATGGGCTGAGCGGATTATGGTCAGAGGAAAGATGCTTTTTATCATTGAGGGACTAAGTATGTATCTGACCGCTGAGGAAAATAAGCAAATGCTCTCTATCATTCACGACAATTTTGATAATGCAACTGTGTTAATGGAGTGCCTTGCAAAAAAATGGGTCAACAAAGAAAAGGTCGAAGAATCCATTCAGAAAACAGGAGCGAAGTTTGTGTTTGGTGCTGATTCTTTTGATGATATAGAAGACATTGCCCAAGGTTTTCGAAGGGTGAAGGATGACAACATAATAAGAGGTATGACTACGATCTATCCATTATTAAGCATATTTTCCTGGGTACCATACATAAAGAAGATTACGCAGAAGATTTTAGTATTTGAAAAGAAGAGGAGTTGGCTGGAAGATTTAAAATAACAATCTAAGCATGGGAGGATACTAACTTGAACAGAAACGGACTGTACGAAT
>JAKSHZ010000006.1 GCA_024399115.1 Bacilli bacterium
TTGGGCACAGGGACTGGATCTCTGGTGGTCCATCGAAGTGCGGGAAGAATTCCCGTTTTTTCTTTACCTTATGAAATTTGAGAAACAGTTAGACATTTACGTTGATGAAACAGGTGATCAATCGATATATAGTGTTGATAATCCATTATATATTGTATCTTTTGTATGCGTTGAATCTATTGATTCAAATGAAAATGCTATTTTATCTTTTGAAAATAAACTTCTTAATTTAAAAGGTGGCGATCATTTTGTTCATACTGGAAATTTAATTAGAAAAGAACGCCCTTATAAAGAACTTTTGGTTGAAGAAAGACAAAAACTTTTTGGATGCATGTTTTTCTTTTCGATGAAAGCTAAGTACTCTTATTTCAATGCAATTATTGATAAAAAAGTTCATCAAGAAAAATCATTATGTGAGAGAATTACAGATTCTGTAATCTCTTTATTCAATTTTCACAAAGATTATTTTGATAAATTTTCTACGATTAGAGTTCATTATGATGGAGGCCAAGCATTTTTAAGTGGTGCGCTCACTGCCTCTGTAAAAATTATATTTTCGAATGGCATGTATATTAATACTAAACAAAAAGATTCTCCTTTCATGCAACTTGCTGATATGCTTGGTTTTATGGAATTAATTTGGCATAGAGCGTGTAATGGGACTTTAACTAAAAGCGATGAATTATTTTTTGGTAAAAAACGAAAAATTTATAAAGATTACATTAAATTTTTGGAATCAAGAAGGCTCTAAATTTTTGGTTTAAACTGGTATCAAATGCTGTTTGAGATAAACATTGGAAAGTAACAGGATTAAATATTTACTCTTGTTTTTTTATTTCGTTTTATACATTTTTAGACAACAAAAAAACATCGACCTAGTCGTTGTTCTTTAAATATTAAAGTCATTACTTTTGTTCGAAAATCTCGTTATATCTTCTTTTAATATCTTCGAACGTTTTAATGTAGCATTTGAAGAATCCTTTAGTGTCCTTTGTTATGATAGGTTCCTTTAATTCTATTTGTTCAATAGCTTTTAAATTATATGGTTTATTAACTCTCCAAGAATCAAATAGTCCCATGCGAATCGCGTCTTTCGGACAGTTTAATGTGCAGTTCATACACATCATGCAGTGAGAGTGGAATTTAGCATTCCCGTTTTTATCAAAGTAGATGTTATTTTTCTGACATCCTTTAACGCATAAACCACATTTTGTGCACTTATCTTTCTTAACTCTATAAAATAGGACGTTAATATTCCCGCCGATATAAGTTAGACGTAGTGGATAGTTGATCAAATTATTAATGAACTTATATTTTTTGACATTTTGGATGCCATTAACGAGCTCATAAACTAATATTTGCATCAATTTTTCATCCATTTCTAACATCTCTTTGACTAAATTCTCGTCGAATCTGAAATGGATGTTATATGGCATCACAAAATGGTATTCGTTTGTGAAATTAGCTTTTTGACGTTTTAAAATTCTTCTTAACGCTAAACTCGATGAATCATTTGCACCATAAGTTTCGCCAGAATTTTTATATACGAAAACTTGTTGTCCCTTATTGAATTTTTGCTTTTTGAAGAATTTATGGACAACACCAGGCATATTAAAACCGTAAATTGGGTACCCAACTCCAATTATGTCGTATTTAGAAAATTCTAAAATCTCTAATTTTGATGGATTAATTCGATATACTTCAACATCAAAATTAGCTTCGATTAACTTATTTTCAAGGTTATTTGTGACGTATTTAGTGTTACCTGTCCCAGAATAATAGATGAGCAAACATTTTTTATTTTCCATCTTTTTTATAACCTTTTGTTTTATATCTTTTTCCGTATTCTCCAAGAGATTCTGGATCTGCTTTTTTAATCTTCTTTAATAATGTAGTTTTCTTTAATGTTGCTAAATTTACTGGTCCACGAAGTTCTACATATTCATAGTTTCTTTCGTATCCAATTGATGAAATTTTCCATTTTCCATCAATCTTTTTATATTCAACGTGATATATAGCGGTGCCATTTAATTTAACTAAGTATTTTTTGTGTAAAAGATGGTCTTCTAAGTACCATATTGCTATAGCAAAGTCAGGAGAAATCCAATCAATTTCACCTCCATGAATGAGGTGCGCACTAGGCATAGATAAACTCATTACCGACATCAAGAAATTAAGGATATTTTCTTTTCCTTTATAAGACATTGTGTCGTTACCATAAGAACTAACAGCATCATCACTAAAACATTCTGATAAACCATCAAAATCTCTAGAGTCTAAGCATCTTTGATACTTTGCCTGCAAAGATCTAATTTCTTCAATATCTTCAAGTCTTTGGATTCTCTCTTCTAAATTCATAACGCCATAATTTTACATTCCCTCAAGTTTAATAGCAAATGCACATTTTCTTCCTTAGATTATGCTATAGCAAAAGTGGTGATTCTTAGTCAAACAATAAGATTGTCTATAGTAAATAAGTAATATATCGTATTTCAAAATCGGTATTTGAGGGTAAATTGTATATACAATTGCATTATATTAAAAGAGAAACCTAGCTATCTTGTTGTAGATTTGGATTCGATTTTATTTTTGTTTTCACTCGTTACGAGGGGGACAAGTAATGCACAAAAATAATAGTGAAAGGAAAACTATATAATGAAGAAAAAACTATTAATTCCTATTTTCCTCGCTGGTATGGCTATTCCTGCTCTCGCTTCTAGCCCTGAACTCAAAGGTGCTGGCGCAGCATTCATCGGTGAAATCGGTGAAAGAGCAGCTTACATTGCTCATGCTTCAAAGGTTAATGGACAAATGGCTGACGAAGGTTTCGTTCTTCTTAAGAATGATGGAACATTCCCAATGGAGAAGGGTTCTAAAATTACAGTCGTCGGTAAAGCATCAATCAACTTAGCTAGAGGTGGTGCTGGTTCAGGTGCTGGTTCAACTTCACAAGGCGTTACATCAATTGATTTACAAAAATCATTAACTGATGCTGGTTTTGAAGTTAACGAAACATCTACTAACTTCTATAAGAGTGCAAAAGGCGGTCGTACAAATGGTAACGATGGCTGGAAAGGTAACTCAGAAGTTACTATTGGTGAAACTCCAATCGATGACGTTAAAGCAAACACTTCTTTAATGGATTCATGGGATGAATTCAATGACTTAGCTATCCAAGTCATCACTCGTGAAGGTTCTGAAGGTTGTGACGTCTTAACAATCGACGCTACAGACTCAGTTAAATTCGGTGCTTCTGAAAAGCACGCTCTTGAATTATCAGATAATGAACAAGCATTATATGATGAATTAAAAGAACATTTCGATAGCATTCTCATCTTAATCAACTCATCAAACATCTTTGAATGTGATCAATTCCAAAAAGATGACCAATGTGCTGGTATCTTATGGATTGGTAACCCTGGTGACGTTGGTCCTGGTGCTGTTGGTAGAATCCTCTGTGGTGATGTCAACCCATCTGGTCGTACAGTTGATACTTGGACACGTGATTTCACAAAAGATCCAACATTCCAAAACTTCTCAGATAACAGACATAACACTGGTGTTGCTATCCCAAATCACAAAGGTAGACAAAATCACCAATCAGCTGACACTATGTTAAATGCTGATGGTAACCCAATGAAATCTTATGGTACTGACAAGAACGGTCCTACAATGTTAGAAGACGCTCAATACAAAGTCGTCAATGGTGGTATCAACGGTGTTAAACCAGCTTCATATGTTTCATACGAAGAAGGTATCTACGTTGACTACAGATATCATGAAACACGTTACGCTGATATGCTCAAAACAGAAGGCAAAGACGCTGCTGATGCATGGTATGATAGCGATGAAGGTGTTGTCTATCCATTCGGTTATGGCTTAAGCTATACAAAATTCAGACAAAAAATCGTTAAAATTAACCCAGTTGCTGATACAGTCTTAAACGAAGACAGCGATTTAATCGAAGTATCTGTCTTAGTTAAGAACACTGGTTCATATGCTGGTAAGGATGTTGTCCAATTATACTGGAAAGCTCCATACACAGCTGGTGGTATCGAAAAAGCTGACCACGTCTTATGTGCTTTCGGCAAAACAGAAGTTCTTGCTCCAGGTGCAGTTGAAGTTGTCAACTTAACATTCCACTTACAAGATGTCGCTAACTATGACTATAAAGACGCTAATGAAAATGGCCACAAAGGTTATGAATTAGACGAAGGCGACTACTCAATCTTATGTATGAAGAACGCTCACGAATCATATGATTCTATGGGCTTAAAAGTCGTAGCAGGTGGTATCCAATATACTACAGACCGTTTCACAGGTCATGAAGTTAAGAACCGTTTCACAGATAGAGGCTTCTACAGCTCAATGCCTGGTCCAAACGATATTGAATTTACAGAATTCAGCCGTGCTGACTTCGCTGGTACATTCCCACACTATCCAACATTTGAAGATAGAAAAGTCAAGGCAGGTTCAAGATTCGAAGAATTCTTAACACATGAATATGACTTAGCTGCATTCGAAGAAGGCAGAGACTATGAATACACTCCAGAAGCTGCTCACAGAACAGCTGCTGATGGTGCTAACTGGTCACAAGTTAAATCAAACGCTACAGCTTCACACCCAACTAAGTTAATCGACTTAAAAGATAAAGATATTACTGATCCAGCATGGGATTCGTTCATTAATGAATTCAAATGGTCAGAATTAATGACATACGTTGAATCTAACAAGATGGCTTCTCCAGGTATGAGCTCAGTCGGTAAGAGTGGTTCATCTGAAGGTGATGGTCCTCAAAAATTCAACATCATGTGGTGGGTTTCTTCACCAATCGTCGCTGCTACATTCAACCAAAAACTTGCTCACGAACAAGGTGAATGTATCGGTATGGAATCTCAAATCTCTGGTAAATCAGGATGGTGGGGTTCAGCAGTTAATACACACCGTTCTCCATTCGGTGGCCGTAACTTCGAATACTACTCAGCAGATCCATTCTTAATGGGCCGTATCGCTGCACAAGTCGTTGGTGCTGCTACAGATAGAGGTGTCTACGCATACTTCAAACACTTCGCAGTTAACGATCAAGAAAAGAACCGTGAATCAGGTATCTCATTCGTTAACGAACAAGCATTACGTGAAATTTACTTAAAATCATTCCAAATGGTCTTCGAAGAAGGCAAATCACTTGGTGTCATGGGTTCATACAACCGTTTAGGCTTAATGGAAACAGCTGCATCTTACCCATTAATGACTGAAGTTCTCCGTGGTGAATGGGGCTTCAAAGGTTCAGTCCTTTCAGATATGACTCACTCAGGTAATGGTTCAGTTAACTTCAAATGTTACGAATGTGTTACTCCACGTGTCCTTGCTGGATGTAACAACCAATTAGACTCAAACGGTTTCAGTGGCCAAGTCGGTCAACAAGCAAAATGGGACGATAACGCTAATGGCGGTAAAGGTGCTCCAGTTTGTGTTGGTGGTTCTAAAGGTATCGCATGGTCATTATGGAACGCATGTAGAGAAGCTGTTAAACAACATATGTATATGTGCTTAAATTCAACTGCAATGCAACGTGGTATGACTCAAGTTGTTGGTCAAACAGACGCTGTCGTTAAAGTTGGTGAAGCTGTCGAATATGATGTTGTCGCAGACTTAGAAGCAAAGAATGTTAAAGCAGGTTCTTCCGTTGATGTTTATAACAGCAGCAACTCAAAATCTTCAAAAACAATTTCTACAATTGATTCAGTTGAACTCAACAACCGTTGCGAATTACCAGATGGTCTCGAATTAGAAGATGGCGTCATCTCAGGTGCATTCGAACACGTTGACTTAGGCAGAATTGACGTTGTCATCAACGTAACATTCTCAGATAATTCAAAAGGTAAGATCGCTTACAAGTATGTAATCGATGCAATCCCAGTTGGATTACCAGATGATTACGAATTCCCACCAGAAAATGTTGAACCAGTTAAACCAGAGCCAGAAAAGAAAGGTTGTGGTGGTTCAGTCGCTGCAGCTAGTGCATTAATCGCTACTATCGCTGTTGCTGGTGCTGCATTACTCGCTTCAAAAAGAAAAGAAGATTAATCTTCTTTAGCGAATAAAATTATGCTAAACTGCTAGGACGGTTTTCCGCCCTAGCAGTTTGCGTGTATTATACATATGCACACATGCGTGTTATAATATAGATATAAGTTGGATATAAAATCACATCTCGTGTGTAAAGTGTGATTTGTATATATATAAACCTAGAAAGGAGAATGTTATTCAGACTGGGGTTCTGAATAACGATTAATTAAAATGAAAACAAGAAAATCAAAAGTTGCATTCTTAGCTATGGCTATCAGTGCATTAAGTCTTGTCGCTTGCGGTGAATCTGACACTGGAAAAGAAGATCCTGTCAAAAAATGTAACCATGAATATGGTGAATTCACTGTAACAGCAGAACCAACAGGTGCAAGACCTGGCTCAAAATCAAGAACATGTAGTTTATGTAACAATGTCGATGTTCAAGAAATCGCTAGAACAGGAAAATATACTGTTACAATCAAAGACGCTACAGGTGCTACTGTAAGCTCTAATGAAGCTGATGAAAAATCAGCTATCACAAAACCAGCAAACCCAACTGCTCCTGCAGGAAAAGTCTTCTATGGCTGGAAAAACAACAAGAATGGTGGACAAATCTGGAACTTTGAAAACGAAACATTAAATCAAGTTATGGATGATGTCGAATTAGAACCATTATTCATTCCAGAAGGTGTCAACCCACAATACTTAGAAGCAGAATTAGTTCCTGCTATCACAGCTGGTGGTGGTATGAACGGTGCTACTTATTCAGGTGGTGCTAAAGGTAAACAATTCATCCGTAGTGACGACAACTATGAATTAGGTTCTACATGTGAAATTGATCCATTCCATTACTATGAAGATGAAGAAACATTTGATTTCGTAGTTGCTGATGAAGCTCCAGCAGGAGTTGATTTACAAGATATGGATCCAAAATCAACTAGCACAGGCTATTTCGTCCACTTCAACTATGAAAATGGTAACACATTCACTTGGAATATCACTTCAAGTGCTGCAGTTGATAACGTAGTTATCTTCGCTGCTTTCTCAGGTGAATACGGTGTTATCGATGACTATACATTCGATAGATATTCAAGATTCTCATCAACATCATTCCCAATCTCTGTCAATGGTGTCGATCTTGACTATGGTACAGTTACATTACATAACACACCTGAAATTGGTGGATTCATTCCATTCCAAGATTACTTAATCAGCGCTAACGTCTCATTAAGAGAAGGCGCAAATGTTATTACAATGAAAGTTAATAACACAGATACTTTAAATGGTACTATCGCTTCAACATCACCATGTGTTGATAACTTAAAGATTTACACAACAGCTACAATCACTTGGTCTGAAGCTAAATTAACAAACATTATTAAATAAGGATTAAAGATATGGGATTTAAAAAAGTACTTACAAAAAGAACAATTGTTTGGGGTGCTACTTCTGTTTTCCTTGTCGGCTTAATGACTACTGCAAACATCTTAATGAGAACTCAATTCAACTCATTATTAGACCAAGTTTTCGGTGGTCCACGTGCTATCGTTGCTGAAAATGATGATGGTATTGACTTCGGTCAAGATTTCCAAACTAAAAAACAAGCATACGATAACGGTAATAAAGTCACAGAAGAAATCTGTGAAGAAGGTATGATCCTTCTTAGAAACGAAAACAACGCTCTTCCACTCAATTCAAACGCTAAAGTTACTGTCTTCGGTAAGAACTCAGTTAACTTAGTCTATGGTGGTTCAGGTTCTGCTGCTCCAGATAAGAGTGGTGTTAGAAGAACAATTTTCGATTCACTTAATCAAGCAGGAATCAAATATAACCAAAAATTAGTTGATTTCTATAACGACAGCAGTAAATCTGGTAAAGGTCGTAGTGAAAACCCAGCTATGGAAAATAGTGGTGTTCCTACATTAAAAACAGGTGAAACTCCAGTTTCTTCTTATTCTTCAGATATTACTAACTCATATGGTGACTATGGTGATGCTGCTATCGTAGTATTCTCACGTATCGCTGGTGAAAACTGGGACTTACCACGTAAAGCTGACGATAATCCACAACGTCACTATCTTGAATTAGATAATAACGAAAGAGCTTTATTAAAACACATCGCTGATAGCAATAAATTCCAACGTATTATCATCTTAATCAATGGTTCTAACTATATTGATTTAGGATTCTTAAAAGATAATAGCGTTATTGATTCAAGCAAAATCAGCGCTGTAATCAACATCGGTTCTCCTGGTGCTAGTGGTATCATGGCTTTAGGTAATATTCTTGCTGGTAAAGTCAACCCATCAGGTAAAACAGTCGATTTAGTTTACACAAACTATAAAGATGACCCAACTTGGCAAAACTTCGGTGGTAACTTCACTGATGGCGGCGATACTTATACTTCAGGTTCAGGCGCTCCAACAGACTACCACGTAGTTGAATACGAAGAAAACATCTATATGGGTTACCGTTACTACGAAACACGTGGTAAAGATGACGCTGCTTGGTATAACCAAAACGTCGTATTCCCATTCGGACATGGCTTAAGCTATACAACTTTCTCTCAAGAAATCACAAATAAAACTGACTTAGAAGCTGCTGCTTTAACTGCTAATGGTAAATTTGATGTTACTGTTAAGGTTAAAAACACAGGTACTAAAGCTGGTAAAGATGTAGTTCAACTTTATGTTGAAGCTCCTTACACAGCTGGTGGTATCGAAAAACCATATAAAGTTTTAGCTGGTTTTGGTAAATCAGAAATGTTAGCTCCAGGTGCTGAAGGTACAGTCACAGTTTCTGTTGATCCATATTACTTCGCATCATTCGATAACCATGATCGTAACGGTGATGGTTTCAAAGGCTACACATTAGACGCTGGTAACTATGTCTTCCACTTAGGTAAAGATTCACACACTGATATCGATACATTTACAAAGACATTAGGCTCAACAGCTAATATTGATAAAGACCCTGTCACAGGTAAAAACGTCGTACCTCTCTTCGATAACGTATCAGAAGGTATGAAAGAAGAATTAAAACGTAGTGATTTTGCTGGTACAATGCCACACACAATCACTGACGATGAACGTAAAATCAACAAAGCATTCTTAGATAAATTAAGAGCATATGAATCAGGTAACACTGATACATATACAACAATGCCAACTATGGGTGCTGATTTAACAGTCAAATTCAAAGATTTAGTCGGTTTAGAATATAACGATGCTAAATGGGACGAATTCTTAAATCAATTAACATTTGAAGAAATGTTAGCATTATTCAATGAAGGTTGTTACTCAACAACAGCTATCACAAGAAAAGTCAATGGTGAAGACTATGTCCTCGTTCCAGGTACTTTATCTGCTGATGGTCCTACTGGTCTTGTTTCATTCTTAGCAAACATGGTTCCAGGTACACAACCTGCAATTTATGATACTTGTTACTACTGTTCAGAATGTTTAGTTGCTCAAACTTATAACGTTGAATTAGCAAAGAAACAAGCTCACGCTATTGGTAACGAATCACTCATCGGTAACGAACGTGGTGATGGCTTATCATACCCAGGATGGTATGCTCCAGGTGTCAACTTACACCGTTCTCCATTCTCAGGACGTAATACTGAATACTATTCAGAAGATCCATTACTTTGTGGTAAATTCGCTGCAACAGTTATCGCTGGCGTCCAAGAAAAAGGTGTTTACGCTAACGTTAAGCACTTCGCATTAAACGATCAAGAAACTCACAGATCAGCTTATGGTATTGCTACTTGGGCAGATGAACAAGCAATCCGTGAATTATACTTAAGATCATTCGAAATCGCAGTCAAAGAAGGTAAATCAAAAGGTTTAATGACTTCATTCAACCGTATTGGTACTACTTGGGCTGGTGGTGATTACAGATTATGTACAACAGTCCTCCGTGAAGAATGGGGCTTCGTTGGTTCAGTCATTTGTGACTTCCACACAGATACATACATGGATAGTAAGCAAATGTTATACGCTGGTGGCGATCTTAACCTTTGTTCAGAAGCTACTTGTAAGTTAAAAATTGGCGGTGGTGATAACCAAGTCCAAAAAGATAGCGCTAAAGACGCTAACTTATTAAGAAAAGCATCACATAACTTACTCTACTGTATCGCTAATTCAAATATCATGAAAGCTGACATTCTTGGTTATAGAAACGCTGTTTGGTCAAATGTCTTAACAGGTGCTACAATCGGTGTCGGTGTTGGTGTTGCTGGATGGGGCGCATGGGCAATTCTCTCATCACTCTTAAAGAAACCAAAAGTAACTGATATTGCTGAATAATTTCTAATAAAAAAATCGACTCCAATGTAAATTGGGGTCTTTTTTTGTCAAAAAAAGCCTATTTCTTGAAAAAAATAGGCTATTTTATTAGAATATTGAACATATGAAAGAGATTAAAGCTAAGTCATTTATTTCTTATTATAAAAAGTATATCGGGGTATTTATTACAGTATTACTCGCTAGTTTAGTCATGGCTTTACTTTCAGTAATGTATCCAATTATCACTAGAAAAGTATTTAATGAATATATAAAAGCTACTCCAGTAGATATTAAACCAATTATTTATTCTGGAATTATTCTCGTTGTTATTTATATTGCAAGATTTGGTCTTAAATTATACGTAGATTACTTCGGACATAGTGTTGGTACTGATATGCAAAGTGATATGAGAAGAGATCTTTTTGAAAAATTTGAAAGACTCCCAATGCAATATTACGATAATCACGAAACTGGCGAACTTATGTCTAGATTGACTAACGATTTACAAGATATCAGTGAATTAGCTCACCACGGCCCTGAAAATATATTAATTTGCGCGATTACTATCCTTTCGAGCTTGGTTTATCTTCTTACAATCAATGTTATTTTAGCTTTAGTTCTTTTAGGAATGATTCCTATTTTATTTATCATTTCTTTTACAACTCGTAAGAAACACTTAAGAGCATATGGCGAAAGTAAGAAATTTATTGGTGGAATTAACGCTCAAATCGCTTCATCTATCTCAGGAATTAGAGCAACAAAAGCATTTAATAACGAAGATTTAGAGATGGCTCATTTTGACACCGCTAATCATAATTACGCTAAATCTAGAAAATTAGTCTATAAATACATGTCAATTTTCCATTCTTCAAATAATTTTGTTATTGATCTATTTAATGCCGCAGTAATTATTGGTGGTGCATTATTAACCGCTACAACTAATATTTTCTCAATTGAAGACTATTTAGCATTCGCTATTTCTGTTTCTTTATTTACTAACCCAATTAATACATTAGTTCAATTCACTGAACAATTAACTGATGGTAAAGCAGGATTTAACAGATTTAGAGAAATCATGAACACTCCTGATGATAAAGAAAAAGAAAACGCAATAAAAGAAATTGAATTAAAAGGTAACATTCAATTTAAAAATGTTAGCTTTAATTACATTCAAGATGAACAAATTTTGAATGACGTATCTTTCAATATTGAGCAAGGAGAATGTGTTGCATTAGTAGGTTCAAGCGGTGGTGGTAAAACCACAATTTGTCACTTAATTCCTAACTTCTATCACGTAGAAGATGGCCATATTTTCTTTGATGGTATTGATATAAACGACATATCATTTAAGGGGTTACGAAACAATATCGGTATAGTTCAACAAGACGTATTTTTGTTCTCAGGAACTATCAGAAGTAACATTCTTTATGGTAACTTAAACGCTACTGATGAGGAAGTTTTAGAGGCTGCAAAGAAAGCAAATATTTACGACTTTATCATGTCTCTTCCACACGGTTTAGACACTAGAGTTGGGGAACGTGGAGTACGTCTTTCTGGCGGTGAAAAGCAAAGAATTAGTATCGCTAGAATCTTCCTAAAAGATCCTTCAATTCTTATTTTAGATGAAGCTACAAGCGCTCTTGATAACACTACAGAAATCGCAATTCAGAACTCATTAAACGAACTTATGAAGGGAAGAACTTGCGTAATTGTTGCTCATAGATTATCAACAATCAAGAACGCAAATCGCATCTTTGTCATCGAATCAGGTAAGGTAATTGAAAGCGGAAATCACGAAGAATTGATCGCGAAAAACGGTCGATATAAAGTGCTTTACGACCAACAATTTAAGCTTAATTAATTAGGATTTCGGTCCTAATTTTTTATTTGCGCTAATTTTTTACTGTTTTGCTTAACGATTCTAACTATATTTATTAATAAATATACATTTACTAAAAAACTACTAACGATTTCAAAATATCTAAAAACTATACATATAAATATAATATATAAATCCTATTAATAGGATTACCCGATGCTATAATAAAACCAGAAAGAAGGAAAAAATATGGGACCACTAGAAATTATTCTAATCATCCTCGGAGTAATCTTATTAATCGGTTTAATCTCAAATATTAAGATTGTTCCACAAGCTCATGAATACGTTGTTGAATTTTTCGGAAAGTACAAAAGAACATTAAAAGCAGGTATCCACCTCACAGTTCCTCTAGCAGAAAAAGTTTCCAAAAGAATCACAATGATGGAGCAAATCATGGACGCCCCTCCTCAACCAGTTATTACTAAAGATAATGTCACTATGCAAATTGACTCAGTCGTTTACTACAGAGTTTACGATTCTAAGTTATACGCATATGGCGCTGTTAATCCAGAAATCGCTTTAGCAAATTTAACTGCAACAACATTAAGAAACATTGTTGGTGAACTCGATCTCGATGGAACACTTACTTCAAGAGATTTAATCAACGCAAAGATGACAGAAATCATCGACAAAGCAACTGATGAATGGGGCATCAAAGTTACTCGTGTCGAATTGAAGAACATCATTCCACCAAAAGAAATTAGAGATGCGATGGAAAAGCAAATGAAAGCAGAACGTGATCGTCGTGAAACTTTATTACAAGCTGAAGGTCATAAATCCGCAATCATTACTAGAGCAGAAGGTGACAAACAAGCTGCTATTCTCCAAGCTGAAGGTGAGAGAGATGCAAGAATCGCTAGAGCAGAAGGTGAAGCTAGAGAAATCTACTTAAAGAAGAAAGCTGAAGCTGATGGTTTACAAGAACTCATCAAAGCAGGCATCACACCAGAAGTCTTAGAATTAAAACGTTTCGAAGCTCTTGAAAAAGTCGCTGACGGACAAGCAAGTAAGATTATCGTTCCTACAGACGCTGTTGAAATGGTAAAGAAAGATGTAATTTTCGCAGAATCAGCAGGCGTAGGGGATGTCACAAAACAAGGCAAGAAGAAAGCTGAACCAAAATCAGCCGACCCTTGCTGCGATAAGTAATTAATCAGTAAAACCAAGAAGCCGGGAATTTCCCGGTTTTTTCTTGTTTTTGATAGAAAACAACATTTTTTTTGCCTCTTTTTTAAGAGTGACAAAAATTTTAACTTTAATTTTATTCTTATTTATAGAATAATATATCCACTATGAAAAAAGAAAACCCTGCAAAAAAATTCGAAAAATGTTTAGATATCTCAGATAGATGGGATTTATTTTTTACTGAAAGAGCTTCTTATCCTCTTGCGGTAATGTTTAATAAAATGGGATGTTCCCCAAACTTTGTAACTATTTTAGGTGGAGTATTCGGCGTCGCTGGTGCTGTTTTATTCGCTTTTAATAATTTAGTTACTACAATCATCGGTATTGTGATGGTTATTTTATACGCTATTTTAGACTGCGCTGATGGCCAAGTCGCTCGTATGTCACATAAAGGTTCTTTATTTGGCAGATGCGTTGATGGTGCAGTTGATAGTGTTGTTTATATCGCTATTTATTTAGCTTTAGGCTTTAGACTTATGCCTCAAACTATTCCTTTCACAGACGTAGTTTGGAGTTGGTGGATCTTTATTCCAATCGTTGCAATTGGTGCATATTTCCACACAAGTCAAAGTAGAATGGCTGATTATTATAGAAACGCTCACATGTATTTAAGTGCGTCTGAAAGAGGAAACGAATTATCTAACTCAATCGACATGCAAAAAATCATGGATGCTGAAAAGAAAGGTTCTTTCAAACGTTTTGTATATTCTACATACACTGACTACACAAAAGCACAAGAAAGAGCTACACCTAAACTTCAAAAGTTATTAGGTTTAATTAGAGAAAATGGTGGAGTTATTCCTGTAGAAGTATCTAGTTACTATAGAAGAGAGTCAAATAAGATCGCTCGTTTAGCTAACTCATTAGTATTTAATGTTAGAAGCTATGTTTTATTTGCGCTTTTATTAATTGGCATTGAAGTTTGGATTTTACCTTTCATTATTTTGGTTCTTGAACCAATTAAGGTATTTTTAATCGTTAAATACGAAAAAATCGCTGCTAACGCAACAGTAATTATGGAAGAAACACTCAAAAATAAAGAGACAGTAGATGAAAAAAGAGAAGAAATTTAGTATCGGTAACTTCTTTAAGAAGTATTACAAATATATTTTCTTGGCTATTGGTATCACTGGAATCCTTGTAATGGTTCTTACAAGTGATTTAGGTGGAGTTCAATGGTCTCTTTTTGCTACATCAGATTTTGCGCTTTTACTTGCAGAATGTTTTGGTGTTTGGTTCTTGATTTATGTCTTACACACAATTACATATAGAATCATTCTTGAAAAAGAAGGAAAAAATATTGATTCATTCCATCTTTTTAAGATCACAATGACTGGTTTCGCTCTTAATAATGTCACTCCAGCAGGTTTAATTGGTGGAGAGCCTTATAGAATTATGGAGCTCAAAAAATACGTTTCTACTGAAAAGAGTGCTTCCGCAACATTCTCTTTTACAGTTTTATACGCAATTGGTCATTTAATGCTTTGGGATGCAGGATTTATCACTTATATCTTCATGGGAATGCCTGGTTCTGCAGTTATTGATATCTTAATGATTATTACAGGTGGATTTAATGTAATTGCAACATTCTGCCTTATCTTCTTAAGAGTTAATATTGTTTATCCATTCATGCATTTATTAACAAAATTACCATTCATTGGTAAGAAATTAGTCCCATTAGTAGAGAGAAACGCTGCAACTTTTAAAGAAATTGATAATTTAATCAACACATTCCATAAAAAATGGCTTAAATTCTTTACGGTTTTACTCATCCAATTCGGAACTAGATTATTAGAAGCTTTGGAATATTTCTTAATCATCAGATTCTTCGTAAATGGCGTTGCTACAATCACTTACTGGCAAGGATTATCAGTTATGGCAACTTGCTCATTAATTGGTAACTTATTATTTATTATTCCAATGCAAGCTGGTTCTAGAGAAGGTGGTATGGCTATCGCGCTTCACTTCTTATTTGGGGATGATCTAGTTTCAACAATCGCTGTTCCAGTTGGCCTTGTTTACCGTGTTAGAGAATTCACATGTACTTTAATTGGTATTATCATGGTCGCCGCAACTAGACGTATTAGAAAAGAAAAGGAAATCGCTGCTCCAGTTGAAACAGTTGAAGTAGTTGAAGAAGAAAAACCTTCTGAAGAAAAGGTAGAAATTGAAGAAAAATAATATGGATAACGAACAAAGAAAAATCGTAAATAAAAGAATGCTATTAGGCATTTTATTCGCAGGTCTTGCTGCATTAGTAATCGTTGTTTTATCTTTTGGAACAACCGCTTTATTAGGAAAATAAGTCGTTTTTAATCAGAAATATGCTATTTAGGTTCTACTTTTATGTAGAATCTTTTATTTATTAATTGTAAATGAAATATCTAGGTGCTAATGTATAAATATAATTTATAGTTGGTATTTCATAACAATAATAGGTACAAATTATAAAAAATAAATTTTTACTATTTAATTTTAGAGGAAACATTATGTACAAAAACAGATTAGCTAATTTTGAAACTTATTACAAACACATGGGTAATTATGAAGTTGAAACTTCTTTAAGTGTTTACGAAGTCTACATTGAACTCGCTAAAGATAAAGACGGTAACTTCATGAAAAATAGAGACGGTAGTGATAGATACTACGCTCTTGATGACGCTAGCATTTCAACATTAGATTCTGATAAATTAGTCAAAGTCATTAGAGAAGGCTTCTACAAAGACGTTTTCCAAGTTAACGGAGAATACGTTGAAAAAGTCGAAAGAAATGGCAAAAGAGCTTACTATCGAGTAGAAGAAGATGCTTTAACAACATTAGCTGCTGGTACAAAAGTTGTTGCAAGAAATGGCACATACAGAGTTCCAAGCGAAGTTGGCTATGTCTTAATGGATGAAAGAGATATCGAACATCCTAAGATGGTCGCAGTTAGAAAGTTCAAAACTGATGATCACAAAGCTGAAGCTGAAAAAATCGTTAAAGGCAAAGCTCACAAAGACGAAAATAACGACTAAGACGAAGCGGAATTATCCGCTTTTTCTTTTATTTAATACATTAATATTCTACTAAACGCTCATTTAGTGAATATATATTTATTGCAAAATAATATAAATTTATAAGCCTTTGACTTATAATGTTTTCAGTTAATCAATTTTTAGGAAGGAGAAAAGCATAGATGTACCCAGATTTATTTGGAATTCCAGATTTTTCTTACACATTAATGATTGTTATCGGTGTTATTGCGTGTTTAATTTGCTTGGTTGTCTTCCTTAAAAAGAGAGGTTACAAGAAAAACACAATCATCGATATTCTTGCATGTACTTTATTTACAATCGCAATCGGTGTAGTGGGTGCAATTATATTTCAAAACGTTTACGATTTAATCTCTGATCCAGCAAACTATCATTTCTCATTCAAAATGACTTTCTATGGTGGATTAATTTTTGGAATCGTTGCTTTTATCCTCTTATTTAACTTCTATGTTAAGAAACATAACAACATTAGAATTAGAGAAATTGCTTATATTGCGCCACTTTGTATCACATCAGCTCATGCTTTTGGTAGAATTGGTTGTCTTTTAGCTGGATGTTGCTATGGTGCTGAATCTCATTCTTGGGTTGCTATCGATTTCCCTGGATTAGGTGAAAGATTACCTACTCAATTATTTGAAGCAATTTTCTTATTTGTTCTTTCAGGCGTATTAATCTATTTGATTTTTAAGACTAAATTCAAATGGACATTACATTTATATTTAGCAAGTTACTCAATTTTTAGATTCATTATCGAGTTCTTTAGAGATGACGCAGCACGTGGTGGAACGTTATTTGGATTATACCCAAGCCAAGTAATTTGTATCGTTGTTTGGATTGTATTTGTTCCATCTTTATGGGCGTTAAAGAAATTTGTATTCTACCCAATTCCTGAAGATGAGCAAAAATAAACTTTACGACATATTAATCATAATTTTATTGTACATTGGATTATCGTGTATTCCTTTTGAATTAGTCAAAATTGATGCGATTTTTATTAAATTATTCCATATTTTGGCTCAAATTCTTATATTTGTCTTTACTGGATTAGTATTTAGAAAAAGTTCATTAAAATTAGAAACCAAAACTCATAACAGCAAGAACATCCTATACTTTTTGCCTGCTTTTTTAATTTGTTTTTCTAATTTTTTCACACTTTTTGATCCAAACAACTCACTAACTTTTTCATTCGATTTTGTCTTAATTTTACAAATCGTTTTCTCAATATTAGTTGCGTTTAATGAAGAAATTATCTTCAGAGCTTTGTTATTAGGAAACTTATATGAAGACAAAAAACCATTAGTTAGAATCGTGATTGCTGCAGGAATTTTTGCTGCATGTCACTTAACTCATTTTATTTCAACATTTGATCCTTCTGAGTTAGTCGTAGTGGCATATTCATTCGGAATTGGTTTAGTTTTAGGCATGATGTATTTATATACAGGTTCATTAACACTCGGATTTGTTTTCCATGCTTTATATAACATTGTTAATAATGATTTAGCTAACGAATGGATTTCATATAACAACGGTTTTACAAGTTTTTACACAATTAATATTCTTGTAGCGTTAGTTGGAATTGCATACTTATTCGGAATTTACTATTACAAATTTAGAGAAATAAAATCGTAATTTTTCTGTAAATTGATGTTTTTAATTAGACAATAACTATCCTTTTGATATAATCAAAGTACATTATGAAAAAATTAGATGAAATTACAAAACTTAAATTAATTTATAGCGGTGAGTTAGTGGTGTTCGCCATCGTATTTTTAGTTTTAGGAATCTTACAATTGACTGGAGTTATGTCTCCTTCAACAAAATTTTTAAATGTTTTTAAATACATTACATTAATTGGCGCTGCTTACTTTTTATACGATATTGTTTCCGCTATTATGAACCCAAAAAAGAGAGCTAAAGTTTGCTGGCCAGATAAAATCTCAACATGTTTTATCCCTCCATATTTAGCAGTAGTTGATGTTTTCTTATTTGCGAAAAACGAATTTGTAATAAATAATGCGAGACTTTTTATCGGGCCTTTATTTATCGCAATCTCGCTTGCTTATCTATTCCAAGGAATCTATCACTGGTACAAGCCTTTACCAGAATTATTCGAAGATGATGAGCCTAAACAAGAAGAAAAACCAGTAGAAGTAGTAGAAGAAAAAGACGAAAAGAACAGCTAATAACTGCTCTTTTTTAATGAAAAAGGCTAAAAATTGACATTATTTAGAGTTTTATATCGAACAGAAGGAACTTCTTTCAATGAAAGAAAAATATAAAAAAGTTTTTATAAAAATCAGAAATTCTATATAATGTATGCACGTCTAATATATTAGATGGTTAAAATTTTTGAGAAAAATGGGTCATGTTAATTTATTAACTAACTCAAGGATATATAACGAAAATAATTAAGGAATTTATTGAAAGTATAGGAGAAGAAACTTATGGAAACTAAACCCTTAAAACTTAATACCAAAAGAACAATCATTATTGGTTTCGCGTTCTTTGGTATCCTCATGTTATGGCAAGTCTATAACACTTATTGTCCATTATTCTTAACTGACATTTTAGTCAACAAGTATGGTGGAAAAGACACAGATTACCAATACATTGTTGGTGTTATGATGGCTTTAGACAATTTGTTTGCTTTATTTATGCTCCCATTATTTGGTGCGTTATCAGATAAAACAAACACAAAATTCGGCAAGAGAATGCCTTACATCGTAATCGGCACAATTCTTTCCGCAATTGTTTTCCCACTTATCGCTGTTATGTACACAATTGGATCTCTTGTTGGTGTCATCGTTATGATGTGCTTAACACTTATCTTCATGCAAATGTATCGTAACCCAGCTGTTGCTTTAATGCCAGATATCACACCAAAACCTTTACGTAGTAAAGCAAACGCATTTATTAACGTTGTTGGTTATGTCGGTGCTATTTTAGGTGGTGCAATCGCAATGGTTATCCCATTCAAGAGTTATAAAGGTAACCCAGGTGGATTACTCATCCCATTCATCGTTTCATGTGTCGCAATGATCGTCACAATCGTCATTCTCTTCTTAAAAGTTAAAGAAAATCAAATTCACGTTGAAATGGCTGATGATATGAAACGTGGTGAAGAAGAAAGTGAATTAGAAGAAAAAATCGTAGTTGATGCTCCATTAACTAAGAAAAACAAAATCTCATTAATCATCATCATTGTTGCAGTCTTCTTATGGTTCGCATCATTTAACTCAGTTGAAACATTCTGGTCAAGCTATGGTCAAAACCACTTAAATATTTCTAATTATTCATTATTCACAATCGTATTAACTGTTGCTTCTTTAGCAGCATTCATTCCTGCAGCTATCGTCGCAGATAAAATTGGTAGAAAATGGACAATCGTTATTGGCTTAGGTCTTGTTATTATCGCCTTAATGCTCATCTCATTTGTCACAAAATCACCAGATACATTCCTTAAAGATGGTGTTGTTTACAACAAAACCCCATTTGCTTTATATCCATTCTTCGCAATTTGCGGTGTTGGTTGGGCGTTCATTAACTGTTGCTCTTATCCAATGGTCGTTGAACTTGCACATGGTAAAAATGTCGGTAAATACACTGGTTTATATTACGCAGCAAGCATGGCTGCTCAAACATTAACTCCAATCGCTGCTGGTTTATTAGTTTACAAACAAGGTGCTTGGGATATCTTATTCGTTTACGCAACATGTGTTATGGCTGCTGCATTAATCGTATTTATCTTCGTAAATAACGTTAAAACTAAAGCAGTTAAGATTAAGAAAGGCTTCGAAGCTTTCGATCAAGACTAAATTATGCCTGCATTTTTTACTCATTACACATTTGTAGAGAAAAACACTGGTCATGAAGATCCTTATGCATCTATTCGTGCATTAGGAGGCCAAGGCCCTGATGTTTTCTTCTTCTATGGATATTCTTTAAGAAAACGTGAGAATAAGTCCCAAAAACGTTATTTTGGTACACACATTCATCACATCAATATTTCTGATGCCTATTCATTCCTTTTAGAGTACGCAAATAAGCAAGAAGATAAAGAAATGTTGAACTCTTATTTAAAAGGATTATTCATGCATTATGTAATGGATAGAAACTGTCACCCATATATTTTCTATAGAACTGGATTCGCTACTGATCCAGAAAATAAAGAAGAAGCAAAGAAATACATGAATATTCATGTTCGCTTTGAAAGTATTCTTGATACAGTCTACGCAAAGAGCAATAAAACATTCATTAAGCCTAAAAAATGCGTTAAATCTAACGAAAATTGGGTTAAATCTGTTTCAAAAATGTTCTTTGAGTTAGCAAAGCATCTCAACTATGAATACGTAGATGAATTAACTTTCTATAACGCTTATAAGGACATGTTATTCGTTGAATCAGTTTTATATTCTCCTTTAGGAGTTAAGAAATTCTTTGCGAATTTATTTATTAAAAACAATTTCATCAACTGCATGATGTCACCTGCTAGAAGTAAACCATACGAAAAATATGACGTTACGAATTTATCAAATTCTGAATGGAAAGACTGTATTACAGGTGAAATTAGAAAAGAATCTTTCTTAGAATTAGTTGAAAACGCTAAGAAAGAACTTCCAAAAGTTGATGAATTAATCAAAAAAGCTTCATTAAATGAAGATATTAAAGAAGATATGGTGAATTTTATTCATAATATCGATCATGATGGATTTATGGTCAATGCGACTAAATCTCATTATCAAAATTTCTTAGATACATCGGACACAAAGTAATATGCAAAAACCATTAGCAGATATTCTTAGACCTACAAAGATAGAAGACATGGTGGGCCAAACTCACTTAATAAGTGAAGGCTCATTATTTCGTCGTGTAATTGAAGGCGAAAAGATTCCTAATATGATCTTCTATGGTCCTCCAGGAATTGGCAAGACTACATTAGCTAATATTATCGCTTTAAAAGCTAATATGACTTTATATAAGCTTAATGGCACTAATTGTGGAACTGATGATATTAAAGAAGTTATTAATCAAATTGGTGATGTTTTTAATCAAAACGGAATCCTTTTATACTTAGACGAAATTCAATATTTAAATAAAAAACAACAACAATCCTTATTAGAATTTGTTGAAAATGGCGATATTACATTAATCGCATCAACAACAGAAAATCCTTACTTCTATGTTTATCCAGCTTTACTTTCTAGATGTAGTGTCTTTGAATTCAAGGCAATTACAAGCGAAGAAATCGCGAAAGGATTAACACGTGGCGCTAAAGCGTTAAAGGTCAAAATCGAACCAGAAGCACTAAAGATTTTATCTTTAAGTGCAAATGGCGACATGAGAAAAGCTCTCAATTCTTTAGAGTTTATTTCTAGTGGAATTGAAACATCAAAAATCACAGTAAACGACGTAAACGAAGTAATCCAAAAAGGGAATATTTCTTATGATCGTGGTGAAGATAGACACTATGATAATTTGAGTGCTTTAATGAAATCTTTACGTGGTAGCGATCCAGATGCTGCTGTTTTCTACTTAGCAAAAATGCTTGAAGCTGGTGATATTATCGCTGCTTCTCGTAGGTTATTATGTAGTGCATCAGAAGATGTTGGATTAGCCTATCCTCAAATTATTCCTATTGTAAAAGCTGCAGTTGATACAGCTCTTCAATTAGGATTGCCTGAAGCTCGTTTACCATTAGTTAACGCAGCAATTTTAATTGCAACTGCACCAAAAAGTAATAGCGCTTATATGGCTTATGATGCTGCTTTAAGTGATATTCACCAAGGTAAAGGAATTAATGTTCCTAGATGTCTCCAAAACACACATTATGATGGTGAAGATGCAGCTGTTAAAGGCCAAAATTATAAATATCCACATAACTATAAGAATCACTGGGTAAAACAACAATACTTACCTGATGATATTAAAGATAGAACATACTATGTCTATGGAGATAATAAGTTCGAAAATACATTAAAAGAGTATTGGGGAAAGATTAAAAAGTAGTGAGTAATATTTATATTAAAACTACTAAATAACTACTATATGGATACTTTGAAATCTTTAATGGACAAACATGAATTTGAACTAGTTATCAAACTCACAGAGAAATCTAATGATGTTGATTCTATCTTTTATCGTATCTCTGCTTTATTAGGAATTGGTAAACCTGAAGAAGCTCTTAATACTTTAAAAGAGCATCACAATTTACTTAGAAAAAACTTATATCTTTTAATCAAAGTTCATATGGATTTGCTTATTATTTTAGGTAGATTCGATGAAGCTTATGAAGAACTCGATTATTACAAGAATTTACCTTATGAATCTCAACAAGTCGAAGAACTTTTATCTAGTATGGTTGGACACATTAGATCAGAAGAAAAACAAGCATATAAACATGTCTCAGTTTCTGATGATGAAGTTAAAAGTAGGTTATTGAGTAACGACCAAGTAAGCGTAATTTCTGCTTTAGGAATGGTGGGAGAACGCGGCGTTATTGGCTTTATTAATGAAGTTCAAAAAGTCATGGTTAACTTCCCATTACAGAACGTTAGAACATACGCTTTATTGCTTTTAGTCTCAAAGAAAGTTGATGGCGAATTTAACTTTAAAAGTGGTACAGGAATCATCTCGGTTAATCCATCAAAAATCAAACCACCTTTCGTAGGTAATCCATTTAATAGAATTTGTAATAGAATGATTTCAGAATTCAGAAATCCAACAATAAGTGACAATGCAATTGAGATTTTCTCGCAATATATAATGGATATTTATCCAGAAGAAGTTAAAGATTCAGACGAAGATGTAATCGCAGCGTTATACGTACTCAGTTGCGAAATATTGCAAATCAAAGATTCAATTCCTTTAGATAAATATTGCGAATCGCATAACGCAATCCTAGAAAATTCTAAAAAACTATTCGAAAAATTCAAAAATTTGTTAGAAAAGTTATAAAAATGAGGCTCAGAAATTATTTCTGAGTCTTTTTTCTTGATAAATACTAACTATTCTTATAGAATAAAACACGCTACAAATTTAGAGGTTTTAAATAATGGAAAGAAAAGTAAATTTATTAGAAAATTCTCGCGTTGAAGTTATTGTAAACGTAGACGTAGAATCATGGAAAGCTGCTCAAGAAAAAGCTTTCGCAAAATTAGCTGCTAACGTATCAGTTCCTGGCTTCCGTAAAGGTAAAGCTCCATTAAATATGGTTAGAGGTAAAGTTGATCCAGCTAAAATTATGGACGAAGCAATCAATAGCTTATTACCAGTCGCTTACAAAGACATTTTAGATAACGAAGATATCAAACCATTCGGTCAACCAAAAGTCGATGTCACAAACATCAATGAAAACGGTATCGAATTAAAATTTGAAATCGTCACAATGCCAAAAATTAAATTAAGAGAATATAAAGGCTTAAAAATTGGTAAAACAGTCGTTGAAGTTACAGACAAAGATGTCGATGACGCAATCGATGCATTAAGAGTACGTAACGCAACAGTCGCTGTTAAAGAAGGCGAAGCTGCTAAAGGCGACATCGTCGTTATGGACTTCACAGGTAGAATTGACGGCGTTGAATTCGACGGCGGTAAAGCTGAAAACCACGAATTAGAATTAGGCAGTGGCCAATTCATCCCAGGTTTCGAAGATCAATTAGTCGGTGTTAAAGCAGGCGAAACAAGAGTAGTTAAGGTTCAATTCCCAGAAAACTACACACCTGAATTAAAAGGTAAAGACGCAGAATTTGAATGTGTCGTTCACGAAGTCAAAGAAAAGAAACTCCCAGAACTCAATGATGAATTCATCGCTGATATCAAAATGCCAGGCGTTTCAACAATTGACGAATTAAAAGCAAAACAAAAAGAAGAAATCCAAGCTAGAAAAGAAAATGATGCAAAGAGAGAATACCTCAACAAAGTTTTAGATTCTGTCGTTGCAGCATCAGAAGTTTCAATTCCTGATGAAATCGTCCAAAATCAAGCTAATATGCACAAGCAAGATATGGAAAAGAGAATGGAACAATCTGGTTTCACACTTGAACAATATTTACAAATCCTTGGTCAATCACAAGAAGACTTTGAAGCTCAATTAAAAGCAGATTCAAAGAAAGAAGTTGCAAATTTCTTAGTCTTAGAAGCTGTTGCAGCTGCTGAAAAGTTAGAAGTTAGTGATGAAGAATTAGATGTCGAAATCGCTAAGATTGCTGACCAATACAAGATGAGTGTTGAAGATGTTAAGAAAGCACTCAGCAAACAATTAGAAGAATTCAGACATAACATCAAAATGAACAAAGTCGAGGACTTATTATATAAGAATAACGACTAGTAAGGAGGTAAAATATGGCTGAAAAAGCACAAAAATTAACTCTCCCATTGTTAGTCACTAGATCTAAAGTTATCTATCCTAACAACTCACAAGTCATCGCAGCAGGTCGTTCCTTCTCTGTTAAGGCAATCGAAGCTGCAAGAAATCAAACTGATTCATTATTATTCGTTGCATGTCAAATAAACAGCAACGATGAAACACCAACAGAGGACCAAATTTACAAGATTGGTTCTCTTTGTCGTATTATCTCCTACACAGTTAGAGGCGCAGAAGTAAGAATTCGTGTCGAAGTTGTAGAGAGAATTCAAATCGAGAGAATTTCTGAAGATCCAGAAGGTTTTATTACTGCAACTGGTTTCGTAAATCGCATTCCTGATCCAGATTACGTTACAAATAGTTCAATTATTAAAGCAATTCACAATTCTTTAGAGTCAGTCCCTCAATTAGTTGCTGAAATGCCTAAGAGCATCGCAAATGTTCTTGCGAGCAGCGATTCAGCAATTAACGTTTGCTTTGCAGTCGCAGAATTCATTTCAGGAACTGCTGAAGACAAACAAAAAATCTTAGAATCTAAGACAGCTGAAGAATTGATGCAAAGAGTTCTTCTCCTCATTTCTGGAGAAAAACAAAAGGATGAAATCGAAAGAAACATCCAAAATTCAGTTCGTGAAGCTAGTGAAAAGAGCCAAAAGGAATATTTCTTAAGAGAAAAATTAAAAGCTATTAAGAAAGAACTTGGCGAAAATACAGAAGATAAGAATTCACCTGAGACAATTTTAGAAAAACTCGAGGCAAATCCTTATCCTGAATACATCAAAAAGAAAATCAAAAACGAATTAAAGAAATACGATATGATGCCTCAAGGCTCTCTCGAAAGTGCTTTAATTCAAAGCTATGTCGACGTTTTAATGTCAATGCCTTGGTTTGAAAAAACTGAAGATGATAACGACTTAAATCATGTCGAAAAGATCTTAGACGAAGACCATTTTGGTCTTGAAGTTCCAAAGAAGAGAATTATTGAGTATTTAGCGGTTAAAAAGTTAACTGGTAACTTAAAATCTCCAATTCTTTGTTTCTATGGTCCTCCAGGAACAGGTAAAACTTCATTAGGTAAGTCAATCGCTAGAGCTTTAGGAAGAAAATTCTTCAAAGCATCTTTAGGTGGTATCTCTGATGAAGCTGAAATTAGAGGCCATAGACGTACTTATGTTGGATCAATGCCTGGAAGAATTATCCAAGGTATGAGAAAAGCTGGTGTTACTAACCCAGTATTCTTACTCGATGAAATTGATAAACTTGCATCTTCTTATAAAGGAGACCCAGCAAGTGCAATGCTCGAAGTTCTTGATCCTGAACAAAATACACAATTTAACGATAATTTCGTTGAAGAACCATATGATTTAAGCGATGTTTTATTCATTTGTACTGCAAACTACCTCGAAAATATTCCTGGTCCATTAAGAGACAGACTTGAATTAATCGAACTTAACTCATATACAGAAATCGAAAAAGTTCACATCACAAAAGACCATTTGATTTCAAAACAAATCGAAGCAAATGGTTTAACACCAGAACAAGTTAGCTTCACAGATGACGCAATTACATTCATCATCCGTCACTATACAAGAGAAGCTGGTGTCCGTGACTTAGAAAGAAAGATTGCTTCATGTATCAGAAAAGTTGCAGTTGCAATCGTTAAAGATCCATCAATCGAACACATCGAAATTAATGAAGAAAAAGTAAGAGAATTCTTACTTGCACCAATCTTTGAAGATAGTAAGAAAGAAGCAAAACCACAAGTTGGTGTTGTAACTGGTCTTGCATATACTCAATTTGGTGGTGATATTCTTCCAATCGAAGTTAATTACTTCAAAGGTAAGGGTTCATTAGTTTTAACTGGTAAATTAGGCGATGTTATGAAAGAATCTGCCGCAATTGCGTTAGATTATGTCAAAGCAAACGCTGAAAAATACCATATTGATAGTGAAATTTTCGTTGGAAATGATATTCACATTCACGTTCCAGAAGGTGCTGTACCAAAAGATGGCCCAAGTGCTGGTGTCGCAATTACTACAGCAATTATTTCATGCTTAAGCCATACTCCTGTTAACCCAGATGTTGCTATGACTGGTGAAGTTACTTTAAGAGGTAACGCATTACCAATCGGTGGCTTAAGAGAAAAATCTTTAGCAGCTTTACGTAGCGGAATTAAAGCTATTATCGTTCCTAAAGATAATAAGAAAGATGTCGATGAACTTCCAAAAGAAGTTAGAGAATCTCTCATAATTAAGACAATGGAAACAGTAGATGATGCTGTTGAATTTGCATTATTAAAACAAAATGATTAATTTTAAAAACGCTAACTTTGTTAAATCTGCATCAAAACAGTCAGAAAGACCTGATGGTGGACTTCCTGAAATTTTGGTAGTAGGTAAAAGTAACGTTGGAAAATCTACTTTAATCAACTCGCTTTCTTCAAGAAAAAGTCTTGCGTTTACCTCATCAAAACCAGGACACACTAAATTACTTAATTATTTTAATATAGATAATAAGTTCTACTTAGTAGATGCACCTGGATATGGATATGCAAAAGGCGGAGTTGATTTAGATGCTTTATTTGGTGAGATGATGGAAGATTATTTCACAGATAACTCATTATTAAAAGCAGTACTCATTTTGCTCGATTCTAGACGCGAAATCGACGAATCTGATAAAGAATTAATCGATTTCGTAATAGAAACTGATATTCCTTATTACTTTGTAATTACTAAGGCTGATAAGGTAAATCAAAGTGGAAAAGCCGCTTTGCTTAAAAGAATTAAACAAGCAAACTTCTCAACTGAACGAGTTTTATATACTTCAAAGCTCGAACCAAGAAGTTTAGACAAGCTTAGACAAGTTATTGAAAAAATAGTTTAATCTTGTATAATTTATATCGATTCCGATGAAAAAGAGGAGTAATTAAGAATATTTCTCATAGAGAGCTGGGGATGGTGGAAGCCTGGTAGAGATACTTAATGAAGGTCGCTTTGGAGGAATAGTTACCTAAACTAAATTAGGAAGATTAAGTGCGGAGAAATCCGAACTAAGGTGGTACCACGTTAATAGCGTCCTTAGAAATAAGGGCGTTTTTATTTTAGGAGGAAAAATCTATGTTAGAAAAACGTTATGATCCTCATCAAGTTGAAGAGGGAAAATACGAAAATTGGAAATCTAAAGGTTATTTTACTGCTGGTGATAAGAGTAAGATTCCTTTTACTATTGTAATTCCTCCACCAAACGTTACAGGTAAATTACATATCGGACACGCTTGGGATACAACAATCCAAGACATTATCGCTCGTTATAAGAGATTACAAGGTTTTGATATGTTATATCTCCCTGGTATGGATCATGCTGGAATTGCAACTCAAGCAAAAGTTATGCAAAAGTTAGTTAATAACGGCATTGATGTAACAAAAATCTCAAGAGAAGAATTCTTAAAATGGGCTTGGGCTTGGAAAGCTGAATACGCAGATAACATCCATAAACAATGGGCTAAGATGGGTATTTCATTAGACTACACAAGAGAAAGATTTACTCTTGATGAAGGTTTAAACTACGCTGTTAGAACCGTTTTCGTTAACCTATATAATAAAGGATTAATATACCAAGGCGAACGTATTATCAACTGGGACCCAGTCCAACAAACTGCTCTTAGTAACGTCGAAGTTATTCACCAAGATGACCCAGGACAAATGTTCTATTTCAAGTATCCAATCGTTGGAGAAGATGATAGCTTAATCGTTGCAACAACTCGTCCAGAAACAATGTTCGGTGACGTCTGTGTTGTTATCAACCCTAATGATGAAAACTTAAAACAATACATCGGAAAGAAGGTTATAAATCCAGCTAATGGTGATGAGATTCCAGTCATCGGTGATGAATACGTTGAAATTGGCTTCGGAACTGGCGCTATGAAATGTACTCCAGCTCACGATCCAAACGACTTTATCATCGGTAAGAAGTATGGTTTCGACATGCCAATTATCTTTAATAAAGACGCTACAATGAATGAAAAATGTGGCAAATATTGTGGTTTAGACCGCTTTGAATGTAGAAAACAACTCGTTGAAGACATCAAAGCAGCAGGCAACTTTGTTAAGACAGAAGACATCGTTCACCCTGTTGGACATAGTGAAAGAAATAACTGTGTTGTCGAACCTATGTTAAGTAAGCAATGGTTCGTTAAAATGCGTCCTTTAGCTGAGCAAGCATTAGCTAATCAAGATAGCGAAATGAAGGTTAATTTCGTTCCTGAAAGATTTGAAAAAGTTTTCACTTCTTGGATGGAAAATGTTGAAGACTGGTGTGTCTCTCGTCAACTCTGGTGGGGACATAGAATTCCAGCTTATTACAACAAACATACAGGTGAAGTTAAAGTCTTAATGGACCCACCTGAAGATATGGAAAACTGGGAACAAGAAAGTGACGTTCTTGATACTTGGTTCTCAAGTGCTCTTTGGCCTTTCTCAACATTAGGTTGGCCAAATAATACAGAAGATTTAGAAAGATATTTCCCAACAGACTGCTTAGTCACTGGCTACGACATCATCTTCTTCTGGGTTTCAAGAATGATTTTCCAATCTCTTGAAATGACAAAGCAAAGACCATTTAAAAACGTTGTTATTCATGGCCTTGTCCGTGATGAATTAGGCAGAAAAATGTCAAAATCTCTCGGAAATGGTGTTGATCCAATGGATGTTATTGAACAATATGGTGCAGATGCACTCAGATATTTCTTAACAACTAATTCAACTCCAGGACAAGATATGAGATATATCGAAGAAAAAGTCCAAGCTGCAAGTAACTATATTAATAAGATTTGGAATAGTGCACGTTACGTTCTTTCAATCTTACCTGAAGATTTCGCTCCAGAAGCTTTATCTAACGAAAAATTCTCTCCATTAGACCAATGGATCATCAACCGTTTAGAAGAAACAATCAAAAACGTTACTGCTAACATGGATAAATATGATTTCAACGCTGCTAGTGGACATTTATATAATTTCGTCTATGACGATTTCTGTGGACAATACCTCGAAATGAGTAAGGTTGCGTTAAGTAGTGATGATGAACAAGTTAAATCAACAACTTATCAAGTTCTCTACTTTGTCTTAAAGAACATTATTCTCTTAATCTATCCATACACTCCATTCGTTGCTGAAGAATTATACTTAAATATCCCAGCACACGAAGAAAGTGTCATGTTAGAAACTTACCCAACTTACAATAAGTCAATCATTAATGATTCAACTGAAAATCAAGTTAATCTCTTATTCAATATGATTAAAGATGTAAGAAACTACAAGATTGAGAATAAATTAGCTCCAAACGCTAAACTTGAACTCAAGATTGTTCTTAAATCTAGTGTATTTGATGGTTTCTTAACTTATTTAAAGAGATTTACATTCTCGGATGTAGAAATTGTTGACGCTTTAGAAAACTCTGGCGATATCAGCGTTTATGACATTGGTAGCATGTTAATTAAAAACGAAGCAGGCAAGGAAGACTTGATGAAAAAACTTGCAAAAGATATCGAAACTATCAAGTCAGAGATCTTCCGTTGTGAAAAAATGTTAGGTAACCCTGGATTCGTCCAAAAAGCACCTGCAGAGAAGATCGCTCTTGAAAAGAGCAAGTTAGAACAACACAAGAAAAATCTTGCTGAACTTGAAGCAAAATTATCTGCTTTAAAATAAAAATTTTCAGAAATTTTGTAAAAAATTCAAAAAATGCCCCCTTATTAATAGTAAGGAGGTTTTTTTATGACTTATAGAGAATTAAGCCTTGAAGAGTGTATGAATATCACTCCAGGCGAAGCTATTACCATCGCGAGTATCATGGCGATGATTTTAGCTGCAGTAATGGCGGTAGTTGTTTATCGTCTTTATCGTGCTTCCAAAGGTACAGTCACCATCCCAGGTGGATGGAAATTTGACTGGAAGTAGGTAAGTATTATGCATAAGAAGTGCGAAATTCCAGATATTGATATTCCAAACAAAAAGGCGATTAGATTCGGTATATCTACTCTTAATGATGCCGAACTTTTAGCAATCCTTCTTGGAGTGGGAAGCAAGGATTTAGAAGGATTGCGACTTGCTAATAATCTTCTTGCGGATTCTTTAACTATGTTTAATTTAGCAAGTAAACCTTATCAATACTTCATGCAGTTTAAAGGAATTTCTAAAAAAAAGGCTCTAAAATTATGCGCATGTTTTGAAATAGCAAGTAGATATGCACGTAGAAAACACATAATTTTAGAGTCGACTTATGCGATCGATTCAGAGTTTTTATATGAGCGTTACTATAGCAAAATGGCTAACTTGGATAAGGAGATTTTTGTCTTGGTGGTCTTGAACAAAAATCGAAAAATTATTCACGAGAAAACGCTATATAAAGGCACATCTGTTGGCTTAAGTCTATCTCCTGTGGAGATATGTCGTGCAATTATGTTGGAAAAAGGCTATTATTTCTATGTGATTCATAATCACCCAAACGATTCCCTTTTTCCAAGCGAAAACGACTTAATTTTTACAGATGAATTATTAAGAGTTTCCAAAAAATTCGGGTTTATTTTATTAGATCACTTGATTATCGGACAAAGTGGATATTATTCTTTACTGAATAAAAAAGAAAAATAAGTTTGCACCATAATATTATCTATGATATATTACTAACGTTGTTGCCTCACTAGCTACAACCGCATAGAAAAGGTTTTCAAAGATTTATCTACCTTCATAGCGAGTACTTAGTGAAGAAAAGAAGGAGGCTAATTATGTACGCAATTATTGAAACAGGCGGAAAACAACTTCGTGTTGAAGTAGGCGAAAAAATCTACGTTGAAAAGATCGAAGCTGAAGTTGGTTCAACAGTAACAATCGACAAAGTTTTATTTGTTGGTGGCGCTTCTGCAAAAGTTGGTAAACCATATGTTGATGGTGCAACTGTTACAGCTAAAGTTGAAAAACAAGGTAAAGAAAAGAAAATCCGCGTCTTCAAATACAAAGCAAAGGCTAACGAACACAAAACTATTGGTCATCGTCAACCATACACTTGCTTAGTTATCGAAGCTATTAACGGTTAATCAAATGATTAAAATCAAAATCTGTTACATAAATAAGGAATTCAAATCTATTGAAGTTAAAGGTCATGCAAATGCTGGTCCTTATGGTCAAGACATTGTATGTTCTGGTGTTAGCGCTGTCGTATTTGGTGGCTTAGCTAATATTAACGATGAAGAGAATTACTCTTATGAAATGGATGAGGAAAAAGGATATTTCTATATCGAAAGTAAGGGTAGCAATTCTGAACACGATAAAGTGGTATTAGAAACTATCATTAAATCGGTAAAAAAGATTGAAAGTGAGTATCCTAAAAACGTTCACATCGATGAACAAGAAATGAAAGGAAACAATTAATATGAATTTTAAATTAAATTTACAATTCTTTGCTTCTAAAAAGGGTGTTGGTTCCACAAAGAACGGCCGTGATTCAGCTGGTCGTAGATTAGGTGCTAAAGTCGCTGATGGTCAATGGTGCCATGCAGGTAGCATTATCTATCGTCAAAGAGGTACTAGAATCTATCCAGGTGCTAATACTAAAAAAGGAAAAGATGATACTATTTTCGCTTTAGTAAACGGTATTGTTAAATATACTCGTGAAGGCAAAGACAAAACAGTAGTAACTGTTGTTGCAAAGTAAGTCTTAAGCAAACAAAGATTATAAAGACCACAATTAATTTTGTGGTCTTTTATTTTTCATTATATTATAATAATGACCGGAGAAAATATGCCTACATTTATTGATCGTGCTGTTATTGAAGTCAGAAGTGGAAAAGGTGGCGATGGTGCCATTGCTTTTAGACGTGAAAAATTCGTAGCTAAAGGTGGTCCTGCTGGCGGTAACGGTGGTCGTGGTGGCTCTATCATTTTTAGAGCAAACTCTCACATTAATACATTATTTAATTTCCGTCATAGTAAAACATTCATCGCAAAAGATGGTGAAAACGGCGGAATTAAAAATCAATATGGACACGCAAGTGAAGATGTTATTGTTGATGTCCCACTTGGAACTGTCATTTTCGAAGAAAAAGACCATGTATTCTTAGGCGATTTAGTCGAAGAAGGTAAAACTATCTGCGTTGCTAAAGGCGGACGTGGAGGTCGTGGAAACACTTGTTTCAAGAGCTCAACAAATAGAGTTCCAAGAATCGCTGAAAACGGTGAACCAGGTATTAGAAAAAGATTAATTCTTGAATTAAAGATGCTCGCTGATGTCGGTTTAGTTGGTTTCCCAAGCGTTGGAAAATCTACTTTATTATCAGTTGTCAGTGCTGCAAAACCTGAAATCGCTGATTATCCATTCACAACAATCGTCCCTAATTTAGGACTTGTTAGCGCAAAAGATGGCCGTAGTTTTGTTATGGCTGATTTACCAGGACTTATTGAAGGTGCTCACTTAGGAAAAGGCTTAGGCTTAACATTCTTAAGACACATCGAAAGATGTAGAGTTATTATCCACGTTATTGATATGTCTGAAAATGGACGTGATCCTTACGAAGATTACAAGGCAATTCTTAATGAATTAGATTGCTATGGATTCGGTTTAAATAAACGTCCAAGCATCTTAGTTGCTTCAAAAATGGATGAAGAAGGCGCTGCTGAAAGATTAGCTGAATTCAAAAAGAAAGTTGATCAAGAAATTATTCCAATTTCAGCAATTAGCGAAGAAAATATCGACTTATTAATCTATAAAACTGCAGATTTAATTGAAAAAACTCCATTATTCCCACTTTATAGTGAAAACGAAGAAGAAGTTCTCGACCATAAAACATACAAACTCGAAGATGAAGAAGAATACTTCTACATTAAACGTATTGATGCTCATACTTGGCAAATCTTGGGTGACAAGATGATTAAGTTCTACAAGATGACTAACATTACTACTGATGAAGGTATGATGGTCTTAATGAGCAAGATTAGAAAACTTAGAATTGATGATAAATTAGAAGAACTTGGCGCTGAAGATGGCGACACAGTTATTCTTGATGACTTCTCATTTGAATACGTGAGGTAATTATTATGACTTTAGAACAATACATTGATGAAATCGTTTCTTTCTTAAAAGGATATATTTCAGATAAACCATTCATTAAAGGTTACGTCCTCGGCGTTAGCGGTGGCGTTGACTCTTCTTTAGCAGCTGTTTTAGTTAAAAAAGCAGTCGGTAAAGAAAATATGATGGGAATTTTAATGCCTATTGATTCTAATATTAAGGATTTAGAAGACGGAATCGAACTTTGTAAATCAATGGACGTTCCTTATAAAGTAGTAGACGCTACTGAAACTTTTAAATTATTTAAATCTACAATTGAAACAGCTAGTGGTGAACTCGATCGTTCAACATTAGGAAACTTAAAAGCAAGAATGAGAATGTCAGTTCTCTATGCATACGCACAAAAACATGGTTATTTAGTTGTTGGAACTGATAACGCTGATGAAAAATATACAGGATACTTCACAAAATATGGTGATGGTGCTGCAGATATTTTACCAATCGCGCATCTCCTTAAAGGCGAAGTTGTTAAAGCATGTAAAATCCTTGGTGTTCCAACAAAATTAGCAGAAAGAGTCCCAACTGCAGGACTTTTCGAAGGCCAAACTGACGAAACTGAAATGGGAGTTACTTACGCAGAACTCGACGCATACCTTTTAGGTAAAGAAGTAAGCGAAGATGCAAAAGCAAAAATTGAAAGACTTCACAAAGTCAGTGAACACAAAAGAATCCCAATTCCTACTCCAAAAGAATTTGATAGAGACTAGAAATGAACAAAAAATACACAAACGTAATTATTGGTTTAGCTACTGGTCTACTAACTATTCTACTTATTATCTTATTTATAATAATTAATAATTAGGAGGAATTATGATCAGTTTTTTGAAAGGTAGAGTAGATTCTACCACAAAAGAAACTGTAGTAATCGACGTAAATAACATAGGCTACTCGGTCTATGTCTCAAAACCATCTTCGTTTAATATCGGAGATGAAATAAAACTTCTTACATATAATATTCAAAAACAAGAAGATAGCTATCTTGTTGGTTTTCTAACCCCTGAAGAAAGAAACTTATTTTTAACATTGATTAAAATTCAAGGCATAGGAGCGAAAACTGCTTTGGCTATGCTTTCAGTTGGTACTCCTCAACAACTTATCTACGCGATCAATCATGAAGATATCAAATATTTAAAGTCGCTACCTTTGGTAGGATATAAGACTGCTAGACAAATTATTCTTGAATTAAAAGGGTATTTTGTTGGACCTGAGGAAGAAGAACCAGATGATGTAAACGATGTAAGAAGTGCGTTAATCGGTCTAGGTTTTAGACCAAATTCCGTCGATTCTGCAATTAGAAAAATTTATATTGAAGGGCTAGAAAAGGATGAACTTTTAAAGCTAGCTCTTAAGGAGGTTAGAAGCTAATGAAGAAGGTTTCTAGCCCAAAAGTAGTCGATAATGACTTATTTTTAAGACCGAAAACATTACAAGAATATATCGGTCAAGAAGAGTTAAAACGAAATCTAGGAATTTATATTGGAGCAGCAAAATTCCGCTCCGAAACACTAGATCATGTTTTACTTTATGGTCCTCCTGGATTAGGTAAAACTACCTTAGCAAATATCATCGCAAACGAGATGAATTCTAAATTAGTTTTAGCTAGTGGACCAAGTATTGAAAGACCAGGAGATTTAGCAGGAATTTTATCAGAATTAGAGGCAAATGATGTCCTATTTATTGATGAAATTCATCGTCTTCCTCACTCAGTAGAGGAAGTGCTTTATAGTGCGATGGAAGACTTTAAACTTTCTATCCTGATTTCTAGAGAAAATTCATGTAAAACTATCACTTTAGAATTGCCTCCATTTACTATAGTTGGAGCAACCACTAAACCAGGTAGTTTATCCTCACCTTTACGTGCTAGATTTGGCATAGTAGAGAAGATTAACTTCTACAAAGTAGAAGAATTAGCAAAAATAGTGGAAAGAACCGCAAAATTTTACGGATTTTCTATCGATAAAAAATCCGCTATAGAAATAGCAAAAAGAAGTAGGGGAACACCACGAATTGCGAACAGAATTTTTAGACGTGTTAGAGACTTCGCTCACTACCAAAATCTGAACAAAATAACCATCGAAAATACCCTTGAAGCATTCAAAAATATCGGTATAGATGACATAGGTTTAGACTCTGTAGATATTAAGTATCTTCAAACTTTAATTGTGAGGTTTAAAGGAGGCCCGGTTGGGCTTGAAACTCTGTCTAGTTATATAGGTGAAGAACCAGAAAATATTGAGCAAGTTTATGAGCCATATTTACTCAAACTTGGGATGATCGATAAAACGATAAAAGGACGGGTTGCAACTAAGCGAGCAATCGAACACTTAAAATCTCTAAAAAATGCAGGACTTTTTTAAGTCATATATTGAATTAATTCAATAAATATAGTATTGTATAAAGCGACTATGAATAGCGCACACGCGCTGGAGGTATATATATGCGTAGAATTTGGGCTCACATTATTATAGCTATTACTACTTTTGTAATGATGGTAGTTACTTTTACTGCTGTCACAAACAGATTAAACGTTGGCATGGATTATGCAAATGGTAAAACACTTACATTCCACGTCACAGAAAAGACAGATAATGGTGAAAATAATCCAAAAGATTTTGTAGACGGATCACTTCAAGAAGTCGCAGACATCATGGAAGAACGTCTCAATACAGCTGAAATCGAAGGCTTTGACGTAGCTCCATTCGGAAAAGATTTAATTAAAGTTACTCTTTATCAAGACTCAGTCGACTATTCCCAAATTAAAGAATATTTAACATTCAATGGTTCTTTATATCTTTATTCTTATGACTCAGAAAAAGTTGACCACTTCGTTAGTGCTGAAGCTTTCGTAAATGGTGATAAACCAGCTTACTTAACTGACACAAACGATGTTTACCCAACAATTAACATTCCTGTTGATATCACAAACGAAGATTATAAAGCGGTCGTTTCTGGTGCTGTCAACTCTGCTGATATCACAATCAAAGAAGAATCAGAAGAAGGTGCTGGCGATGCTGAAACAGCAAAATTCATGTACTTAGTTTATAACTTTGTTCCAGGTCGTGATTCATTCGAAGATGATAACTTCCAAAACTTAGTTTTATTAAGATTCCAAGTTAAAAACGACGGTACAGATGATACAAAAACATTCGACTATTTCGTCGATGGTGATGTTTACGCTTTAAGTACTGTTTTAAACATTGGTGACGAAGAAGGTAAAGTTGATACAGCAAACATTGCTGTTGCTTGGAAAAACGGTACATTCTATAGAAACTTATTAAATGCTGGTGCATATGAATTTGACGTTACATGTATCAACGAAGAATCAGCTCCTGCAAAAATTGAAAGCTTATACAATTTAGGCAAAAACCAAACAGTTTTCACAAGCTCAACATTCATTGCATTTGCTTGTGCAATCATCTTAACTTCATTAATCTTAATCGTTTTCTATAAATTCGGTGCTTTAAGTATCGCAACAACTACAACAGTTTCAGTCTTCTTAGGAATTTTATTCCTCATGATTTTCGGTACTGAATTTAACTTATTCGCTGTTGTTGGTTTAATCCTTGTTGGATTCGCTTCATTAGCAAGTGGTTGCTTATACTTAAATAAATTTAAAGATGAAGCATATCGTGGACGTTCTGTTAAGAAAGCTAACACAGAAGCAAGCAAGAAAAGCACATTAATCGTTACTGATATTCATGTTGCTTTAGTTATCCTTGGTGCTTTCAATTACTTAATTGGCGGTGCTTCTATGAAGAGCTTCGCTTTAGTAACTGTTTTAGGCGGAATCGCTGGTTTAATCTTAAACTTAATCGTATTCAAAGCATTTATGTGGTTAGACACTAACGCTGCATATACACAAGGCAAATACAATATGTTCGGCGTTGATCAAAGCAAAGTTCCAAGCTTAATTAACGAAGAAAAACAAACATATTTCGGTGCTTATGCTGATAAAGATTTCACTAAGAAATCAAAATTAGCTTCAATCATCTCATTTGCCTCATTTGGTGTTGCTTTAGTTGCAATGTTAACATTCGGTATTGTCAAAGGTTCTGTTTATAACAATCCTTCAAAACAATACGATAACGAAATCTTCTTCAAGATTGATAACGAAAATGGAATCGACTTATCAGTCGTTTCAAATAATATTTCTTCTGTCTTAGACGAAGTTAAACTCGATCAAGCTGGTACAAAATCATTATCAAGTGTCTTTGATGCTCCAGTCTTAGTTGATTTCGACGTCTTAGAATATGATAATTCAGAAGAAAACCCATACGTTAATCACTGCTATGTTGGTTACTTAGTAAAAGCGAACGCTGCAGTTCCTGAAAAAGTTTATTATAACGGTACAGAATACAATATCGCTGATTTAGGTACAGATGATGTTGTTACTAACGATATCGTTAATAAAGTTTCTTCATACTGCTTAAATGTTGAATATGCTTCAGGCTCATCAACATCAAAATCAAATTTAAGTGTTGGTAGAGTATTCATTGCTACAGGTGCTGCTTTATTAACTACAGCATTATACTTATTAGCAAGATTCAAACTCTCTAGAGGTTTAGCTGCTTGTGCTACAACATTAATCGGCGCTACAGTCGTTGCTGGCTTATTATCATTACTCTATTTCATCCCTGCAACAAATACTGCTGTAATTGGCGCTGTCGTTGCTGAATTCTTATGTTTCGTATTCGCAATCCTCTTTATGGATAAAGAAAGAGAATTAGTCTTAGATGATAAGAAACATGATAATTCTTACGAAAATAGAAACGAAATCATGAAGAAAGCTATTTCATATGGCTTTGGTGATATCTTAAATATCGCAATCGTTGGTTTATACCTCGGAATTAACTTCTTTGGATTTGGTCCTAGTGGTATGAGCTGGATCTCAGTACAAATCATTATTGCTGTTGCAGCTGCATTTGCATTAGCAATGTTCGTCTTAGGACCAGTCAGCCAATTCTTATTCAAGAAATTCGCTAATGTCGGTAAGGCTAAGCCAAGAAAAGCTAAAGCAAAATCAAGTGCTAAAGCAAAGAGTGCTGAACCAGAAGAAGCAATCTTCATTGGTATTAACGACTAAAAAATTATGGCTACTATTAAGTAGCCTTTTTTGTATATGAAAGATTTATTTAATAGATTATTAGAATATTATTCAATTACAGAAGATGAGTTTAAAGAATTGAATAAGGATGTTAACCCACAATCCTTTATCAATACTTATCGTTTTAATAATGTAAAAGATGCAGTTATTTTAGTAAACGACGCAATTAAATCTAATAAAAAGATTCATGTCTATGGAGACTATGATGCAGATGGAATTATGGGAACTTCAATTCTTGCAAAAATGTTCCAATATTTATCTTATGATGTCACTTTTTACATCCCAAATAGATATAAAGATGGATATGGAATTAACTTAAATAAAGCTAAAGAAATTGTAGAAAATGGGGTCGGTTTATTAATATGTGTTGATAATGGTGTAAGTGCCGTGGAACCAATCGCATATTGTAGAGAACATGGTGTAGATGTCTTAGTCTTAGATCACCATGAAGTTCCTGAACATATTCCTAATGCAAACGTGATTTTGCACCCATTTTTATCAAAATTGAGCGAATTTTCGACTAGTGGGGCTTCTGTAGCTTTCCTATTTTCAGTCTATATGTTAAGAAGATTTGACAAGTATCTTTCTACATTAGCTGCTATATCAATTATAAGTGATATGATGCCTTTAAGAGGTTATAATAGAGACCTTCTTAGAATTGTATTCCCTAGATATGTTGATGGGGAATTTTACCAAATCGATTTACTTAAAGGCAATGAGAAGTTCGATGAAACTTCTATCGGTATGTCAATTGCTCCAAAAATTAACTCAGTAGGTAGAATTGTTGAAGATAATTCTGTTTCTGATATCGTAAAGTATTTCATTAGTAATGATAATGATGAGATATTATCCTACTTTTCGTGGATTTCTGAACTCAACGAACAAAGAAAAGAAGCATCAAAAATCTCTGGCGATAGTGTAATTTCAGTTAGTGAAAATGACTTTGGAATTGTAGCGTTAGTTGAAGAAAAAGAAGGACTTATCGGATTAATCGCTAATTCTTTATTAAATAAATATAGAAAACCTTCAATCGTTTTTACATATAACGCTGAACAAGATCTTTTAAAAGGAAGCGCTCGTTCACTAGATGGATTTAATGTCGTAGAAGCATTTAACTCACTTTCAGATTTAATGCTCGCTTTCGGTGGACACTCATTAGCAGGTGGTTGTTCAATTAAAAAAGAGAATTTCCCTGAATTTAAAGAAAGATTTAATAACTTTGCTAAAGAACATCCTATTGTAGAGGTGGAAAAGCCAAGCATTCCTATGTCAATCACTGAAGTTAGTTTCGAAAACTATGAATTAATTCAAAAATTCGGACCATTCGGCGAATCTTGGAAAAAGCCAATTTTTAATTTATTAAATATCAGAGTTGGATCGTTAAGATACTCAAAGGACGAAAAACATATCATCACCCAAATTGGAACTAACAGTAAAATTACAGGTTTCAACTTCTCAAAAGATTCATTAATGGGTAAAGATAGTGTAAATTTACTCGGAAGTTTAAGAATTTCCACATATAAAAACGTCAAATCTTTAGAATTTTTAATTTCAGACATAAAATAAGTGCTTTTCTGTTTACTTTAGTAGTAAAAAGAATTAAGATTTTGGACGTATGCTATTCAGTAAGTACTTAAACAAATATTATCTCAAATATATTATCTTCTACATTCTCGGTGTTGTAGCCTTGATTGCAGTCGATTACATCCAATTATTCATCCCAGAATTCTTAGGACAATTAGTTGGAATTTTTGACGCTGCCGGAAAAACTGGTACATTTACTCCAGAAATGACTTCAGATGTCATTCGTATTGCTCTTTACACAATCTTAATTGGTGTTGGTTTAATGGCTGGTAGAATGCTTTGGCGTTTCACTTTATTCCACGCAAGTCATAAGATTGAAGCAGATTTACGTCATGATATGTTCGTAAAAGCTGAAAAACTTTCAGTTGAATATTTCCATAACAACAAGGTTGGAAATATCATGTCTTCTTTTACTAACGATATTGAAACTTTACAAGAATATCTTGGTTTTGGTGTTGTTATGATGGTTGACGGTTTTGCCCTCAGCTTAATGTGTATCATTAAGATTTTTGCATTATCATGGCAATTCTTAATTTTATTATTAATTCCAATGATTTTAATCGTCATTTGGGGTCTTGTTGCTGAAAAAATCATGTCTAAAAAGTGGTTTGAAAGACAAGAAGCATACGATCACTTATATGATTTCACTCAAGAAAGCTTTACAGGTATCAGAGTTATCAAAGCCTTTGTTAAACAAAGACATCAATTAAGAGCATTCAGTAAAGTCGCTCACAATAACAAAGATGTTAACGTTAAATTTGCAGTTATTTCTGTTGGATTCGACGCATTTATTGAAATTGTTATCGGTTTATTATTTGCAGTTATCCTTGGATTTGGCGGTTACTTAGCATTAACTGGTAACGTTGTTAAATTCCTCGGATTAAAATTCTTAATTGCTCCATCTGATTTAGTTGTATTAATCGGTTACTTTGATACATTAATTTGGCCACTTATCGCTATGGGTCAAATCGTCGCTATGTATTCAAGAAGTAAAGCTTCATTAACTAGAATCGAAATCTACATGAACGCTCCAGAAGATATTCAAAACTGCGAAAATCCTGTCGTTCTTGATCCAAAAACTGTAAAAGGTAAAGTTGAATTTAAGAATTTCTCATTCAAATACCCAAGCAAAGATAAAGAATACTTAAAAGACATCACATTAACAATTCAACCAGGCGAAAGCATTGGTATCGTTGGTAGAATCGGTCGTGGTAAAACAACTTTAGTTAACTCATTACTTAGAATCTATAACATCCAAGAAAATGCCGTTTTCATTGACGACGTTGATGTTATGAAAGCTGATTTAGCATCTTTAAGAGAAACAGTTGCTTATGTCCCTCAAGACAATTTCTTATTCTCTGATACAGTAAGAGGAAATATCGCTTTTGCTGATTTATCTTTAGATGACGAAAAAGTTAAAGCTGCTGCTGATTTTGCATGTGTTGGTAACGACATTGAAAACTTTAAAGATGGTTATGAAACTGTAACTGGTGAACGTGGTGTTACTCTTTCTGGTGGTCAAAAACAAAGAATTAGTATTGCTAGAGCATTCATCAAAAATAGCCCAATTTTAATCTTAGACGATAGTGTTTCTGCTGTTGATGTTAAGACAGAAGATACTATTTTAAAGAATATTAAGGAGCAAAGAGCTGGCAAAACTACTTTAGTAGTTGCTTCTCGTGTTTCTACTGTATGTCACTTAGACAAAATCATCGTTTTAAGCGAAGGTCGCGTCGAAGCTTTTGACACACACGAAAACTTATTAAAAACTTCTCCAACTTACGCAAAGATGGTTTATCTCCAAGAGTTAGAGAAAGAAGTGGAAGGGAGGTAATTTTTATGGCTGTTCAAGATATTGAAAAATTACAAGGCGATAGAAAGATTCCTACAAAGGAAATGCTCCCTAGAATCTTCAAATACTTAAAACCAGAATTAGCTAGCGTTATTTTCGCATTAATTTTATCTTTCTTAAACGTTGCATTATCTGTTGTTAACCCAATGTTTATGCAAGGCGTTATCGATGAAGTTACTGGCGTTGCTAGAACATTTAGTTTCCTCGGCTCATTAACTTCTACTCAATATGTTATTACGTTAGCAGTAACTGGATTTGCGCTTACTGTCCTTGGACAAGGCTGCTTATTCTTAGAAAGCTATGTCCTTAATAAATCAGGCCAAAAAGTCGTTTATTCATTAAGAATGGAGGTTTTTGAGCACATTCAAAACATGTCTCAAGATCAACTTAATGAAATGCCTGTTGGTAGCTTAGTTACTAGAGTTGCTAACTATACTGCTTCACTCAGTGAATTGTTCACAAACATCCTTGTTAATGCATTAAAGAACATCATTACAGTTATTGGTGTCTTTGTAATCATGCTTACAATCGAACCATTATTAACATTAATTATGGTTGGTTTCTTAGTAATTATCTTCATTATTTCGTTCGTATTTAGAAACATCGTAAGAAAGATTTTCACAAAAGAAAGACGCTATGTTTCAGACATGAATACATTCTTAAATGAAAACCTTTCTGGTATGAAAATCATTCAATTATTCAACCAAGAAAAGAGAAAAGAGGATGAATTCTTTGTTAAGAATGAAAACATCAGAAAGAATAGAAATAAGATCATGTTAGCATTCGGAATTTACCGTCCATTGCTTTCATTCCTTTACTGTTTAGCTATGGCTGCAGTCTTCTATTTCGGTATGACTTTCAAGCTTTCTCCAGGTTCTGTTCTTGCGTTCTACTTATATATTAATAAGTTCTTCCAACCAATCCAAAACCTCGCTGATCAGCTCAATGGTATCCAAAGAGCTATGACTGGCAGTGAAAGACTCTTTAACCTACTTGATGTCAAACCAGCAGTTAAAGATTTACCAGATTCAGTCGAGATTGATTCTATCGAAGGTAAGATTGAATTTAGAAACGTTTGGTTCGCTTACGAAAAAGAAAACTGGATCTTAAAAGACGTTTCATTCACAATCAATCCACGTGAAACATGTGCCTTTGTTGGTGCAACTGGTGCAGGAAAAACAACAATTTTGCAATTAATCGTCCGTAATTATGAAGTTCAAAAGGGTGATATCTTTATTGATGGCATCAATGTTAAAAACATTAAGATCGACTCTTTACGCAAGACTATTGGACAAATGCTCCAAGATGTCTTCTTATTCACTGGAAACATCAGAACAAACATTACCCTACATGATGAATCTTATAACGATGATGAAATCATGGAAGTTTGTAAATATGTTAACGCAGACAGCTTCATTGATAAGACTGAAAAAGGCTTAGACGAAGAGATTATTGAAAGAGGCGAAAACTTCTCTCAAGGACAAAGACAACTTCTCTCTTTTGCAAGAACTGTTTTAGCAAAACCTAAACTCTTAATCCTTGATGAAGCTACAGCAAACATTGATACAGAAACTGAAGTTTTAATTCAAGAAAGCTTAGAAAAAATCAAAAATATCGGCACAATGTTAGTTGTTGCACATAGACTTTCAACAATTCAAAAAGCTGATCAAATTATCGTTCTCCAAAACGGTGAAGTTATCGAAAAAGGTAACCATCAACAATTACTCAAAAATAAAGGTTATTACTACAAGTTATATCAAGTCCAATTTGCGGACAAATAATAATCTTTACACTTAATCTTTATTTTATAAAGAAAATGCCTTAAGATATATAAGGTGTTTTTTTATGGCAGAAAAGGTATACAAAATTAATGGTGGTTATCCACTTCATACATTCGAAGATGTTGAAGACATTTACTTTTCTTATATCCGCAACAAAAAAGACAGAGATTTAATCAAATCAGCTTATAAATTCATCCTTAAAAAGCATGATGGCCAAACTCGTAGAAGTGGTGAACCTTATTATCATCACTTAATCGAAGTTGCCTACATTTTAGCTGAATTAAGATCAGGTCCTTCTACAATTTGTGCAGGTTTATTGCACGATGTCGTTGAAGATACAGATGTAACAATTGAAGAGATTCAAAAAGGTTGGGGCAAAGAAGTTGCTAAAATTGTCGACGCACTTACAAAAATTCAAAGATTAAAATTAAGTAAAATCACAGCTGAAGAATTCGAAGCAGAAGATCATAGAAAAATCTTCTTAGGAATGGCTAAAGATATTCGTGTTATTATCATCAAACTCGCTGATAGATTACACAATATGAGAACATTAGCAGTTCTTTCAGATGAACGTAAACTTGCTATTTCAAAGGAAACATTAGAAGTTTTCGTTCCAATCGCTCACCGTTTAGGTCTTGATAAATTAAAGAGTGAACTCGAAGATTTATCGCTTAAATATGCTGAACCTGAAAAGTATCAAGAGATTGCATCTTTATTAAAGAAGAAACAAAAAGTCTTATTAAAATCTCTCGAAAGCTTAAAAAAGAAAATTGCTGATATCTTATTTGAAAGCAATATTCCATTTGAAATCTCAGCTAGAGTTAAATCAATTTATTCAATTTATAGAAAAATGTACGTTAGAGGACATCAATTTGATGAAATCTACGATATTCTCGCTCTTAGAATTATCACCAAGACAGAAATTCAATGTTATGAAATTCTTGGTTTAATCCATAAGACATACACACCAGCTCCAGGCAGATTCAAAGATTACATCGCAATGCCTAAATCAAACATGTATCAATCATTACATACAACAATTGTTGGTGGCGATGGAAACTTCTATGAAGTCCAAATCAGAACTAGAGAAATGGACGAAATCGCTGAAAGTGGTGTTGCTGCTCACTGGGCATATAAAGAAGGAACAGGTTATAACCCTGCCGTCGAACAAAAAGAAATCGAGAACAAATTGCACTGGTTTAGAGACTTTGTCTCAATGTCAGAAGAAAACCAAACAGCTACTGAATATATGGATAGCTTAAGTAAGGACGTTTTCGATAGATCAATTTACGTCTTCACTCCAAAAGGTAGAGTAGTTGAACTTCCTGTTGGTAGCTGTCCAATCGATTTTGCATATAGAATTCATACAAAAATCGGTGATTCTACAGTTGGTGCTTTAGTAAATAAGACTATGGTTCCTCTATATACAGTTCTCAAAACTGGCGATATGGTCGAAATTAAGACAAGTAAAACACAAGAAGGACCATCTGAAGGCTGGCTTAAATTCGTTCAATCAAATACTGCTAAAAACCAAATCAAAAAGTACTTAGCAAAGAAGAATGAAGCATTACTTAGAGAAGAAAAAGTCTCAAAAGGTAAGCAAGCCCTTATCGATGCATTTAGAGATAGAGGCATCGATGAAAAAGGAATGTTGGAACATGTCAACAATCCTGAATTATTTAAAGAATATGGCGTTGAAACAGTTGACGATCTCTTCTATCAAGTATTCCAAAGAAATCCTACAGCAAGTGCAGTTGTTGACTTCTTAGGAATTAAAAAAGAAATCGTTATTCCAACTATTTCAGATAAAAAACCAAGTAGATACGATAACTCTCCTGTTTATTGTAACGGTGCAGATAATATTGCAATTACATTGGCAAATTGCTGTACACCAATCCCTGGCGATCCAATAATTGGCTATGTTACAAAGGGAAAAGGTATTAGTGTCCATAGAGCCGATTGTCCAAATATGGCAAATGAAGGCGAAAGATTAATCGATGTTTTCTGGAAAGAAGGACTCGAATCTCAAACTTATCCAGTTGATATCGTCATTGAATCAAGCGATAGAAATAATCTTCTTGTTGATGTTATGCACACACTTACAAATAATCACATCAACATTAAGAGCATCTCTGCTAAGTCAAACGCTCAAACATTGACTGCAACTATTTCTTCAACAATCATGATTCAAAATAGCAAAAAATTACAAGATATCTTCGCGGTTCTCCATGGTATTCCTGGAGTCTTCGAAGTTAGTAGAGTAATCCATTAGGAGGGACTTATGAGTATTATAGGAGTTAAAGGAACACACGATGTATTCGGTAGCGAATCATGTGAATTCTCATTCGTAGAGAATGTCATGAAACGTATTTGTGAATTCTTTGCATTCAGCGAGGTTAGACCTCCTGTTTTAGAACACTCAGAATTATTCATTCGTGGTGTTGGCGAAGGTAGTGATGTTGTCAGAAAAGAAATGTACACCTTTGATGATAAAGGTAACAGATCACTTACATTAAGACCTGAATTCACAGCAGGAATTGCACGTTTAATCGTTCAAAACAAATTAACAAACTTACAAGAATTACCTATCAAAATGTATTATTGCGGTCCAGTCTTCAGATATGAAAGACCACAATTAGGTAGATATAGACAATTCAACCAATTCGGTGTTGAATGTGTCGGACATAGTAACCCAGTTGCTGATGTTGACGTTATCTCATTAGCATACACAATCCTCCAATCTTTAGGATTAGAAAACGTTACTATCAAAATCAACACACTTGGCGATGAAGAAAGCAGAAATAACTATAAGGTCGCACTTAAAGAATTTTTCGCAAAACATATCGACAAAATGTGCCCAGATTGCAAACAAAGATTAGAATTAAACCCACTTAGAATTCTCGACTGTAAAGTTCCAGAAGATCAAGAAATCGTTAAAGACGCTCCAAAAATGAGCGATTACTTAACAGAATCTGCAAAAGAAAAATTCAAATTCGTCCTCGATCTTCTTGAAAGTATGGCTATCCCATATGAAGTCGATGATACTTTAGTAAGAGGATTAGATTATTACTCAGATACAGTATTTGAATTCCATTATAAATCAAGCAAGGGAAATAACTATGGCGCAATCGGCGCTGGCGGTCACTACGATAAATTAATTAAAGAAGTAGGTGGCCCTGATGTTCCAGGCGTCGGATTCAGCTTTGGAGTTGAAAGAATCGTTTCAGTTCTTAAAGATGATGAATTATTCCCAGAAGATATTTATAACGGCTTAGACTTCTACGTAATGCCAATGGGAGTTAAATCTCAAGCTTCTGCAGTTGCTGTTGCTAATGCAGTAAGAATGAATGGCTATTCAGTAGATATGTGCTTAGACGATGTTAAATTAGGTAGCATGTTCAAAAGAGCTGATAAGAAACACGCAAAATTTGCAATTATTATCGGTGAAAATGAAATTGCTAATAGCAAAGTTGTTCTTAAGAACCTTAGAACTCAAGAACAACTCGATGTCGATATCTCAAATTTAAGAGACACAATCGACGAATTATTCCACGAATGCGAATGTTGCTGTGGAGATGACTGTGAATGTGAATGCTGCGATGGTGACTGCGATTGCGATTGCGATTGTGACCACGATGCTGACGGACACAAATGTTGTTGCCACAACCACGATAAAAAGGAGAACTAATATGGAGAGAACTTGTAGAAATACTGAATTATCCATAGCTAATGTTGGCCAAACAGTTACTCTTGTTGGCTGGGTTAGTAGAAAAAGAAATCTCGGATCAATCTTATTTATTGATTTAAGAGACCGTTCAGGAATTATCCAAATCTACGTTAAAGAAGGAATGGAAATTCCAGATGTTAGAAGTGAATATGTCATTTCTGTCACAGGTGAAGTTGCAAAAAGAGCGCAACCAAACCCAAAAATGAAAACAGGTGATATCGAAATTATCGCTTCAAAAATTGAATTAGTTAACACAGCTAAGACAACTCCTCTTTTAATCCAAGATGATACAGATGCTTTAGAAGAAGTTAGATTAAAATATCGTTACTTGGACTTAAGAAGACCTTGCATGCAAAAGATTTTCGATATTCGTGACCAACTCAAAATGATCACTCACACTTATTTACATAGTTTAAATTTCTGTGAAATTGAAACTCCAATGTTATGTGCATCTTCTCCAGAAGGCGCTAAAGAATACTTAGTCCCATCTAGGTTACATCACGGTAGTTTCTATGCTCTTCCACAATCCCCACAAATGTTTAAACAATTATTAATGGTCGGCGGATTTGAAAGATATTATCAAATTGCAAGATGCTTCAGAGATGAAGACTTACGTGCAGATAGACAACCAGATTTCACTCAAATCGATATTGAAACATCATTCTTAGATCAACAACAATTCTTAACAATGATGGAAGAATTAATCAGAAGATATTTCAAAGAAATCGTTAACTATGATGTTCAACTTCCATTACGTCAAATGACTTATAAAGAAGCAATGGAAAGATTTGGTAGTGATAAACCTGATACAAGATTCGGTTTTGAACTCCATAACTTAAAAGAAGTATTCAAAAACACAACTTTCGAAGCTTATATATCAGCAGAAGCAATTCGCGGTATCTCAATTGACGGCGTCGCTGATAAAACAACTAGAAAGACAATTGATGAATTAACTCTTGAAGCAAAGAAATTCGGTCTTGGTGGTTTAGCAGTTATTAAGAAAGAAAACGGTGAACTCACAGGTTCATTCGTTAAATTCTTAAGTGATGACGAAAAGAGCGCGATTATCTCTACATTCGAACTCAAAGATAATGACATCGTTATCATTGCAGCAGGTAAAGATAACAGAGTAACTCCTCTCCTTGGCGCATTAAGACTTAAATACGCTAAATCATTAGGATTAATTAAACCAAATACATATGACTTATTATGGGTCGTTGACTTCCCAATGTTTGAAAGAGATGTCGAAACAAATTCAATCGTTGCAACTCATCACCCATTCACTCGTCCAAGAGACGAAGACTTAAAATGGATGGATGAAGATCCTACTCAAATGCTCTCATACGCATACGATATCGTTATTAATGGTTATGAAGCAGGTGGTGGTACACTCCGTATCTACGACCAAAACGTACAAAAGAAGATCTTCAATATCCTCGGACTCAGTGACCAAGAAGTTCAAGATAAATTCGGTTACTTTGTAAACGCACTCCAATATGGAACTCCTCCACATGCTGGTATGGCATTTGGATTAGATAGATTGACAATGATTTTAGCAGGAACAGAAAATATCCGTGACGTCATTGCATTCCCTAAAAACTTAGCTGGCGTATGCCCTATGTCAGGAGCACCAAATCAAGTTACAAGACAACAAGTTGAAGATTTGGGAATTAAATTTATGAAAGAGGAAGAATAATTATGACAAACATCGACAAATTATCAATTGCAACAATTAGAAGTTTAGCGATCGACACAATTAACAAAGCAAAATCAGGTCACCCTGGCATGGCTTTAGGTAGTGCACCAATTGCATACACATTATTCACTAAACACTTAGTTGCAGCTCCAAGTGATTCAACTTGGTTCAATAGAGACCGTTTTGTTCTCTCAGCAGGCCACGCATCTGCATTACTTTACAGCATGTTACACCTCTGTGGATACAAAGTCTCAGTGGATGATATGAAATCATTCAGACAATTAGACAGCAAAACTCCAGGTCACCCAGAATTCGGTTGGACTGATGGTGTTGATGCTACTAGTGGTCCTTTAGGACAAGGTATCTCACAAGCTGTTGGTATGGCAATTGCTGAAACAATGGTCAACGCCCAATATCCAGAAGCATGCAATCACTACACATATGCTTTATGTGGTGATGGCTGTTTACAAGAAGGTATCTCACAAGAAGCTATCTCACTTGCTGGACACTTAAAACTCAACAAATTAATCCTTTTCTATGACGCAAATAACGTCACTCTCGATGGTGGCTTAGACCTCTCATTCTCAGAAGACGTCAAAGCAAGAGTCATCGCAAGTGGTTGGAATGTTTTAGAAGTTGAAGATGGTAATGACATCGACGCAATTGATGCTGCTATCGTTGAAGCTAAATCAAGTGACAAACCAACTATGATTATGGTTCACACAGTTATCGGCTTTGGTAGTGCTAAACAAGGTACAAATAAAGTCCACGGTAACCCTTTAGGTGATGAAGATGGTAAGGCTGCAAAATTATCTTATGGCTTCGATCACGATAACTTCTACGTTCCAGAAGAAGTTTATGAAAACTTCAAAAATACATTCATCGCTCGTGGTGAACAAGCAAAAGCTGTCTATGAAGCAAAAGTCGCTGCTTGGAAAGATTCTAACCCAGAAGCATATGCAAGTTTCGTAGATGCTTGCAAAGCAAAGAAATATGATGTTGAATATCCTGAATTCGTTGCAGGTAGCTCAACTTCATCACGTGTTGCTAGTGGAAAAGCCCTTAACTTCTTCATGAGCAAACTCTCTAACTTATTCGGTGGTTCTGCTGACGTCGCGGGTTCAGTTATGACTAAACTTGATAATGGTAGCAACTACTTCGTCGATAATAGAGGCGGACATAACTTAAACTGGGGTATTAGAGAATTCGCAATGGCAAGTGCTCAAAACGGTATGCTTTTACACGGTGGTGTCAGATCTTATGTTGGCTGTTTCTTCGTCTTCTCTGACTATATGAAACCAGCTATCAGAATGGCAGCATTAAGCCATTTACCAGCAATCTACTTATTCTCACACGACTCAATCGCTGTTGGTGAAGATGGTCCTACACATGAACCAATCGAACAATTAGCAATGTTAAGAAGTATTCCTAACGTTGACACAATTAGACCAGCTGATGAAAGAGAAACTTACGCTGCATGGAACGCTGCTTTAGATAGCGAAAAACACCCAACAGCATTAATCCTTTCAAGACAAAACTTACCTTTATTAGAAGGTTCTTCTAAAGAAGGTGTTTACGCTGGTGCTTATGTTATCTCTAAAGAAGCAAAGAAACCAGAATTCATTTTAGTAGCTACTGGTAGTGAAGTTAGCTTAGCAGTTGACGCTCAAAAATTATTAGCAGCTGATGGAATCGATGTTAGAGTCGTTTCAATGCCTTGCTGGAGCTATTTTGATGCTCAATCAGCAGACTACAAGAAATCAGTCTTCTGCTTAGATAGAGATCACATCGTTTCAATCGAAATGTTATCTTCATTCGGTTGGGATAAATATGCAGCACATCACGTTTGCTTAGATTCGTTCGGTAAATCAGCACCTGCTAAAGACGTTATCAACGCATTTGGCTTCACAGCTGATAAAGTCGCTGCGTTCGTTAAAAACATTAAATAATTATTTAAACTACATTTAGACTTTTAAAAGGAGTTTCACTTATGGCAATTACACGTAATCAATCACACTTTATTATCATGACAGTCATCTATGATGAATTGGCAGATTTCGTAATGGGTGGCGGAAACGCAAGTAGAAATGCCAACGAATTAATCGAAGAAATTTGTGAAACTCCTTTCGATCAAGTCGACCCTTATATCAAAAGAAGTGTTGCTTTAACAATGCAACATTACGGAGACATTGTTGCTGCTTTCCAACCTTTATTAGTTAACTGGAAGTGGGAACGTCTCCCTTTATTAACACAAGCTATTCTTTTAATGAGCTATGCTGACTTCTATTACGTTGAAAAAGTTGATAAGAAAATTGTTATTAATACAGCAGTTGATCTTGCAAAAAAGTACATCGAAGAGAAGCAAGCAAAGTTCATTAACGCAATCCTTGATGGAGTATTAAAATAATGTCTCTAACAAGAGTTGTTTACAGTGTTTCTGAAGTTAACAGATATATCAAAAACGTTGTAAATAATGACCAAAACCTTAGATTTTTATCGGTCAAAGGTGAAATTAGCAATTTAAAATATGGTGCTAATGGTCATGTTTATTTTTCTTTAAAAGACAAAGAGAGTATCATCTCAGTTTGTTTATTTTCTACTTATGCTGCTAAGCTAAAATTCACTCCTCAAAACGGAGATGAAATTATTGTCCTAGGAAGTATTGATGTCTATCCGGCAAGAGGTAGCTATCAACTTATCGCAGTCAATGTAGAACAATCCGGAAAAGGTGATATTTTATATGAACTCGAACAACTTAAAAAGAAACTTGCTTTAGAAGGATTGTTCGATGCTTCTAGAAAAAAGCCAATCAATTTATACCCTAATGCAATTGGGGTTATCACAGCAGCAAATAGCGCTGCAATCAAGGATATTATTTTTAATATCAAAAGAAGATATCCAATCGCGGATATTTATTTCTTTCCTAGCCAAGTTCAAGGTGAAAATGCTCCTAAAGAATTACTTCAAGCATTTAACCTATCTCAGAAGTATCCATTAGACACAATTATCATTGGTCGTGGTGGTGGTGCTAGTGAAGATTTAGGCGCATTTAATGACGAAACTTTAGTAAGAGCAATTGCTGAAAGTAAAATCCCAGTTATCGCTGCTATTGGTCACGAAATTGACTCTACATTAGTTGATTACGTCGCTGATAAACGAGCAAGTACTCCTACTGGAGCCGCTGAACTTGCAACTATCGATAGAAGAGAATTAGAACTTCATTTCCAAGATGCTCTAGACGAAATGAAACAATGTCTTAGAGATACTGTTGAAGTTCAAAAAGAAGAAATTGAAAACGCTAAGGAAGATTTAGATCGAATGATTCAAGATAAAATTGAACTTCTAAAGCAAAAAGTTGAACTTAGAAATGAACAATTATCTTCTTTATCACCAACAGGAATTCTCAAAAGAGGCTATTCAATCACATTAGATGAATCTGGAAAGCCAATTACAAATGCTAAAACACAAAAAATAGGAAATAAAATTAGGACTATTTACTATGATGGTGAAACTATTTCTAAAGTAGAAAAAATATGATAAAAAAAGCATTATGAAAAAAATATTGAATAAAATATTAATTAATTCCTCACTGTTGCTCTTTTTTTCGAATACTATTATTTTTGATTCTTTAGGTTTTAGAAAGACCGAAGAACACGGAATTCAAGAACAAGCTCTATTTTCTGGTTTTTATGTTCAAGGAAATGATCATAACACTGACACTCCACAATTATCTCCACCCGGAAATAGCATTTTACGTTTCAATATAGAAAATCGAAATTACACATTTCTAAGTGCTAATTTACAAAATAATAATCTTTATGAACAAAAATTATATTCTGAAGATTTCTTAAATTATACTTATGAGGAACTCGATTATAGCATATATACAGATTCATATAATAATTTCAAACCATCTGTCGAAGTAGGGCCAAAAGAAAGTCAAATATGCAGCACTTGTAAAATAAGGGCATATTACTATAATGTTCAATCTTTTTTTGGGCGAGTTGCCGTTATGTATGATTTCACTGGTTTTCTAGTGGGAGAAAGTTTACTATTAACTGCTGCTCACGGATTATATTTGGATGTAACATCTGGAATATTCGATGATGGAATACAAAATTATTATTTCCCTGGTAAGATTGAAATTTATGGTGCGATTGGTCTTACTGATGTTTGGGGTTCCGAATATCCATATTATGCTCTTGCAAAAGAAATATTTTTAGATTCTGAATTTATAACAACCAGAGCTATTAATGCAGATTGGGCCCTTTTGCGATTAGACAAACCATTAGGCAAAGAACTTTCGTATAGGGTTTTAATACCTGAATCTGAGAATTTCGACTCATTAAAAATTATTGGTTATCCTTCTTGGAATCAAAGTTTTGAAAAAGTTGATGCTTCTAATAGCGTTATATTATCCAATTACGGACAATTCCGTTATGACTCAAATACTCAAGAAGGTATGAGTGGTTCTCCAATATGCTCTCTTTATGAAGACGAATATATCGATAGTTATGTAGATAGAAGCAGATCTATCTCATCTTTGTTATCAAGATGTGCAATTGGGATGCACATATCTTATGATTACGAAAATCATTATGGTTTTGGTCTACGCTTTTCTTATACATTGACTGAATTGGTTGAACTCTTGAACAAAAGATACCGACCTGAATCTATAAATCTTTTAAATGAAATCACTCATGCTTCATCAGCACATAATAATTTTTTAAGCGAAGACTATTTTTACAATATTGATTTTTCAAACACAACAATTGGTTCTGATAGCATTTTTTTTGGCGACTCTGCTTTAATTACTTTGTCTTTTAATTTTCCCATTAAAAGTGTGGTTTTAAATTTTGACAATACATCTCCAATTTCAAACGAAAAAAAGATTTATTATGAATTAAATAATAATCAAATTGAGTCAAGTATTGGAAACACGTATTCGCATATTTTATTTCAAGAACCTATCTTTTCTTTTACCATTCATTCGAGTTTTTCTTCTCAACTTAATCTTTTTTCAGTGATTCCGAATTGGAACTATATCCCTTATGAAAGCTATTTTCCAAACTATAATAATTCAGAAATATCAATAGGAAGCAACAACAATTGTGTCTCATATGCGCTTAATAATCTTTTAGGAAATATACAATACAACGAAAATAATAGTTTGGGCTTAACAGCTAATATTTTTAGACCATACGGAATTACTCCATATTCTGTTTTTAATGCCTTTGAAACCAAATTAGATAGTCTAAATCGTAGTATAAGAATTATTCCTATTAAAAAATTTGATAAATGTACTCACGGCGGATACAAAATTTGTATTTTAACAGATAATTTTAACTACTATCATTTTCTAAGACAAAATTCAAATGGCGATTGGTCTCATTTTATTATAAATACTGGTGTAAGTAATTTAGATAGTCTGGGAAATATTATTGTCGATCCAGAAAATAGTATAATATGTAATTTTTCTAACGAACGAATATATATTGAAAGCCTTGGTCGTAATTATTATGATGTTTCGTTTAATCTTACAACATTAGTTGGATATTATGAGGTATACTAAAAATATGGATAAAGCAATTGTTTTTTTAATACTCATTTCTACAACTCTTTGTTCATGCTCTGGAAACACGAACTCCAACAATCACAATATCGAATGTGATGAAGATTCTCAAATCAATGAAACACTAGATACTAATAAAGAGGACAACAAAAACGAAAACAATTCATCAATTGAGTTACATAACTATATTCAAGGATATCCTTATAAAGTCGGGGATCAATTTTATTTAGATAAGGATTATTCAGGTACATCTGCAAATGATTTTATAGAAATGGCCATGAGATACAATTACTCTCCGTCCATTAATTCTTTCTTTTCCTTAAATAATTATGATTCGAACTCTTTTTGCTGCTCTGGTAGATTTTATTCTTTTTCGTATAACAATTACGATATTTTTGCAGAAAGTAATAACAATTTAATTAATACATATAAAAAAAGCATTAAAAAGAAATTTACAGAAAAAGAAGCAATTGAACTTGGTTTTTTTTCTAAAAAAAGAACTATCACTAATCCAATTTATTACGATTTTAAAAAAGTTGCTGAATCTACTGAAATTTCTTGGATTTCAAATTATAAAATGGAACTAAATTTGGAAAATATAATGCGATTTGGAGCGTGGGATTCGCTTATGTGTTTCCTGGATAGAGGTCCTGAAAGATCTTATCGAAATGGTTTAAATTTCTGTGTATGGCCAGCTATTTCTATCTATTCTGATGACTTATCTGAAGTTATTGGAGTGAGTTTATATACATATGAATTTAATAATTTTTTGACATTTTTGAAACAAGACGGATATAGTAATACATTTGATTTTGAATATTTTTCATCACAAATTTCCTATTGTCAGGAAAACAATACCAACTTTGGAAGAGCTGCCTTCTATTTAACTCCAGAAATTTTTGAAGGACCGGGCGATAAGATTTTTTATGAACTAATGTATCCTAATTTAAGAGATTTAAAGTTATAGAGTAAAGAGGTATTATAATGGAGCAAACTAAATTCGAAGATAAACTCAAAAGATTAGACGATATTGTTAATGCAATGTCTCAAAAGACTCTTTCTTTAGAGGAATCTCTCGCCCTCTATGAAGAAGGAAATAAAATTATTACGGAATTAAGTAAAACTTTAGAAGAAGCAGAATCTAAAGTCGAAAAAATTATTGAAAGCAAATAATGAAAAAAGAACCTAAACGCATCAATCTTAAAGAAATCGAAAATCCTGAGTTTCTTAAGACTTTGTCTTATTCAGAACTCAATCTTTTAAGCGCGGATTTAAGACAATATATCATTGATGTTGTTAGTGAAAATGGTGGACACCTTTCAAGTAATTTAGGTGCTGTTGAATCTACAATTGCATTATGTAGATCATTTGATTTCAGCAAAGATAAAATTATTTTTGATGTAGGACACCAATGTTATACATACAAAATCCTAACTGGCCGTGACTTTGAAAATATTCGTAAAAAAGATGGCCCAAGTGGATTCCCAAAAAGAAATGAATCAATCTACGATTGTTATGAATGCGGTCACTCTTCAACTTCTATCAGTGCCGCTATGGGTATTGCAGAAGCTAGAGATCTTAAAAAAGAAAACTATCAAGTTGTCGCATTTATCGGAGATGCAAGTTTTGAAAACGGTCTAGTTTTCGAAGCTCTTGATCACTTAAAGAAATTACGTACAAAAATTATCATTGTCGTAAACGATAATGAAATGTCTATTGGTAAAAATAGTGAAAGCATTTTTAGTAAAGTATTTAGAAATCTTTCTAACTCAAAAACATATCAAGGTAGTAAATCTGTTATTAAAAGATCATTTGGTTCTAGTAAATTTGGTAGAGCAATTTTAAAACCATTAGCTGCATTTAAGCATTGGTTAAAACATAGACTTATCGCATTCAACATCTTTGATGTTTTCAATATCAAATACATCGGAAACATTGACGGACACAATATCAAAGCGATGGAAAAAGCTTTTAAGAGAGCTAAAGCTTTCAACGAACCAGTCGTAATTCATATTAAAACAGTCAAAGGTAAAGGCTTTGAATATACTGAAAAAGACGTTAATGGTGCATACCATGGTGTCGGAAAGTTTGATAAAGTTACTGGTGATATTAAAACCGATGAATCCTTAACTTCATGGTCTAAAGAGTACTCTGATAGACTCTACGAAATCATGAAAACTAATGAAAATACAGTTGCAATTTGTCCTGCAACTTCTCTTGGGAGTAGTTTATTTAACATCCAAAAAGATTTCAAAAATCGCTTCTTCGATGTAGGTATTGCAGAAGAGCACGCAACCATTTTAGCAGCAGGATTGTCATCTAATGGAGTTCATCCTTTCGTATCAATGTATTCAACATTCTTACAACGTTCTTACGATCAAATTTCTCATGATTTAGCAAGAATGAATCTTAGTACAACCTTACTCATTGATAGAGCTGGCTTAGTCGGTAATGATGGCGATACTCATCAAGGTATTTATGACGCCTCATTCCTTTATACAATCCCAAATTGTACAATCGCAATGGCATCTTCTCCTTCTCAAATTAACTCATTATTGACAGAATCAATAAAAAAACATGGTGTTTTCGCAATTAGATACTCAAAAGAAAAACTCGCTAAAGAAGAAAATATTGTCGATGAAGAAATCAAATATGGCGAATGGAAAGGTCTTCTCAAAGGAGAAAATACCGCAATTATTTCTTATGGACCAATCGTCAAAAAACTCGTTGAAGAAATTAAAAATAGAAAATTAAACGTCTCTGTTATTGAGGCAATTTATACTCGTCCAATTTTAGAATCAAATCTCACAGGTCTTAATCGCTATAGCAAGATTGTCATTTATGATGCATACTCTACAAATGTTGGTTTTGCTAACTCCCTAACAAAAAGCTTAGTTAAGACAGGTTATAAAGGCGAAATTATAATCAAAGCTATTCCTAATGAATTCATCAACCACGCAACTATTGAAGAACAAAGAGAACAATTAGGAATATCAATTGATAAAATCATTGATATTTTATAATACTTTTAGTTAACATAATATTATGGGAACTAAAGTAATTTGTCACATCGATCTAAATACATTTTTCGTTCGCTGTGAAGAAATTAGAAATCCAAAGTTAGAAGGTAAAGCAGTTGCTATCGGACATGAAGGTAGAGCCGGCATTCTTTCTACTTCATCATACGAAGCAAGAAAATTTGGAGCAAAGGCAGGAATGCCTACTTTTAAGGCTAAACAAGCTTGTCCACATTTAATCATTCTCCCAGTAGACTTTAAGTTATATAACAAGAAATCTAAGGAATTTTTCAATTACGTTAAAAGATTTACAAAGATGGTAGAAGTCGCCTCTATCGATGAATGTTATGCAGACTTTACAAATGTAATTAAAGGAAAGAAAGATCCAATTAAATTCTTCGAAGAGTTCCAACAAGGTTTATTTAAAGAAACAAAATTAAAGTGCTCAATTGGTATCGCTCCAACTAAGTTTTTAGCAAAAATGGCGAGCGATATGAAAAAGCCAATGGGAATCACAGTCATTCATAGAAAAGATAGTGTTGAAAAATTATCTCCTTTACCAATCGAAGACTTTTTTGGAATTGGTAAAAAAACATCTCCTAGATTAAGAGCTGCAGGTATTGAAACCATTGGAGATTTATATACAAAAATTAAAAATAATGATGAAACCATCAAAATGATGATGGGCAAATTTTACTATGTAATTCCTGATTTAATTGAAGGAAATAGTAGTGATGAATTAGATTTAGAACCTTGGGACCCAAAATCAATCGGTAACTCGACAACCCTTTTTGAGGATACAGAAGATTTTAACGAAATTAAGCAAACTTTGGATATGCTTTCAAAAGAAGTAAGCGAAAGATGCGTCAAAGAAAATAAAGTCGGAAGTACAATCCAAATTGTAGTAAAAGACACGCAATTTAAAGTTAAGAATAAGTCTCAAAAATTGGATAAACCAACTAACGATTACAAAGTAATATATGACACTGCGGTTAAACTATACGAAAAGAATTATCTTGGAATGACTGTTAGATTAGTAGGGGTCACTCTTCAAAATTTAGTAGACCCTAGAGAAGTAGTTATACAGATGTCTTTCTTTGACTATGAAATGCATGAGGAGCAATCCGCTACAAAGCTTTTAATAAATGAATTAAATCGTAAATTAGATAAACCTCTTTTAATGAGAGCAAGTGAGGCAAAGAAGAAATAATATGGAAATAATTGACTCACTTGATTTATATAAACAATATCTATTGGTCGAAAAAGGACTTTCAAAAAGCACCTGGGCTTCATATTTGAATGATTTAAAAGGTTTATTTGCTCATTTTAAGACCATTAAAGACACTAATGAGCTATGTGAAGAACATTTATCCCAATATATTTCTTTCTGTCTTAATAACGAGTATTCAGTAACTTCAGTTTTAAGGATCTCATCATCTATTAAATCCTATTTATTATTCTTAAAGAATAGTGGCTTATATAAGGATAATATTCCAGAAATAACATTGCCTAAAAAACCAGAAAGATTACCAATCTATTTAACAAAAGAAGAAATTGAGTTATTATTATCTGCTCCCGATATTAATTCACCTAGTGGATTAAGGGATAAAGCGATGCTTGAGACAATGTATTCAAGTGGACTTAGAGTTAATGAATTACTTGCTCTGACATTAGAAAAAGTCTCATTTCAACAGAAAATAATCAGTGTTTTTGGGAAAGGTTCTAAAGAACGCAAAGTTCCAATTTCTGATTATTCACTAAAATTTATCTCGGATTATGTAACAAAAGTTCGCTCTAATAATCCTGGTAAATCATCAAAAATCCTTTTCTTAAATAAGAATGGAGAACAGATTAGTAGAATCTATTTCTATAAACAAATTAAAAAATATGCTGAAATGGTGGGAATCAAAAAAGAAATTTCTCCTCACACATTAAGACATAGCTTTGCTACTCATCTTCTTGATGGAGGAGCTCAACTAAGAGCAGTTCAAGAAATGCTCGGACATGAGAATATTTCCACAACTCAGATTTACACTCATGTAAGCGCTCAAAAGTTACGAAACACATACGATTTGTTTATGAACAAAAAATAGACTAAAATAGGTGCCGAAATATGAAAAAATTTAAAAGAATATTTGTAATTGTTGCTGATTCAGTCGGCGTTGGTGCAGAACCAGATGCTGATCAGTTTTTCAATGCTGGTCATAATGACGTTGGTAGCAACACATTACTTCACATCGCTGAAAATATGCCAAATGGACTTAATGTTCCATGCTTAAATTCTTTAGGAATTGCCGATTTAGACGATTATAAAGGAACTTCAAAAGTCTCTCATCCTAATTGTTATATCGCAAAATCTAGAGAAATTAGCGCTGGCAAAGATACAATGACTGGACACTGGGAAATGATGGGGGTTCATACAACAAAGCCATTCATGACTTTTACAGATAACGGTTTCCCAGATGAATTAATTCATCTATTAGAAGAAAAAACTGGCCATAAAGTTATCGGAAATAAAGCTGCTAGTGGAACAGAAATCTTAAAAGAATTAGGTGATGAACAAGTTAGAGATAACTCATTAATCGTATATACAAGTGCGGACTCAGTATTACAAATTGCCGCTCACGAAGAAGCTACTGGTTTAGAAGAATTATATAGATGTTGTGAAATTGCTCGCGAAATCTGTATGAAACCAGAATGGATGGTGGGAAGAGTTATCGCTAGACCTTATATTGGCGACAATAAAGATAACTATAAACGTGTTACTGGCCATAGACACGACTTAGCTTTGAAGCCAAATGTTCCAACTGTAATGAACATTTTGCAAGATAACGGATTCATGGTAAGTTGTATCGGAAAAATTGGCGATATTTTTGATGGTTATGGTGTAGTAAAAACACAAAAAACAGTCTCAAATATAGATGGAATGAACAAAACAATTGAGGAAGTCAAAAATCACGATTTCACAGGTATTTGCTTCGTTAATTTAGTTGAATTTGACTCTGAATTTGGCCATAGAAGAGATGTTGTTGGATATGGTAAATGCATCGAACAATTCGACGAACAATTAAAAGAAGTTATCGAAAATTCTAAGGAAGATGATTTAATCATCGTAACAGCGGATCACGGTAACGACCCAACATGGTATGGAACTGATCACACAAGAGAAAAAGTCCCATTCATCATGTACTCAAAATCATTTAAAAACGGTGGTTTACTCGAAGAAAGAGAAAGTTTTGCTGATTTAGGAGCCACTATTTTAGACAATTTTGGACTCGAAAAACCAGATTACCTTTTAGGTAAACCAATTAAAGAATTATTTGAATAGAATAGGAGAAAATTAATATGCCACATGCAGGAGGAGGCGGAAGCTCTGGAGGGTTCCATTCATCTGGAAGTTCTGTTTCAGGATCAAGTACACCAAGATATGATAATCAAGGACATTTACATTCTGTTTACTATGTAAGACCTGGATTTTATATCCATAATAGATACGTTCCTTATACATCAAAAGAAAGAAAAAGCGCGAAAAATTTTGCTGCAGAAATCTTCCTTTATGTTTTTGCTTTATTCATGATTTTTGTTTTAGTAATGTTACTTGCTGGAGATCATACTTATAGCGAATCTAGCTTAGAAAGTTACGCACTAGAACAATATAGTGAAATTTATGATGAAGACAGTCCAAAATACGAAAAGAATCTTTTAGTCACAATCATAGCTTATGAAGATAATAAGCAATATGATTACATAACAATTGTCGGAGATGACATAGACACAACAACAGATAATTTCTTTGGAAACGAAAATACAGAATTTGGAAAATCAATCTTAAATCATATTCCTGGAGAAAATTATTATTCAGATTTATACAAGCATCTCGCTGAAAGTTTAGAAGCAGTTAATTACGAACTCTCAACAAATCCAGTTTATGGTGGAAGTCACGGTTCTGGAATTCCAACAGACATTCACATTGAAAACATTTCTGGATTTGGTGAAATTAATGGAAAGAATGAATTATTAATTGCATGCAATGAATTTTATGCATTACGTGGATACAATATTTCTTTCTTAATTTCAAATAATGAAAAAGCATACGGAATCGAATGGGTTCCAGTTGTCATCGTTTCAATATCAACATTGGCTATGATTGGTTTTGCAACTTATTCAATAATTGCCAAGAAAAAAGATATTAAAACAATTGAAAATGAGATTAAAAACGGAAACGCAGTCAAATATTATGAAGGCGAAGATCCATTTGAACAATATTATAAAGATCATCCAATTGACTAAAAACACTCAAAAATTAAGAAAAATCGCCATTTTTGGCGATTTTCTTTATATTTTCCTTATTACAAAGTTAACATAATGTAAATTATGCGAAGTTGTTTCAAAAGATTATTTAAGATAATAATTCACACATTTTTCAGTGTAAATGTTATCTGACGCTTTATTTGCTTTTGAATTAATATACTCCATGTTTGCTTTTAAAACTGTTATGAATCCAGATTCTACATCATTCATCATAGCTTCAATTAACTTAGAAGAATCATATCCTCTAGTTGGATCAATTTTATCAGCTGCGTAAACTATTTTTTCAATCCAAGTCATATTATCACGACCTGTACAATGCCATAAAATAGCGTTTAAAATCTCTTCATCATCAATTTCGTAGTCTTTTTTTGCATAATAGACACCAGAAACTTGGTGAACTGCGTACTTAGGTAAATCTCTAAATGCACCATTTAATTCGTAATCTATGAAAGTTTTTTCTGCACTATAATCTTTAGATTCATCATCTAAATCCACCATTTTTCCAAGGTCATGTAAGAAACCAGCAATGTATGCTTTTTGAGCATCATAGCCATTCGCTTTTGCAATTCTATAACATAAATCTGCAACACTACTAACATGATTATAGCGTTTACCATACCATTCTTTTAATCTAGGAATGTAGTATAAATTGTTCTTTTCGATATATTCAATTACTGGATATGGTGAATCGATTTCTTTGAATCTTCTGATGTTCATTGAAGCATCGCTTCTTTGTACACCATCAATGATTTTCATATTGAATCTTTTAATATTATCGTTTTGAAAATCCTCATTTTTGCGTGGAAAAACAAGAATTTGCGATAATTTTGCGATTGTTTCGCATTCTGACCAAAGATGGAATTTGTTAGCTTGATCTCCACCCATTAAGAAATACAATTCATCGTTTGGATATAATTCAGCAAAATGTCTTACAGTTAAAATAGAGTAAACGAAGTTGTCTTTGTGGGTTAGTTCAAAATCAGACATTGAAAAGCAATCATAATCCTTAATAGCTAATTCCACCATTTCTTTTTTGCTCTTTGCATCTACAGACTTTGTCTTCCAAACAGAGACTTTTGATGGTATGAAAATAACTTCTCCACCAATTTGTTTTGCAGCAGAGAGAGCCATATTTATATGACCGTTATGAATTGGGTCAAATGCACCACCAAATAAGATTTTTTTCATATAAATTAAAATTTAATTTTAGGATTTTTTGGGTTCTTTCTATATAGAACAATTGTTCTACCAATTACAGTAACCACTTCAGCTTTTGTTCTACTAGAAATGTCTAAAGCCAATTCCATTACTTCTGTTGTAACGCTTTTCATAACATCAATTTTAATTAATTCATGTGCTGTTAAAGCTTTATCAAACATATCAACTGCGGTGTCAGTAATGCCACTTTTTCCCAATTGATATTTAACATCTAATGTATTTGCGATACCTTTTAATGTCTTTTTATCACTATTACTTAACATAATTAAATTCTCCCTAAGTTATCACTTACAAATACGCCTTTTGGAGCGCAAATTCTGATAACTTGACCAAGTCCTTTAAACAAGAAGAATCCAAGTCCCTCGAAAGCGATTTCGTGAACTTTTCCATCTTTCTTGAATTTAAATTCAAATACATCGAAGTCCAAAAGTGTAATGAAGTTGTTAGAAACGGGTCTAACATCCTTTGTATTCATATTATTTTTGAATGATTCGTCAAATTTCTTTGCGGAAACTCTCTTAGTTTCAACACCACTAGCGCAATAGAATCTATAGTTAGTTAATTCACCTTTAACAATTTCTAATCCAGCGACAGATCCAATTTGAACTGCATCGCCAGTTTTTAAAGTGTTTGTATGGTATGTAATTGAGTCTTTTGGTGTGATGATGTTAGAAACATTCTTTTCTACCTTTGAAAGAATAGATGAGTTAATACTTAAATCAGGAAGTTCATATAATCTCTTATTATTAATAAGAGGAATGATTGTTGCTTTTAAGTTCTTATTGAGCCAAATAATGTGAACGTTTTCATTACTTTGGTTAGAATAACTCTTAAGATAAGCACTAATTAAAGTAGATTTTCCTGAGTTTTTGTTACCGATCAAGAAAACATCGCGTTCTCTATAATCTCCAGTTGCAACATTTTCGTTAAAGAATTTTATTGCTTTATCCATGGATTTATCATTTTTTCCGACGAAGAAAATTTCTTTTGGAGTCAAATGATATTGTTCAAAGACTTTTTTGATAAATTCTTCCATAACTTCTTGTTTGAAAGAACTACCAAATAATGTTTTCTTAGTTCCTACAACTGCGAAATCTCTTCCTTTGAGCATTCTAACGATTTCTGGATCAATTAATCCAGAAAATGTGAAAGAATCTATTACATAGATAATGAATGTTTCTTTCTTTGGAAGTGTGTTGAAATATGAGACGATAGCTTCGTCATCGTGACTTGATTCAGCTCTTTGGTTAATAGTTTGAATTGCTTGATAGCAATCGTTACAATAAACCGCTGTGATTTCTCCTTGAGCAGATAAAATTTCAGGGCTAATATAGCCTTTTTCGTTTGGTTTTGTTGATTGCAAAGCAGTACCGCAACGAATGCAACGTAATACTTTTTTACCTTGTGCCATATTTTTCCCTCCAATCTACTAAGAGACCTTTTTTATTTAAATGTTTTCTAATTGGTCTATCAAACAATCTATTAATACGTGTTACTGGTTGATCTTCTTTAACTAACTTTTCAGTAAGAATTGTTCTTATTTTTGCTCTTTTTCCAGCAATGACATCTGTCATTAGTTGATCGCCAACTAACATAATGTTTTCCTTACTCCAGCCTTTTTCCTCAATAAATTTATTAATTTTTCGAGCGAATGGCTTTCCAGTACTCCATGTAAACTCAACTCCTAAGCCATCAGCGTAAGTCTTAACTCTTTCGTATTTGTTATTAGATAACACCACTACGTTAATTCCGGCTTCTTTAAACTTATTTATCAAAGCGATTGCTTCATCAGTAGGAGTTTTTCTTTTGTAACTATCAAGTGTGTTATCTAAGTCACAAAGAAGAATTGTTACACCATTACTTTTGAAGAAATCCGGTTCGATTTCATACAAGTTTTTAGCATGAGCAAATGGAACGTATTTTTTCATGCTATTACTATAACATATATAAAAGTCTATATTAAAGACTTTTGCTAGGCGTATAAAAAACAGCAGTATCAAACCGCTGTTTTTTAAGTTTTCCAATTGATTAGTCGTCTAAGTCGTCAAACATTGAAATTTGTTCGAATTTCTTTTCTTTGGCTGGCTCTTCTTCAACTCTTGGTTCGTTATCTACGTTAGTCTCTTCTACTTCGCTAGAATCAGATTCCCCTACTTCTTCAGCAGGTTTTTCTTTAACTACGATTGGGTGAGAAATTGATTTATTATCAATCTTTTCTAAGCCAATTGTGTAAGCGTTAACAACTAGTGTCTTAGCAGGAGTTTCGATATTCTTTTTAGCGTTTTTAGTCGCATCAGTTAAGTAATAGTTATCAACAGAGAATTCAAAGATTTCTTGATTAGATAAATATAATGAGAAGTAATTGATGTCGCTTCTTGTATCGATCTTACAAGCTGCAACAACTGTATGCTTGTCATTTTTGAATGAAGGAACGATTTCCATTGTCTTACCTAAACGTTGTGTTTTTGTAAGTCTATTTGTGTCGATAATTCTATATGATGACTTATCTGTGAAGATGACTATCTTGCTATATTCTTCTTCATCAAATGCCATTAAACATGCTGCTGAAGTAGAGTTCAAACCATTGATAGATTTAACGCCACCAGCTTTACTTCCTAAGATGTTTAATTCGTTCTCATTAAACAAGCTTCCATGTCCATCTGCAGTTAAGATAAATAAATCAGAATTGCCTGTTAAAGTTTCAATTCCTACGATTTCATCGCCAGAAAGTAACTTCATACATCTAACTGGACGTGAATGTTTGTCTGCGTCAAGTTGGTCAACACACATTCTCTTAATTTGTCCAAATTTAGTTAAGAATGCGATATATAAGTCGTGTCTAAATTCACTGAAAATGATACCTTTTACAATCTTTTCACCAGGAGACAATGTTGCGAATTGATTTAAGTGTGCGCCTTCATCTTTCCACTTTGTGTCTTGCATCTTATGAACTGGAACAGTGACATAATTTCCTAAAGAAGTAAAGCAGACTAAGTAATCAGTTGTGATACCTAAACCACTACTAACAAGGACGTCACCTTCCTTAACTCCAGGAAGAGCTCTTTCGCCACTACCTTTATATGATTTAAGTGAGGAACGTTTTAAGTAACCATCTCTAGTAAGAGCGATCATGACTTCTTCTTTTGCGATTAAGTCACGCTTATCAACTTCAGTAGAGCCTTCTTTTTCGATGATTTGAGTACGTCTGTCATCGCCATATTTTTCGGCGATTTCCTTTAAATCCTTAATTAATACGCGATTAAGTTTATTAGGATCAGCTAAAATTCCATTTAAGAATTCAATATCTTTTAACAATGATTCTTTTTCTCTTTCTAAAGTTAATTCATCTGTATGAGATAACTTATAAAGAGGCATTGTAACGATTGCTTCAGCTTGTTCATTGCTAAGACCATATCTAGCCATCAAATTCACCTTAGAATCGGCTTTATCCTTACTTTTCTTGATAATCTCGACTACATCGTTGATGTTAAGTGACGCTAAAATCAAACCTTCGACGATATGGAGTCTATCTGTAGCTTTATTTAAATCGTATTGACTCTTTCTAGTTACGACATCAACTTGGTGTGCAATATAAGCGTCAATATAATCTAAAAGATTAAGTGTCTTAGGTCTTCCGTTAACGATTGCAACCATGTTTGCAGAGTATCCGCAAACAAGAGAAGTTTTGTTCATTAAATACTTCAAGAGAAGATCGCATTTTGCGTCTTTCTTGCAATCGATAACAATTCTAATTCCCTTCCAGTCAGATTCATCACGAACTTCAAGCATTCCATCAACTGCTTTTGAGTGAATAATTTTATCGATTTCGTATACTAATTGAATCTTAACAATTTTGTATGGGATTTCAGTAATTACGATTTGTTGATTATCTTTATTTGAGATGATCTCACATTTACTAGAAAGTTCGATTCTACCTCTACCTGTGAGATAGATATTTTTGAGTCCATCTGAGTTATAGATATATCCTCCACCAGGGAAGTCAGGACCTTTAACAATTTGCATCAAATCTTCAATTGTTGAAGTCTTATGAGAGATACGATAAATTGTAGCCTCAATTACTTCACGTAGGTTATGAGGTGGGATTTCAGTTGCTAAAGCAACTGCAATACCTTCAGTACCATTAACAAATAGGTTAGGGAACCTAGAAGGTAAAACGATAGGTTCAAACTCAGTGTCATCGAAGTTAAGTTGCATATCAACTGTCTTCTTTTCGATGTCTTTAATTAACTCATTTGAGAGTTCACTAAGTCTACTTTCTGTATAACGGTAAGCAGCTGGAGAGTCGCCGTCGATACTACCATTATTTCCTTGGAAATCAATGAGTGGATATCTAACTTTCCAGTCTTGTGACATACGTGCTAAAGCTTCATAAATTGAAGTGTCGCCGTGTGGGTGATAAGTACCCATAACAGCACCAACAGTATGTGCACATTTTCTAGTTGGTTTATTGAATACGTTGTTTGATTTATACATCGAGAAGATGATTCTTCTTTGTACAGGTTTTAAACCATCACGAACATCTGGAATAGCTCTATCTTGGATGACATATTTCGCATAAGTTGCGTATCTATCCCCCATGACCTCTTCCATTGGTTCGACGGAAATTTTTTCTTCAATTACTTCTTCAGGAGTTACAATTTTCTTCTTTGCCATAATTATTTTACCTCCTTAATGAATGTATCAACTTTGTTGAAGTCGACATTTTCTTCAACCCATTTTTTACGAATTGATGTGTCTTTTCCCATCAATACTGCGACACGTTTTTCAACTACGAATGGATCGTCGATATCAACTTGAATTAATAATCTAGTTCTTGGATCCATTGTTGTTTCTTTAAGTTGAATAGCGTCCATTTCACCAAGACCTTTATATCTGGATACTTTGTATCCACCACCAACTTTTTTCTTAGCAGCTTCAAGACCTTCATCATCCCAAGCATATTCTTGGATAACGCGTTTTCCATCTTCCTTATAGACTCTATAAAGAGGTGGAACAGCGATATAAACGTGTCCTGAAGTAATTAACTGTCTCATGTAGTGATAGAAGAAAGTTAATAAAAGAGTTTGAATGTGAGCACCATCAGTATCAGCATCCGTCATGATGATGATCTTGCCATAATGGATATCTTCAATATCGAAGCTTTGTCCAAAACCAGCTCCGATAGTATTAATGATTGTTGCAATTTCTTCGTTATGGAGTAATTTTTCCATAGAAATTGAATCTGTATTAAGAGGTTTACCTCTCAAAGGAAGGATAGCTTGGTGTAATCTATCTCTACCTTTTTTAGCAGTACCACCAGCTGAATCACCCTCAACAATGAAGAGTTCGTTTTTTGAATATTCTTTACTTTGAGCTGGAGTTAACTTGTCAGAAAGGATAACTTCTTGTTTTGCTTTCTTGCTGCTTCTTGCTTCTTCTTTAGCTTTACGAGCAGCCATTCTAGCACTTGCACTAGCGATACATTTATTAATAAGTTGAACCGCTAATTCTTTATTTTCGGTTAAGTAATATGTGAATTTATTGTTAATGAAATTTGATACGATTGCAGTAGCTTCTGGAGTACCTAATTTACCTTTTGTTTGGCCTTCAAATTCGAGATATTGTTCTGGAATTTTTAAGGAAATAACTGCGGTAATTCCTTCTCTAATATCACTACCTTCAAGCTTCTTTCCACGTAGTAAAGAGTTAGCTTCTGCGAAGTCATTTACGCACTTACCAATACCACTTCTAAAGCCTGATTCATGAGTACCACCATCACGAGTTCTTACGTTATTAACGTAAGAATAGATTGTTTCATTGTAATCTTCTGAGCAGAATTGAAGAGCGATTTCAACTCCAATTTGAGTAGCGTCATCGACTCCTTCAAAGCTTATTACAGGGGTTAAAGCGTTCTTATCAGAATTCATAATTTGGATGTATTCGACAAGTCCATTTTCATAATAAAATTCTTGATTTTGACCAGTAGCTTCTTCGACTAAAACAAAGTGAACTCCCTTCATTAAGAAGGCACTTTCTTGAAGGTGATTTGCGATTGTATCCCACTTAAAATCTACTGTTGAGAAGATCTGTTTATCTGGTTTAAATCTAACAAAAGTTCCGTGTTTTTTTGTAGTTCCAACAACCTCAAGTTTAGTAACTAAGTTACCACCATTTTCGAATCTTAAGTGATAAATTTGACCACTTTGATATACGTTAACATCAAGCCATTCACTTAAAGCATTAGTGACTGCAGCACCAACACCATGTAATCCGGCAGCACTTTTATAAACAGCACTATTGAACTTACCACCAGCGTGAAGTTCAGTAAAAACGATCTCAACTGCAGGTCTTCCAGTTTCTTTATTAATGCCACAAGGAATACCACGACCTTCATCCAAAACAGAAAGCGATCCATCTTTATGAATAGTTACTGTGATATATTTACCGAATCCGGAGAGAGCTTCATCAACTGCGTTATCAACAATTTCCCATACTAAATGATGTAGTCCAGTACCATTTGAACTACCGATATACATTGCAGGTCTTTTTCTAACGCCTTCAAGGCCCTTCATTATGTGGATGTCATCGGCGCTATAACTAATATTTTTTTCTTCAGCCATATATAACCCTCCTTGTGCAGTATTGTATTATAACCAAGTTTAGTCATAACTAAAAGTTAAAAAAGGCTCCCATTTTTAATAAAAAAGCGCAATATATTTCAAGAAATATATTAATTTCAAAAATTTTTTTCATTTTTGATTTATCAAATAAGAACAAAATTCTGAAATTCGTAAAAATTACTTAAAAAATGACGTTTCTAAAACATCAAAATCGAGTAGTTATATTAATATAAACAGAATTTTGTTCTAATTTTTTGAATATTTTTCTTATTCTTTTAACCTACATACACTACAAAGACAAAAAGAAAAGCAGCTGATTGGCTGCCTTCTAAATTTCGATATCTTAGCGTTGTGAATTAACGTTTCTCATGATTTCACGAACTTGTTTTTCACTTGGAGCTCTACCCATAGATCTAAACATAGCTCTAATCATTTTTTCATTAATTGGTGGGTTTTCTTTGAGTTGTTTTTGGAAGAGATGTCTTGTTACAAAGAAACCTGCTGCAGCACCTGCGATGAGGGCTAAAATGATGTACAAAACTAATTGCCAAACTTCGATTTGCATAATTATCTTGCTGTCCTTTCTGCTCTTGAATCGTATTCGCCGTTATCTGTACGGACGTTGACGACTTCTCCTTCTTCAATGAAGAGAGGAACTTTAATTTGAAGACCAGTTTCAACTGTTGCTGGCTTCATTGGTTTGTTAACTGTATCACCTCTAACAGCTGGTTCACAAACTGTAATTTTGAGAGCCACCTTTGGTGGTAAGCTAATTCCTAAGATTTCTCCATCATATGAAGTAATATCTACATTGCATTCAGTTACTAAGAAATTCATTTCCCATTGTAATCTGTCTTTACTGATTTCGATTTGTTCATAAGTTTCATTATCCATGAATACTAAGAAATCTCCTGAATCATAAAGATATTGCATTGTTTTCTTGTCTAATTTGATGTTTTCGACCATGTAACCAGAGTTACGTGCGATTTCATTAATTGTGCCAGTTCTAACATTTTTAACTTTAACTTTAGCAACCATTTTTCTCATAGCTGTCTTATTTAATAAAATGTCTAAAACTTGATATAAATTGTTCTCATCAATGAAATAGTTTCCAGGTCTTAATTCTGTAACGTTAACCATTTTTGATAGTCCTTTCTTATTTTAGTCGTCTTTAGTATACCAAAAACCTATCTGTTAAGAAATATATTCTTAACCTTTTCCTCTTTCATAGTAGTAAATCCTTCATGTCCTGGATAGACTTTTACGTCATCTGGAATGAGTTTTAACTTCGCTAATGATTCCCTTAAAGGTGCTCTAGTTGAGGAAGGTAAATCAGTTCTTCCGATAACTCCTTTAAATAAAGTATCACCACTAAAAAGAAGCTTACTATTACTAAAGTAATAACAAACTGCTCCTTTTGTATGGAATGGAGTGTAAATTACTTTAATGTCTTCATCAAAAATTTTAATGATTTCATTATCAGAAACTGTAATAGGTTTTTTATTAATTACGCAATACTCATTCATGAGATTTGCGCAATTGTAGTCTTGATCAGTTAAACCAATTTCGTCATCGAATCCGATATATAAATCCGGATTGAATCGAGCAATTAATCTATTTACTCCTCTCATATGATCAATATGTGAGTGAGTTAAAAGAATAGCTTCTAAGACTAATCCATTTCTTTCGATATAATTACCTAAGTTATCGTTATCTGCGCTTGGATCAACAACAACGCATTTCTTATTATCTTTTATTATATAAGTATTAGCCTTTAAATCATCTCTATCATCATAAATGAAAGGGACTACTGTGAGCATATTCTAATAAGAAAAAAATAGGCATTGCCTATTATTTCTTTTTCTCCTTATGAAGAGTAACTTTTTTGCACTTGTTGCAGTATTTATTAAGTTCTAATCTATCAGGATGTTTTTTCTTATTTTTACTTGTTAAGTAGTTTTCTTCACCACATTCTGTGCATTTAAGTGTTAATGAAATTCTATCGTCTTTTCCCATAATATTTCTCCTTAAGCCGCAATTAACATTACCACAGGTAAATATTATTGTAAACAATTTTTATTTATAACCAACATTATAATGTTATAATTGAGCCATGAAACGTACAGAAACTAGACAAATTAAAGTTGAAAATATTGTCATGGGTGGACAAGAAAAAGTCTTAATCCAATCAATGTGCAATATCAAAACTGAATATGTTGATGAAGTAGTTAAACAAATTAATGAATGCGCCGCTTTAGGTGCTGATTTAATGCGTGTTTCTGTAATGGATGTTAAAGACGCTAATGCAATTAAAGAAATTAAGGAAAAAATCTCAATTCCTTTAGTCGCTGACATTCATTTTGATTATAAACTAGCTTTGCTAGCTATGGAAAATGGCGTTGATAAAGTTAGAATTAACCCAGGAAATATCGGATCAATTGAAAACATCAAAAAAGTAGTCGACATGGCTAAAGAAAAAGGTGTTTCAATTCGTGTTGGAGTAAACTCTGGAAGTTTAGATAAAGAAATCCACGACTACTCTAGCCAATACACTGCTAAATGTTTAGTTGAGTCTGCTAAAAAGCACGTAAAAATTCTTGAAGATTTAGGTTTTTATGACATTGCTATCTCTTTAAAAGGAAGCAACATTCTTGAATGTATCGAAGCATATAGATTAGCAAGCAAAACATTCCCATATCCACTTCACTTAGGTGTTACAGAAGCTGGATATAAAGACATCTCATTAATTAGAAGTTCGGCTGGACTTGCACCACTTTTATTAGAAGGAATTGGTGACACAATTAGAATTTCAATGACTGAAGATCCTAAAGAAGAAATCATCGCAGCTAAGCGTTTATTACACGATTGTGGCCTTTATGATAATTATCCTACAATCGTATGTTGTCCTACTTGTGGAAGAACAAGGGTCAATGTCCAAGAAATGGCTAAAAAAGTTATGAATTACCTCGAAACCATAAATAAACCTGTCCATGTAGCAGTTATGGGATGTGTTGTTAATGGTCCAGGAGAGGCAAAAAACGCCGACATTGGAATTGCCGGCGGTTTGAATGAATTCATCATTTTCAAGAAAGATCAGATTCTTGGAAAGTATTCAGAAGATAAAGTTTTTGACGTTTTAGTCGAAGAAATTAATAAAATTTAGAAGTTTTCTTTCCAATTTTCAACAAATTGACCACTCTTAAGCATTTTGATTTCAGGTGCATAAGGTGGTTTTTCATTTATGTAAGGGGTTTCTAAAATTTTTGGAATGTTACTTACTCTTGGATTATGTGCAATTTTATTTAATGTTTCAAAGCCAATGAAGCCATATCCAAGATTTTCATGTCTATCTTTATGAGCTCCTCTAGGATTTTTTGAGTCATTAAGGTGAATAACAAGAAGTCTATCTAAGCCAATAATTTTGTCAAAATCATCCAAAATTGCATCAAAATCACTTAAATCATATCCATAATCTGATGTGTGACATGTATCTAAACAGACTCCAAGTCTATCTTTATGATGTGAAAGTTCGATAATTTTTGCGATTTGTTCGAAATTTATTCCGATTTCTGTGCCTTTTCCGCACATAGTTTCAAGTGCAATTTTTACATCAGTTCCATCTTGTTCAAAGACTTTATCAAGTGCTTCTGCAAGAGTTTCGATAGCAACATCAAAGCCATTTCCGACATGATTTCCTGGATGTAAAACTAAAGTTTTACAATTGAAACCAGCAGTTCTTTTTAGCTCAGAAGTGATAGTTTTTATGCTCATTTCCCATAAATCTGGCTTATTTTTATTAGCTGCGTTAATGATGTATGGAGCATGAACGATGATTTTTGATTCATCAATTCCACTATCTAAAAGTAATTTTCTACCTTCTTGAATTTTCAATTCACTTAATGGTTTTCTATATGAATTTTGTGGAGCACCAGTATAAAACATAAATGCAGTTGAGCCATATGAAATAGCTTCTTTAACGCTTCCTAAATAAAATTCAGGAGCATTCATACTTACGTGTGATCCAATTAATAATTTTTCTTCCATAATTTTTACCTGATATTATGTTATCATAATAAAGATGAAAATTGAAATTATACAACCAGTCGGATATTGTTCAGGCGTTAGTAACGCTATTTCAAAAGCTATTTCTATCAAAAAAGAACATGGAAATAAGCCTGTTTTTATCCTTGGAAGTTTAGTTCATAATTCTCACGTAATTAATTCTTTAGAATCAATTGGTATTAAAAACTTGTCTGATAATTCCGTTACTTTAGAAGAAAAAATCAATTCTTTAGATAATGGCAGCATAATAATTTTCACAGCTCATGGTCACGATGAAAAAGTAGACAAAATCGCAAAAGAAAAAGATATGATTATCTACGATTGCGTTTGTCCAAAAGTTAAGTCAAATTTAATTGAAATTAAAAATCGAATTAATTCTGGATATGAAGTAATTTTTATTGGAATTAATAACCATCCAGAAACTGTTGCTAGTCTTTCAATATCTGAAGATATCCATCTTTTTGATGCAAAAACTGGAAATTTTGAACCATTTAATACATCAAAACCAGTATTTGTAACTAATCAAACCACATTAAATTTTAAAGAAATTGAAGGATGCTTTGACAAAATTAAATCAATCTATCCAAACGCAATAATCAATAACGAAATCTGTCCAGCTACTAGAATTAGACAAGAAAATATTTTAAAAATTAGTCCTGAAGTAGACGCTATTTTTGTTGTTGGAGATAAGAATTCTTCTAACACAAAACGCCTCTACGAAATCTCAATAAATAACAATAAAAAAGCTTCCACTTATCTAGTTTCAAGTGAAAGCGATTTAACTTCTGAAATGCTTATTAACAAGCATTATGTAGTAATAACTTCTGGCACTTCAACACCACCTGAAGTTATCAATTCTATTGCAAATAAAATTGAAGAACTAACTAAATAACCTTAGGAAGTTTTTCGTGATCTATAGTTACAATCTCTAATGAATCATCCATCGAAAGTAGGATATTTTTCATTGTAGGCATAAAGATCTTTTCAATTTCGTGAGGGAAGTCTAAATAGTTGAATTTTCTATTTACGACATCACGTCTAACATAATGAGGAACATCCCCCGAAATATAGATGTCACAATCTTCTTTAATTGCGTTAACGTAATCTCTAGATCCGCCACCACCAATAATTCCAACTTTCTTTACTTTTTCTTTGCCTGAGTTAACTAATAATCCATAAGAAACATCAAATCTCTCTTTTGCGAATTTTGCAAATTCATTTACGTCCATTTCTTCTGGCAAATAACCAACTCTCATCATTGGGTTAAATGGGTTGCAATATACGTTTTCTAGGCCTAAAGCACCACTTAATGCATCATTCATGCCACCTTTTCCTTCATCAAAGTTAGTATGGAACGAATAAACAGGGATTCCCATCTCATCGATTTTTTCACATAATTCTTTCTTAGAAATGTCCCATTTAAAGACACTTGCTTTAGTTCCAAAAATAAATGGGTGATGAGTAATAATTACATCTGGTTTAGCCTTAATAACTTCTGGTAAAACTTCCCAATCTAAATCTAAACAAAGAAAGATTTTTTGAACTTTTCCAGGCATTTTTCCAGTCATTAAACCTACATGGTCATGATGTTTTTTTGCTAATCTTTTAGGAAAATTCTTAGCTAGATTAATTAAAATTTTTCTCATTTCTATCATAAGATATTCTCCAATTTTGATTTTTCAGCCATTAAAATTGATACACGATTGTATGGTAATTTCTTTGTGCTGATTAAATTATCAATTTCATCAATTCTGCTTTGATATTTTTCTTTGAAAAGAGCACTCTTTTCTTTTCTTAAAATTGGTCCGAATTCGTAGTCGTCATCACTATAGAATGCGATTCCAGATTTAACGAATTTAATGATTTCATAGAAAATTTCGTCTTCTTTTATGATTCTTTCCTCTGCGATTTGATAACCAATTTTTGAGACTTCTTCTCTTAAATATGGAAGGCAAGAATGAGCATCAATTACTAATGTATCTACGTTAGCTAATTTGCTTAAGTCCTTCTTAAGAATATTTACGATTGCCTTACCACCCATACCAGCAATAACAACAGTATTTACGCACTTTGGAAGTTCAGTAATGCCATCAGAAAGCATTGGAATTACATTATCAATAATTCCTTCTTCTTCGAGTGCTTTTACTAATCTAGAGTATGGTCCTTTTTTATTTTCTACTGCGTAACCTTTTGTAATTTTGCCACTATTAAATAATTCGATCATAAGTTTTCCATGATCGCTACCTATGTCTGCAACAATACTTTGAGGTACTAAAGAAGCAATTGTCTCTAAGCGTTTTGATAGCTTAATTTCCATTATAATTTTTCCTTATAATCACCTAAACGTTTGCTTCTTGTTGGGTGTCTTAATTTCTTGATAGCCTTAGCTTCAATTTGTCTAATTCTTTCACGAGTGACACCGAATTCTTTACCAACTTCTTCAAGAGTTCTTGGACGATTATCATCAAGACCATAACGTAATCTAATAACTCTTTCTTCTCTATCTGATAATTCAGTAAGAATTGAATATAATTCCTCTTTTAATAATGAACGTGTTGTAAATTCAACTGGTGATTCAGAATCTTTATCTTCGATAAAGTCACCTAAGTGTGAGTCATCTTCTTCACCAATTGGAGTTTCCAATGAAACTGGTTCAAGAGCAATTCTTTGAATTTCTCTAATTCTCTTTGGAGGGAGTTCACCACCCATAGCTTCTGAAATTTCATCAGCTGTTGGCTCTCTTCCTAATTCTTGAATTAATTGACGTTGAATTCTTGTCATTTTGTTGATTGTTTCAACCATGTGAACAGGAATACGAATTGTACGAGCTTGGTCAGCAATTGCACGAGTAATTGCTTGTCTAATCCACCAAGTAGCGTATGTTGAGAATTTGAAACCTTTAGTGTAGTCGAATTTATCAACTGCCTTCATAAGGCCTAAGTTACCTTCTTGGATTAAGTCTAAGAAAAGCATACCTCTACCAACATAATGTTTAGCAATATTAACAACTAAACGTAAGTTTGCGTTGATTAATTCGTTTTTTGCGTCTTCATCGCCTTCAAGAATCTTCTTAGCTAAGACAATTTCTCTATCTGCGTCGATTAATGCGTAAGCACCAATTGCTTTAAGATACATCTTAACTGAGTCATTAACTTTGACTTCGCCACCTAATGTAACATCAAGGTGTTCGATATCGATATCTTCTTCAAGATTTTCTTCGCCATCAAAGTCTTCATCATCATAATCGTCTTCTGAAGGGTTCTTTGACATCTTTTCATAGTCAAAATCTTCATCGTCGATATCAGCGTCTTCGTCTTCATCTTCAGAGACAACTTCAACGCCATTCTCCTTGAAGAATGTAATTAAACTAGCAACTGTATCATCATCGATTTCATATGAAGAAAGTGCATCATAGATATCACTTTGATCAAGTGAACCTGCTACTTTAGCTTTCTTGAGTAATTCCTTCTTGATGGCGTCTAAATCCATGATTTCGCCATCTTCATTTTGGATTTGCATCTTTTTTGCTTCTTTTTTTGCCATTTTGTTATCTCCTTTTATGCTTTAAATTTTCTTTCATTAAATTCTTTAATAATTCGAGCCTTTTCAATATCACTCTTCCCCTTAAGAGATTGTTCCAAAGTATCTTTTTCGAATATACGATTCTTTTCTTTTGAGATTGAATCGTATAAATCGGTTAATAAACTGTCATCACATTTTGGATGGCTCTTTTTCTCATAAATGAGAGCAGTTAATTCTTTAATAAGTTCTTCTTTATTATCTAAATCAGAACTTTCGATTTCACTAATGATTTGTGAAGCGTCAATATCGTCATGAGTCTTTGTGTACTCAACAATATATGTAGCTACCCTTCTATAAACTTCATCATAGAATCCACCAAGTTTATCTTCATAGAAATCTACTGCTTTCTTATGATTCAACATTTGGAAAAGCATTTCTCTTTCCGCTAGAGCGAGCTTTCTAAGAACTTTTCTCTCTGGGTGGAAACTAGCGATTGCTTTTACAATGTCTGTCTTTTTATTTTTGACATTATTTACGACAGCTCTGATGCTTTCTACATCATATGATGTAATAGCAGCGAGTTTTCTTAAATATGTGTCTACCTCTAATTGACTATTCATACCGATTAAAATTGGGACAAACTCACTAATGAGTGCTCTTTTTTGTTCGGTTGTAGTAAGTGGATTAGAGTTTTGATAATAATTGAGTGCAAACTCTGGATAATTTTGTAAGTTATTTAAATAAGATATAAGTGCGTCTTTACCTTCTGTGTTAAGAATTTCATCAGGGTCTTTTGAAGAATTATTGTTATAAACAATTCTACAAGTCATACCAGCTTTAGCGAATAATTTACATGCTTCCATCATTGCGTGTTGACCAGCATGGTCCCCATCTAAGCACATTCTAATTTCGCAATTTAAATTTCTTAACATTTGAATGTGATCAGCGGTTAATGCTGTTCCCATTAATGCGACTGCGTTATCAATTCCGACTTTTGCTAAAGCAAATACATCCATAAATCCCTCAAGAACGTAGATGTGTTTTTTATTACGAGCTTTGTCTTTTGCGTTATGATAATTGTAAAGAATCTTACTCTTATGGAATAAATATGTTTCTGGTGAGTTAACATATTTTGCTTCGTTGCCGTTACCGATTCTACGAGCACTATATCCAACTACTTCTCCATTCATATTGCAGATTGGGAAAATTGCTCTTCCTGCGTTTTTATCTGTAATACCACCATTAGTCATCTTTCCAACACCGATATCTTCGATAGTTTTGATTGAGTGACCTTTCTTTTGGAGATATTCACAAGTAGCTTTACCATCTTTATATGCATAGCCTAATAAGAATTTTTCTCTTAGAGAGTCATCAAGGTTTCTAGAAATAAAATAGTCTAAACCTTCTTTACCTTCTCCTGTAGTTAAGGCGTATTGATAGAAGAGAGTTAAATCTTTCAAACATCTAAGCATTGGCTCAGCTGTTTCATCTTTTTTCACTACTTTGACAGTTGTGTTGTGCAATCTAGGATCGTCAAATCCAGAAATTTCTGCAACAGTTTTGAGTGCTTCAAAATATGGCAATCCTTTATATTTCATTACGAAGGAAACCGCATTTCCAGAAGCACCACAAACGAAGCATCTAAAAATTTGCTTTTCAGGTGATATAGATAAAGAAGGGTTTGTGTCATCATGGAATGGACACACAGCAAAATAATTCTTTCCCTTTTTTGTAACGGGAACGAATGATTTAATCACTTCGACTATGTCGGAGTGCTTTAATACCGCTTCTTGTAAATCACTATCAAAAGGCATAATTCTCCTTATAAATTAGAAGAAGATTTTATCACTGAGATATTTAACTAAATCAGAAATAGGCATACGGACTTGTTCCATAGTGTCTCTATCTCTAACTGTGACTGCGCCATCTTCTTCAGTTTGGAAGTCAACAGTAACACAGAATGGAGTACCAACTGCGTCTTGTCTTCTATAACGTTTACCGATACTACCTGTATCGTCGTAAACTGCAGTCATATATTTTGCGAGCATTTGTTCAACTTCGCGTCCTTTTGCTTCAAGTTTCTTACTTAAAGGAAGGACAGCAACCTTAGTTGGAGCAACTGCTGGAGCGAGGTGCATGACGATACGAGTGTCGTTATCGTTAACTGTTTCTTCGTCATAAGCATCTGCTAATGTCATTAAGACTAATCTATCCAAACCGACTGATGGTTCAATACAGTATGGAAGATATTTTTCATTTGTTTCTGGGTCTAAGTATTCAAGTGATTCACCAGAGAATTTTTGGTGTCTACCTAAATCGTAGTCAGTTCTATCTGCGATACCCCAGATTTCGCCCCAACCGAATGGGAATAAGTATTCAATATCAGTTGTAGCTTTAGAATAGAATGCTAATTCTTCTTGTTCATGGTCTCTGTATCTTAAGTTTTCTTTTTTAATTCCAAGAGATGCGATGAAGTCTAAGCAATATTGTTTCCAATAAGCAAACCATTCAAGGTCAGTGCCTGGCTTACAGAAGAATTCCATTTCCATTTGGTCGAATTCTCTAGTTCTGAAAGTCATTTGACCTGGAGTGATTTCGTTTCTGAATGCTCTACCGACGTTACAAATACCAATAGGTAATTTTCTACGTGTTGTTCTGATAACATTTTTGAAGTTAACGAACATACCTTGAGCTGTTTCAGGACGTAAGTAAACTGTAGATCTATTGTCTTCAGTTACACCAACGTGAGTTTTGAACATCATGTTAAATTGACGGATGTCAGTGAAGTCTTCGCTACCACAATTTGGACATTTAACGTGATTTTCTTTAATAAATTCCATCATTTGAGCGTTTGTCATACCATTAACGTCAGCTTCTGGGAATTGTTCTTCGATAATGTGGTCAGCTCTGAAACGTTGTTTACAATGTTTGCAGTCGATGAGTGGATCGTTGAAAGTTGAAACGTGACCTGTTGCTTCCCAAACTCTTGGGTTCATCATGATAGCAGCATCAATACCAACGTTTGTTGTGCTTTCTTGGACGAATTTCTTCCACCACATTTTTCTAATATTTTGTTTAATTTCACTTCCTAAAGGACCATAGTCCCAAGTGTTACTTAAGCCACCGTAAATTTCACTACCAGGGAAATAGAAACCTGAAGTAATGAAGTGATTACATAGCTTTTCAAAATCTGCTTTTGCCATAAAAAAATCTCCTTTTTAGACAGATAACGTTAAAAGTATACTTTTATTTTTTAAAACGGTCAACCTACTATGAGTGTAGTTTTGATTATTTATTAATTAATTTAATAGAATTGAGTTTGTAGCCTAGTCCATCAGCCACAAATTCAGCGTATTTATTTAATAGATATAAGCCATCTTCTGGGTTAAAAATATTGTTTGGAATATTGTAATCTTTCACCAAAAATGTAGCTCTTAATAGCTTCAATTGTTTTGGTGAAAGGTCATTTGTTGTATCTTCTGTAGCGCAGTTTTTGCAAACAAACCCACCTTCAACAAATGAAAAAGAAACGATATTTTCTTTACTTCCACAGTAGATACAGTGATTAAATTCAAGTTGATAGCCAGAGATCGAAATAACTCTAGCAAGATAAATAAGTGCGACTTTTAAGTAATTTTCACCATTTTTTAACGCCATAATCGCGTCTTCTAATGATTTAAATACCTTATAAAATTCGTTTTCTTGTAATAAATGAAGCGTTGATTCACTGAGTAACATCAAAGTAGACATCAAATAGTAATCGCTATTTAGGTCCACTGCTGAAACTAACGCTTTTGATCTTTTAATAATTGGATATTTATAGTCGCCTTCAATGAAATCTACATCAACAATATTCAAAATATTATTGAGTTCATGATTTTTGCATTTAGGGTCTAGGATTCCTTTCGCAGTTAAAGAAACATATCCTGCTTCGCTAATTGCATTTATGATTGCGTCTTTATCCTTATATTTAGTAACTGAAAGAATAATTATTTTCATTATTATTTTTCGTACTTATAACCAAGTTTTGTTAAAACGTCTTCTTGATTTCTCCAATCTTCAGAAACTTTAACAAATAATTCTAAATAAACGTGTTTGTTCAATAATTTTTCGATATCTCTACGTGCTTTAGTTCCGATATCTCTAATTCTTTTTCCGCCAGCACCGATGACGATTCCTTTTTGAGAATCTTTTTCAACGATGATAGAAGCTTTAATGTTTATAGGATTATCTTCCCATTCAATGTTTTCCATATAGATTGCGATTGAGTGAGGAACTTCATCCCTAAGAGTTTTTAAAATCTTTTCTCTAATGATTTCTTTAATTTGGAAAATTTCATCCTTATCTGAGACCTCAGTAACATCATAATATCTAGGTCCTTCAGGTAATATTTCAATTAACCTACTTAATAATACATCGACATTGAACTTTTCCTTAGCAACACATTCGAGAATAATTGCGTTAGGAAATTTAGTTTCATATGTATCTCTAATCTTTTTTGCTTCAGTAATTTTAACTAAGTCAATCTTATTTAAAACAATAATTAAAGGAGCGTTATTAATATCGAGGTGTTCGATTAAATATTGATCACCTTCGCCGAATGATTTACTAGTGTCTACAACTAAGATTGAAGCGTCGACATTATGAGCTGCGCCAAATGCCATGTTGTTCATTTCTTTTCCTAATTGTTGATGAGGTTTATGAATTCCAGGAGTATCAACGAAAACAATTTGAGCGTCATCAGAGTTATAAATTCCTTTGATGTTATCTCTAGTTGTTTGAGCTTTATCTGTAACGATACTAATCTTTTTATTTAAGATAGCGTTTAATAAAGTAGACTTTCCTACATTAGGACGTCCTAAGATAGCTACGAATCCTGATTTCATTATTTTAAATCATCCTTTCTAAAAGAAAATGGGAGTAATTCTTCGACATTTGTTTCTTTAATATCACCTGATAAATTAGCGCAATAAATAGGTGCTTCGCTTGGATATAATTCTTGTAAAACTTGTCTACAAGCACCACATGGAGAGCAAGGTCCTTCAGTGTCTGCAACAACCGCAAACATAACGAAGTCTTCTTTTTTCTTACCATGCATTAAAGCGTTATAAAGTGCGTTTCTTTCAGCGCACATACATAAGCCATAAGAAGCATTCTCGACATTTGATCCGACATAAACTTCACCATCTTTACAAAGCACAGCAGCGCCAACTTTGAACTCAGAATATGGAGAATATGATAATTTTCTGGCTTTTTTTGCCATTTCTATTAAATCAAGCTTGTTCATTAGAATGTCTCTCCTTCCAAAATTTTATATTGCAAAGGGAACATGATTTCTTCGTCCTCTTTGGTCATGTGATCATATCCAAGTAAATGTAATAAGCCGTGTACAAACAAGAAACTTAATTCTCTTTTAAGAGAGTGTCCGTATTCCTTTGCTTGTTCATCTGCTTTATCTAAAGATATATAGATGTCACCTAATACAACTGGCATACCACTAGCGTATTCTTTTTCTCTATCTTCATTATCTAAGAAAGCGAAACTAATAACGTCAGTTGGTCTATCAATTTTACGATACTCTTTGTTGATTTTATGAATCTCCTCGTTATCAATAAACGAGACAGAAATCACTGGATCGAAGTTGAGTCCTAAAACTTTAAATGCCTTTTCAATAAGATGCGAATAGACTTCTTCATAACAGTCAAATTCGCTTTTAATCGATGTAAAATCTAATTCCATATATATGATTATATCATTAATATGAAATTATAAGTATATTTATTGGAGCAAATTTATAAACTTCATGTAGTTATATTTTTCTTCGATTTTTCTAGCTTCATAAGAGAAGATTGGATTTAAGTTTTGATATAAGAAAACTTCTGTGAAAACTAGAAAGAACATATTGATTAAATCGAACCCTTTTAACGCTATCAAAGTAACGATTGCGGATAAGAAAAACAATAAAACTCCAATCGAATTTTTAATAATTTCAAAGAAAACAAACTTATAAGCGTTATCTTGAATTTCCCTTAAAGTTTTGCCTGCATTTAAACTACTTTTCTCTCTTTGAAATTTAACCTCCAAAAGCTCTACTTCTATGTTCTTTCTTTTCTCCACTGGTACGATAACTAAGCTTTGTAAAACCGCTAAAATAATTGGTACGAAAACACACGCAATATTAAGCGGATTGTTAAGTAACATTACAAAAATTACGAAAGCGCAACATAGGAAATAGAATAAGAAATTATTCTTCGAACTAAATAATGATGTCTTTAATTTCTCTCTTCTTGGCAAAAATTCCATATAAAACTTTGGCTTCATTTCTTTTAGATACTCCATAGTTTCGTTATCGAATCTTTTCATGTCTTTGATCTGAATAACTTTATTCACCACTTCAAAGACAAGTCCAAGCACCAATAAAGAAATAGGAATTAAGATATGACTTACTTCGTCAATAAAGTAAATTCCAAGAACTAATGAAACAGCGCTTAAAGCCTGGAATACTCTATTCAATGGATTCTTCTTTGTGCTTAAATTAATTGTCTTTGGTTCGACTTCGCTTGGTAAATTTTCAGTCACCATTAATCCAGTCATGTCCCACATTGAAAGAAACTTCTCAAGCGAGAGTTTAACTTTTCCAGAGTTACTATCAAGATAATAAACATATTTACTAGTAACTTTATAAACTACTACACTATGTAATCCTTGATTCTCTTTCTTGATGTTTAAGATTATTGGGTAATTGTCGTTTTGAACTAACTCATTTTTAGAAGTAGCTTCGAACCCTAATAAAGTAACACCATAGGTTTTTGCTTTCTCAATTATTTCAAGAAGAGAATACGCTCCATGCTTTTCTTCTTCTTGCAAATAAAGGTAGCGCTCGTCATCTTTAATATTGGCGAGTAAGATTTTGAATGCTGTGAACAAACAATCATTCGTTGTGATTTGTGGTATATAGTACATAAAATGCCTCCTACTATAGTTAAGGGGGCAATTTTTCAATTTTTTGCAAAATTTCTTTAACTTTTTTTCAGTGAAAAAGAA
>JAKSHZ010000060.1 GCA_024399115.1 Bacilli bacterium
AAGGAATCATTGCATTTCTAAGAGGAGAACCTTCTTCTAACGGAAGGTCTGTCCCTCTGAAAAATGGAATCCACAGCGCATCAATATTATAAGTGTTTCCTGAAATTGAAAATTTAGCTGCAGTCACTGAAAGTGATGAATCATCGCTGAACAAGGAACTTGAATCTTCTGGGAAAACCGAATTTGTAATGCTTATTCCATCGGCCTTTCCCCACACCACTTTCTGATTCCCGATTCTGAATCCCCAGTTAGAATCTGCATAATCGATGTAAGCTTCACCTAAATCAAAATCCAGCTGATTATTCAAAGCATTATAATTTACGTTTCCTTCTATAAATAAAGTACTGTTGCCCTGATAAGCTTCCAGACTGCCGGTAAAACCTGTATCACCAGCAACAAAATCGCCAGCATTTGCAGTCCAAGGCGCAGCCACTCCCCACATAGAACTAAGTTCCCCAGAAAAATTAATTTCCTGCGTGAAACACAATGTTCCAACTAAACCTAATAATATTATTGATAAAATATTTCTTTTCATAAAACACTCTTTTTCAGTAAAAATCTTAACCGTCCTTCGAGAACCTCAGAAACCGAATCAACAATTCCGCATTCCTAATTCTGCATTCTTAATTCTGCATTCTTAATTCCCCATTCCTAATTCCGCATTCCTAATTATCTAACTCTTCCTTTTTCCAGCGCTGCAACAGTGAAAAGTGAATCGTCAATGTCGCTGGCATTGTAAACTACATCTTTCATCTGAATTAAAGACCAGCTTCCACTCTGAACATTCTCCATTTTCATTGTCTTTGCAGATTTGTATCCGTCGATTGTAGTAAAGTCGCTGCAAGTTAGAACTCTGTGCAAAGTATTCTGGCGGTCATAAAATTCTGCCTTGTACAAAAGAAAGTCCTTTTTCCCAATATAAACAACTCTGCGAGGATCTTTTTCTGTGTGGGCTTTTGACACGCATTCAACTTTGTAGCAGTCAACGCCGTCTACTGTTTCGCTGCCAAGAAGTGTGTAGTCATCTTTGTTTAAGCCCCGGTCTCCCATGTCTTCGTAAGTAAAGTCAGTTCCCATAAAAGAACCTTCTCCTTCTGAACCGCTGGAAGCAATTCGTCGGGTCTTTTTCATGGCAGGCATGTACAACCAGTTGTCGCTGTCTTTTGATTCATCGTCGTAGTCAAACATCAGATAACCTGTTCCGGCAACATCTTTTGGTGTTGTAAATACAATTACTTCTTTTGTAACATCCCCGTAATCTTTAGATTTCATGATTACTTCGCGGATTCGGTCGTTTCCTTTTTTAGAATGAATTGTAAGTGTTGCAGTTGTTGATGAAGTTTTTGGCTCTGGAACTTCGTCGCATTTTTTCATAATGTCGTAGCCAGTGAGTGACTGAGCAAAAACTGAAGTTGTGATTAAAAGTGTTGATAAAAGTGTAAGTGTTTTTTTCATGGTAATATTATTCTCCCTGGAGAATATTACCAAACGGACTTGTCAAGGCTTTAAGATAGCCGAAGGCGTACGTGCCTTGACGAGGACGTATGGTATTTCTCCTCAAAAAATCCTTTTTCATGAAGGGAAAGGTTCACGGTGGTTGAGCTTGTCGAAACCACCATGTCTGGGTCATTTCGACAGGCTCAATGACCGCAAGTCTTTCCCCTCCTAATTCCGCATTCCTAATTTTTCTCTTACCCGCGGTGCTCGCATAGTCTCGCACCGAGCCGTTTTTTGTGTAAATCCTAAAATAACCCGCTGCCGCAGCTTATTTTTTAACGGATTTGCTATTTTCGGCACCAAACGGCTTACTCAAAAGCATCAGCACTGGTGTCAAAGTGTAATCCGCAATCAGCGCACCGCCCATTCCGATTACGCTCATGTAACCGATTCTTACCAGGGCTGCCATTGTACTTGTCATGAACACGCCGAACATGGCACAAAGGATTATTGTTGTCATAATCATGGACTTACCGATTTCCCGGTATGAGTTCAAAATGGCCTGGCGGTAATTTCCACAAAGTTCAAAGTGATACTTGATGTGGTTTGTAAAATGGATTGTATCGTCTACGGCAATTCCAAGAATCATTGGCATAATGAGGGCTGTAATCATATCAAGCGGAACATTTGCGTAACCCATAATGCCGCCAATCAAAATTACCGGCGCAATGTTTGGAATCATGGCAATGAAACCTGTGCGTAAAGATGTAAAGGCAATCAGCAAAAGGATGAAGATAATCAGGAATGATGTACCGATTGATTTTACAGATCCGCGAACAAGCTTTCCGTTCATAACGGCGTACTGCATAACTTCACCAACAACACCGCCGGCTTTTTTATCCGGGAAAAGTTCCTGTACCCATTCTTCAACTTTTGCAATATCGGAAACGCAGGCTTCTGCATCATAAGAGTGCATTTCTACGTGGAGGTAGGCTGCCTTAAAATCTTCGCTTACATATTCGTAGAGGTCTGTCCCCCCTGAAATTTCGTAAAGGAACATAATCTGGCTTACCATGTCAGGGTCGTCTGGAATTACGTAGTAAGCTGGATCGTCGCCGTTCAAAGTGCGGTTCATTTCCTTAATGATTTTTGTAACTGAACTTACGCGAGGTTTTCCGTTGGAAATTTTTGTCTGCTGCAAAGTTCCGATTCGTTCTGTAAGAATATCCATTTTTTTAAGAACTTCAGGATCTTTGATTGCATCCTCATCATCATATTCAATAAGAACTTCGTAGCCGTACTGTGAACCCAACTGAGAGCGGGCAATTGTCATAAGGCGTGCAATGTATGGAGTTTTTTCGCCCATCATGTCCGAATAGTTCATGTTGATTTTAATGCGGCAGATTCCAGGAATGCAGGCAGCGATTATTGCCACACTTGCACCTACAGTAATCCACTTTTTATTCAGGATGTGGCGTCCCATATTTTCAATGCCAAGGTCTGCATTTGTGGAACCTTCAGCATTTGCTTTTGAATCTGGTTCCTTGTCTTTTCCAAAACTGTAGAAGATTGGAAGAAGAAGCATTACGTAAAGGTAAACTCCAAATACACAGGCAGCAGAAACTCCGGCAACCCAGCGCATTGGACGTAAACCCGAAGCGTAGAAAGAAAGCATACCGCCCATAGTTGTGATTACGGTGAACAAAATTGCCCAGCCAGATTCACGAACGCCCGAAACGCAGGCTTCTTTACGGTTGCCGGTTTTTCGGAATGCCATCTTAAAGCTGTTGATGTAATGCACGGAATATCCAACTGCCAGTGCCATTGCAAGAAGAACAACAAGAATAATCATTACGGTGTTGCCTTCAATGTTCATCCAGGAAGAAATTCCTATCATGGAAGTGATACCAAAAACTGTTGCAAGAGCTGGAACAATAACACCACGGAAAGAACGGATGAATAAAATAAGACAAAGAATCATTACAAGGAACCCAAGAGCAATTCTTGTAACGCACTGCTTCATCATGGCAGCTTCTTCTTCATATTCTGTGTAGGAAAGTCCAGCCGGGCGGATTATGTATTTGTCAGACTGGAATTCAGGATCATTAAAAATTGCCATAGCGGGTGGAACGATTTTTTCCATTGCAGTTGCAAGATTTTCTGAATACTGCTCAAGATTCAAAACAAGGAAGGTTTCTGTGGCATCTTCACTTACAAGGGCATTCACCAGAGATTCACGGCCAAGAATAAATGCTTTCTTTTCGGCAAGTTCCTGTGGGTCGGAAGGAATGCCGTCTTCAAAAGGATTTGCAACATCAAAACCTTCGTCATTTCCAATTGGGATATTCAGATTCACAAGGGATGTAACGCCACTGGCATAAGGAACTTCATTTTCCAGGCGGCGGCCAAGACGGTCCAGCATATCAAGAACTTCAGGATCAAAAACATCGTCGGCCTGAACAAAAGCAATAACACTGTCGCAGCTGCCAAAAATTTCTTCAAAATGATCCTGATTCATTTTTACTGTATCCCAGTCGTCGAACCAGTCTTCTTCCCCATTATTCAATTTTAATTTATACAAGCCGGCAGAAGAGGCAATTGTAAAAACTAAAAGACAAACTAAAAAAGCCCAGCGGTGCTTAAGCTGAAAGCGCCCGAACTTTTCAAACCATTCATTAATTTTCGAAACTTTCAATTATAACCTCCGATAACACTGTTATCTATAACTGATAACGATGTTATCTTAATGGTAACAGTGTTATCTTGTCAACACTTTTTGATAACAATGTTATCAAATTTAAAGTATTTTTATTGCTTATCATCATTTTTTCCTATAGATTATAGATATGGCAGACGCATCAGAAGAAACAAAATCAAAAATCCTCACAAGTGCAAAAGCAGAATTCCTGGAAAAGGGATTTACAAACGCATCACTCCGTACAATTGCGGCAAACGCAGGTTTAACCACAGGTGCAATGTACCGTCATTTTAAAGATAAGGATGCCCTCTTCTGCGCTCTTGTTGATGATGCAATTGATGAAACTCTTAAAATGGTAAAAGCTGGTGGACTCGAAAATCACGAAGACCTTGAAGATCCTATTGGTGGCGTCCATGCAGAAAATGAAAAAACTTTTGCCAATCAGTTTATAGATTACATACTTACCAACAAAGATGCATTTGTACTTCTTCTTACAAAAGCTGCCGGAAGCACTCACGAAAATTTTCTTGAAGAAATATCAGACATTTATACAGAAAATGTTCTTTCAACCGTTCACTGGATGAAGCAGAAATTCAACGTAACAAAACCAATTGATGATATGTCTATCCATGTTTTTGCAACAGCAACAATAA
>JAKSHZ010000061.1 GCA_024399115.1 Bacilli bacterium
ATTATGGAGGAAGTGCAGACCATAGTTGCGTGTGGAGCAGGAACTGTGACAAAAAGAGTTTACGGCGATGGCAGAATCGAGCGATGTGATAATGTGAAGGATGTTGCCCTATATATCGATAAAATCGATGAAATGATAGAGCGTAAACGTAATTTATTTGCTGATTAATAAGCTGATTTTCAATTAAATATTATTGAGATTGAGACCGGATTTTAGTCCATAAAAAAAGCTAAAGTCCAACATTTGTCCAACGAATTTTTTTGCAATGGTACATCATAATGCAACATAATGCATTTTTGATAGCAGTCCAACAAAAATATCAGAGTCTAAATCTCAGATACCACAAAGGGCGTTTCGAAACAACTCGGAACGCCCTTTTTATGCGCCTTTGAGAGGATTTCTTAGTCCAACAAATAGCACATTTGGGAACAGTCAATTTAGTACGGAAGGAGTAATCCAATGAGTATTACAGCGATAGGAGCATGCGATGATTTTCACATAGCCTCTATAAGGTGGGACGAGCCTAAAGGAGGGATTGATGAGATGGTAAAGATCAGGCTGCAGGGAACAACAAATGAAATCAAGCGAATGAGACGCGTGATTGAAAGAAACAGAAGCTTGGAAGTTCGAAGCGTATCTGAAGTATTTGCAAATAAAGGAACCAAGAAATATTTTCGCCAGTATATGGATGTCAGTTTTGACCCAAAGAAAAAAGTAGAAGAGTAAAGGAGATTTGAGGCTATGAGTAAAGTAATCGCAATTGGAAATAACAAGGGTGGTACATCGAAGACAACCACCTCAATTAGTTTGGCAGGAGCGCTTGCCAGTAAGGGGTACAAAGTTCTATTAATTGATGCCGATCCACAGGCTAATGCAACAGAGGCTTGTGGATTTGAGAATCCGGACGAATTGGATGTAACTCTTGCAACAATTATGGAAATGCTTATTGATGATGAAGAATTGGAACCAGGAATAGGAATATTACATCATGAAGAAGGTTTTGACTTGATGCCATCAAGCATTGAATTATCTGGTATAGAAGTTTCTCTTGTAAATGTTATGAACAGGGAAAGAATTCTAAAAGACTATATCACTATGGTTTCACCATTTTATGATTTTGTCCTTTTGGATTGCATGCCATCACTTGGCATGATAACAATAAACGCCTTTGCATGTGCCGATAGCGTGCTTATTCCAGTGCAGGCGGCATATTTACCAGTAAAGGGCTTAGAACAGCTTATAAGGACGATTTCAAAGGTTAGAAAGCAGATTAATCCTAATCTTGAAATTGAAGGAATCCTCATGACTATGGTGGATGGAAGAACCAATTATGCAAAAGAAATTATGGAGCTTGTAAAGGATGCATATGGCAATCATGTAAGGATATTTGAGCAAAGTATTCCGTTATCTGTAAGAGCTGCAGAAACATCTGCAGAAGGAGTAAGCATATTTAAGCACGATCCAAATGGAAAGGTAGCTATGGCATACAATTCTTTGGCTGAGGAGGTGCTTTCATGAGTGAGAAGTTATCAAGTGGTCAGAAAGCCAGGTCAAAGGTACATAGCTTTGATGATTTATTTAATACATCAACAGACATGGGTTTTGGACACAGTGTCCAAAATGAGAAATATCATGTGGAAGAAATAAATCTTTCAGAAATGCATGAATTTCCAAATCATCCATTTCCGGTGGTAGATGATGATGAAATGGCAGAACTTGTTGCCAGCATTGAGGAGCATGGCGTTTTACAGGCTGCAGTTGTAAGAAGTGATCCTTCAGGTGGCTATCAGATTATATCTGGACACAGAAGACACATGGCCTGTATGAAATTGGGCTATGAGAAAATGCCGGCAGTAGTTGTTGAAATGGATGATGAAGATGCTACAACCTGCATGGTAGATGCAAATTTTAGTCAGAGAAAAGAAATTCCCATTTCATGTAAGGTTAAGGCATACAGGCAAAAATTTGATGCACAGAAGAAAAAGGGCAAAATAACAGCCACTTATGATGAGCTGGGTGAAGCTGCAGGAGAAAGCGGTAAAACTGTTCAGAGAATGCTAAGGCTTTCATATTTATCAGATGAATTATTAGATTTGATGGATGTTGGAAAGCTTGGAGTAGTTCAGGGAGTATCGATTTCATATCTGGATGAAGACGATCAACAGCTTGTCCTGGTTGCTATTGAAGATACTCAGGTCAATATGAATAAGGACCAAGCTCAAAAGATTAGAGAATTGGGTGAATCGAAAAGCCTGAACTTAGAGGTAATCCGGATGCTTCTTACGGATAAAAAGAAAAAGGAGCGCAAATATACAATGAAGTCGGATATTATCAGTCGCTATTTTGAAGAAGATGCAACTGATGATGATATAGAGCAGGTAATTGTAATGCTCTTGGAGAAATGGAAGGAAGGTGTACGTAATGGCTGATGGTTTTTTCAGAAGCAAACAAGGTTATACCGTTGTTCAAAATGCTGTTACGCGTGATAAAAATATTTCATTAAAAGCAAAGGGGCTGTATCTGGTGATACAGTCCAACATTACAATGCCTGATAAGAAATGGCTCAAAAGTGAATTCCTTAATATGGTACCAGAAGGAAAAGCAGCCTTTGATAGTGCCTGGAATGAGCTTAAAAATAATGGTTATTTACATGTGCATACATATTCCAATGGGAAGAGTTTTACATACGAATATGAGCTGTTAAATGAGCCTGTAGAAGGTCCTCACACCTTTTACTACAATTCTAAAGGTGAGCTTTCAAGTACAAATCTTGATAGAGCAGCCAAGAAAAATGAAAGTAAAAAAGAAGATTCAGATGGAGTTACTTCGGAAGAAACCCAGGAAAATCAAGGGGTTCGCCTATATACCGATTTCCGGTGTATCGGAAACCAGGCTATCGGAAACCAGGTAAACGGAAACCAGTGTAATGGAGACCATGATACCGGAAACCGTGCAAATGGTAATGGGGGCAATAATAATAATCCCTTAAATATAAATCCTAATAATAATTATTTTAATATAAATACTTCTATCAAATCCTATCCATCTAGTGAAACAAGTAGTTCACAGGAAATCCAGATGGGATCAGATGGGATGGATGACTGTGATGTATATATGCAAATCATAAAAGAGAATGTTAATTATGATGAACTAATGCGATATAGAGACCATGAAGTAAGAGAACGCTATGATGAGCTTTATCAGCTAATTTGTGATGTTGTGTGTGTTCCAAGAAAGACAGTTCGTGTTAATGGTCAGGATTATCCTTATCAGCTTGTTAAAAGCCAGTTCTTAAAGCTTAAACAAGAGCATTTACAGTATGTTGCAGAATGTTTGAAGGACAATTATACCGAGGTTGGGAATATAAGGGCATATTTGATTACTGCTCTTTATAATGCACCTTCAACACTCAAGAATCATGAAGCACAGGATTTTAGAACTGAAACACATTCAGAATATAAGTCAGAATTTGATTATGAGCATGCTCGAAGAATGAAATTAAGTAGTGAAATGCGAGATCAGGGAGTACCACTTGGAGAAAGAATAAAGATCTTTGAGGCACCTTATCCAGGAGAGGAATCATAGCGAATGATAAAGATAATAACAAATACAATTCAGTTGGGAATCATCGTTGTATGGGGAATTACCTGCTATTACATCTGCAGAAGCGAAGATGGATTTCAATATTTCATCTACTGGATTATTATGGGGTTCCCATTTGGATTTCAAAAACTAAGAATGCTGCTGATTCAAAAAGGATTTGGAATTGCTGGCGAAATAGGAGTATTTGCACTTGATGCCATTGTAGCAGGTCTCATAGGGGGAATATTTCTGGTTAAGAAAATAGTAGTAATCATGGCTGATTATATAAAAGCAATTGGAAAGATAATCAGACCTACATAGATCACGGAAAGGATATATATGGATTCATTAAATGACGTAAAAAAAGTAATGCAGGAAGAAATTGAAAAGGGTAGAGCTACACCAATGACATTTGAAAAGATGGTTTTGGATGAAACATCCTATCAATCGATCATATCAGAGGAAAAGCTGAAGGAAGTGCTTAATTATTTGCTTAGGTTATCGGAATACAGAACTGGTATGGCAACCGTGATGAATAATGTATATTTGGATCTAAGAAAGCCAATTAGTTCGCCACAGTTTTGCAGAACAAAATCTGCTATGGATAGAATGCTTATTGATATGGGAGCACTTAAACGAGTAAAAAAGGTGGCACCTTTTTATGATGGGGATTGTGTAATCGAAGATGCAAAATGTTATTTTTCTGTTCCTAAGGATGTAATAGAAAAATGCAAGATGAAATACAAAGGCGAAGATGCATATGGGCTTATTTTATCCAATAAATTTATTATGGGGCTACATTGTATATGTGAAGCTGTCAGAGCCGAATATGCGGTGGATATGACAATTACAGAGACTGATTCTTCATATATGAAGACAATGGCTCTTTATAATATAAAAGAAGTAATATTCCAGTGTTTGCTGCTGGATGATGTTAAGGAAGAAGACGGAATGATTGTAGCTAGTCTTTATACGATTTATGTTTTGGAATAAGTTTTGGACACTGTGTCCAAATAATATAAATGATGCTGGCATCCGATATATCATGTGAGGTAAGATTACCTTAGAACGATTAACTTCCAGTTTACAGAGTAACGGTAAATTCGAATAGGTCGAAGAGATGGAAAACATGAAGTTT
>JAKSHZ010000062.1 GCA_024399115.1 Bacilli bacterium
AAGTATGTGTCTAATGACGTTACTAGCAACCAAAGCCTACGTGAACGATTCAGGATTGATGACAAGAACTATCCAATGATTTCCAGGTTACTTAAAGACTCCATGGAAGCAGGCTTGATTAAAGATGCAAATCCAGAGGAAAAGAGTCCAAGGAATAGAAAATATATTCCGTATTGGGGATAAACGGCCAATAAGAGCAATTTATACAGTAAAAACAGATAAGGTGCTTATAGTGCTGTGGTTCCACCTCTTCCCATTCCGAACAGAGAAGTTAAGCACAGCCGCGCCGATGGTACTGCAATACAATGTGGGAGAGTAGGTAGTCGCCAAGGCTCGTCCAGAAAAGCGGATCAATGACGTTAAACTTATGTGATGCTCATAAAAAATAATAATTTATACGATGAAAGTTTATATCAAAAAAACTGGAGTGTAGATTTGCCTTTTTAATGAGAAGGCAAAGTCTACCAAGACCATCCACGTAGAGTGGAGTGTTATTGTTAGTGTAGTAATCCTAATTGCAGATGTTGCATAGTTGCTTGTCGCACCTTCACCCATTGGGGCAATTTCAGTAGTAACAGATATTGTCGGTTTGATACCCGATATAAGAAGGCTCGCTCAACAATAAGGTCTTCAAGAAAATCCTTGGAGGAGGTGGTATTCCTCCAAGGTACTTTTTAAGTTTAGTCTAAATTTTAGAAAAGCAATTTGAATGAATGCACAATTACAACTTCGTAAACCAAGCAACTGGCAAGATTTTGAACTCTTATGTAAAAAGTTATGGGGTGAGATCTGGAAGTGTGAGGATACTATCCAACGAAATGGAAGATTAGGGCAGAAACAGAATGGTGTTGATGTTTATGGAATACCTCTCGGTGTGTCACAATATTACGGGGTTCAGTGCAAAGGAAAAGATGAATATACCCATGCGCAGTTGACAAAAACTGAAATTGATAATGAGATAGATAATGCTCGCAATTTTAAGCCGGCTTTAAAGCGTTTTATCTTTGCGTCAACCTCTAATAAAGATGCAGAAATAGAGGAATACATCCGTTGCAAGAACATAGAGAGTATTACCTCTGGTGGGTTTGAAATTTTTGTTTCGTTTTGGGAGGATATTGTAGATTTGTTGGAAGACAATGAAAAAACGTACAAATGGTATTTGAGCAACTGTCAATACAAGCAAGCCGCTGACGTCAATATCTATATTGGAAACGGAAGTAGTCTATGTATTTACCCTTTGTACGCTCGAAAACATATTAAGTATGTTCAGAAGTGTAATCAATCGCAGGAGAACTTGGGATTTACACATCTTAATGGTGTGTTTATTCCTCAGCCTCCTCGTATAACCATGCCCTCTATTCTTGGAGGTCCACAAGAGGTAAACCACAGTTGGTGCGAACTGACCATCACAATAGAAAATACAGGGACTGTTATGCTTGATCATCAAAAATTAGAGATTTCCTTCTCTTCCGAAGAGATAGAAGCTGTTGATGATATGTTTCACATTGGCATATTCGATACTGATTTGTTGAAGCAGATGAAGGTTGATAATCGTGAGATCTTTGAATACAGTGATGATTCGTATAGTTTATATATTGAACCTCTAAAGCCGATAGTAGAAAAAGATTCCCGTAGTTTTAAATTCCGAATCTTACCTCATGTAGATGCAGAAGAGATTAACATTCAATGGAGATACTTCTCTAATGGTTTTAACAAAGATGGTGATATAAGACTAACCATTACTCCTGAGTTCAAGGATATTGAAGTCACAGAAGTCACAGAGTTTATAAGAGAAGTTTCAGAACCACGAGTTGAAATAATGCACTATATTACGGTGGAGTAAATCATGCAAGAAATAATGACGATATGTTGATGTGTTTCAAAATGTTTAAAGTACGTCCTAATGACATTTCCTTTGTAAGGAAAACATATAATGGTATTCCATTCGCACAGGTGGTATTTCGATTACGCTCGGTAATCGAGTACGCAGTTCTTTCTCCGCTAAGCCATGAAAGCGGCAAAGCCGATCGCAATATTGCAGGATGAAGCAAAAAATCAAAACGATATGAAGAAATGCGACTTACATATACATACTATAAGCACAGTTTCTGATAGTACATTTACTTTCAGCTTAGAGGTGTTGAAGGATTATGTTCTTAGGATGGGGATAGATGTTATAGCTATAACCAACCATAATGTTTTCAACATGGCTGACTATATTGCTATAAGGGGTGCTTTAGAACCAATTGTTGTTCTTCCAGGAATAGAAGTTGATTTGGAAGGTGGACACATACTTGTAATTTCAAATAGTGATGACGCAGAACTATATGACTTTACAGGAAAATGTTCAATGGTGTCAAGTATTAACGACACTTCTACATCAACAATGTCATTGGCAGATTTTAGGAACATCTTCACTGATCTCAACAAGTATCTTCTGATACCACATTATGACAAAACGCCATCTTTACCCAAGCCTGCGATAGAAGCTATGAAGGATTACATTTTGGCAGGAGAGGTTACAAGTGTCAAGAAATTCATTTACATGCAGAAGTCGGTAAATGAAAGGCTAACTCCAGTTCTTTTTAGCGACAGTCGCTTTAAGGAAGGTATGACAGTAAGCCAATATCCAACAAGACAAACTTTCCTGGATATAAATGATGTTACAGTAAATGCAATAAAAACATGTCTTAGGGATAAAAGTAATGCAACTCTGACGGAACAAGATGGTAATAAGTTATTCACAATATTCAGCAATGGTCAACGCCTTTCTACTGGATTGAATATAATGTATGGACGCCGTTCTACAGGTAAGACATGGACTCTTGATCACATAGCTGAGATATTTGGGGATGGCGCAAAGTACATAAGACAGTTTGAACTCCAAAATTATGGCAGACCATACAGTTCAGAGCAGTTTGAAAATGAGCAGAAAGTTCGCCTGGAGAGTGAGGTCAGTGCTTTCCTCCGCCCTTTTAAAAACGTAGTTGATGACATAATTCTGCTGCCGGATGCGAGGACAGATGATTCGGAAGTGGAAAACTATTTGAGTGTGTTGATAAAGCGATCGAATCAAGAAAACGTTAATGATGTTTACTCTAATTCCAAACTCTATGATGAAATTGATTATCCTGTAGGAACCACATCTAAACTAAGGTCTTTGATAGATGCTGTAATTCTGCTTATTGAGAATGCTCAATATCGAGATATCATCGATGCACATTTAGAAATCGGCTCCTTAAAAGCATTGCTTAAAGACCTGATAGATAAACTCCGTTCAAAAGAGGCATTTATTAGGAATAAATCCTTAACGAATGGCATATTGCATGATGTGAAGAACGGTCTTCAAATTCAAGCAGCTCTACCAGTTGTGCCTGATATTGATTTATATGGTATGGCAATAAGGAGTATTAAAAGGAAAAAGTTTCATCGAATTGTAAATGATTTGAAAAGAGAGAAAATCATTTATAGCGAATCTATGTTGCATTTCAAGGTCTCTGTACATACAAAAACATTTACAAACGCAACGGAAGTTAAAGAAGGTTTGTCAATATCTGCTTCTCTTGTTCCTTCATTTAGAAAATACAACGAACCTTTGGATTATTTGCGAAGTCTAATAGACTTAGGTATCGATTCATCAAAACTACATAGGATGTTTGTAGGTGTTAAATATGCCATTATAAATGAAGGTGGTCATAATGTCTCCGGTGGTGAAAAATCAGAGTTCACATTCTTACAAAAGATTAAAGATGCAAGAACTAAAGATATCCTTTTGATTGATGAGCCTGAGTCGTCTTTCGATAATGTTTTTCTAAAGAGAGATATCAATCGCTTTATAAAAGAAATGGCTAATGAAATGCCTGTGGTTGTCTCGACACACAATAACACAATTGGTGGTTCAATAAAACCGGATTACATACTATATACAAATAAGGAGCATGATGATGACGGTACTGAAAAATTTGTGTTATATAGTGGACATCCAACAGACAAGAAGCTAAGAAGCGTAGAAGGCAAGGAAATTGATAATTACCAGATAACAATTAGCAGCCTTGAAGCAGGAGAGGATGCTTATAATGAAAGAAATAGTATATATGAAGCACTTAAAGATTGAAAATAACAAAGGTTTGTTCCTTGATGTGAATTCTGCATGGGCGGAAGTAAATAAGATGTCAAAAGAAGACTTGTATCATTTGGTGAATGCGGCTATATCTGACGATGATTATGAGATGGATCCATATGACGAAAATAAACTTCAGAATCCTGCACATAAAACAATCTACAGTCATATTTACAGGCAACTTATGGATATACATTCAAGAAGGGATGAATTTATAGAAGAACAACAGTCCCTTTATAAGGAAGCGTATGATAAGTATTGTATCTAATGGCCACAAAGAAAGAATAGAGGTGGCTTGTGTGTGCAATAAAAAAAGTTAAAATCGTTAAATCTGTACGATTTTACAT
>JAKSHZ010000063.1 GCA_024399115.1 Bacilli bacterium
AGCGTTCAAGCAAAGAATATTTATGAAAAACAATATGTAGTTGCAGCGTCAAATTAGAATTTGCAGGGATGGTAAATTCTGATTTTCATGTCTTCTAGAGGAGGTGAAGTAGTATTGATTAATTTAGTGGCACTGCCGTGTCTCTGTGTAGACGTTTTTGATGGAACAGATGAATTGCGTGCAGGCGGTGAGGCTCTTAATTTTGCCGTACATGCATCAAAATTTGAGGGAATAAATGTTATATTATTAGGTGCGGTGGGACAGGATCCATATGCTGAGTTCATAATGAATTCGATTTCTGATAAAAAAATAGATGTAAGCAATGTAAGGGTCGAGAAAGATAAGGTAACTGCAAATAATCGTACCTATCTTACTAAGGATGGCGACAGATATTATAAAGAAGATTCTTGGACGGGAGATATTGTTGATAAAATGATATTGAACCAAGAAGAGATAGAGATGGTGAAAGACTCAGATGTTGTTTTTATTCATTTTTGGGCAGGATGTTTTGGTCAAATTATAGATTTGAAGAAGCATAATGATTTTAAGCTAGCGGTGGATTTTGTGGAATATCGTGACTTTGAAGATATGGAAAAATATGCGCCATATATTGATTATTTTATGATAAGTGGGGAAGAAAGTCTCCTTCCTATATTTGAAGATTGGTCAAAAAAATATTTGGGACTTTTTAATATGTCTTTGGCAGATAAGGGAAGCGTTACATATCAAAATGGAAAACAATATTATGTTCCGGCTGATGATGTAAAAATAATAGTTGATACTACTGGATGTGGTGACAGTTATCATGCTGGATTTGTATGTTCTCATATGATAAACGAGGATATTTACGAGGCTATGAGGGTTGGGACCGAATTTGCAACAGAAACACTATCACACTATGGTGGGTTTTAGGAAATACTAATTTAATCGTGCTATCCAACTTCGGTAATGAAGAATTTACGCGAGTCCTTTTTGGGCTCGCTTTTTTATTTGTATCAAAGTGCGAGGGTGTGACTCCCTTAAGAAAGTCAAAAAATAGCTATTTTAGTAACTCAGGGCAATTAACCGCAGATCTTTAGAAATAAGGGTTTGCGGTTTTTGTTTGCCAGGATTTTTATTTACCTGATTATGGCTGTCATTTACCGTTTTTTCAGTTCTTAAGGGATGCGAACCCTCGCAGAAGCATTAATTTATGTATAATAAAGAAGTATTTAAATGAGTTACAAAATTCCAATTTTCCTTACTTTTGAGATGTGAAACTAATAAAAAATGGTAGACATTTGATGTCTTATAGCTAAAATACGGCATTTACTCACTTTGTGTCGTTTATTTTAATTATCAATAGCAGTAGTCTATCGATGAAAGGAGGAAGTTTATATGAACCAGAAAAAAATAGGTTCTTTTCTAAAAGAACTAAGAAATGAAAAAGGAATTACACAGGAACAAGCGGCAGAAAAGTTTGGCGTTACACAAAGAACAGTGTCACGTTGGGAGACAGGAAATAATATGCCAGATATTAGCATGTTAGTATATTTGGCTGAGTTTTATGATGTGGATGTTCGAGAAATCATCGATGGAGAAAGGAAAAGTGAGACAATGAATGAAGAAGTAAAAGAAACTTTGGGGAAAGTAGCAGATTATGCAGAGGCAATGAATGCAAGGGCGATGAAAAAAGGAGTTATTACAATGTGTATCGTATTTATACTATTAGTAATGATTTCTACATATAAGGATTTATCCCCGGCTCCCCTTGTAAGTATGATTTGTGCATATAATGGTGCGACGTTTATAGGAAAGGCAAAGGCTGGAAAAGATAAAACAGATTTGCTTACTGGTATTATATTTTGTGTGGCTATGGTTATAAATACAGTTGCATTTATATTGAAGTAGGGGTTATAAACAAATAGGAAAATTCCGATTTAATCAACTAACATGGGACGCAAAAAACGAAGAAAAACAAACCATAAATCAAAACCCGATAGCAAAAAACTATCGCCAATTCTATTTGTACCGATGAGCTTGATTATTGGTACGATATTGTATTTGGCGGTTATGTTTACTGATTTTTTAATTTCAGGATTAAGAACTGGTGAGTGGATTTGGCACTGGTATGTTTTAGAAGGTCAATATCGCTTTTCTAGAAAGGTCGTTGAAGTTGATTCCTTCTTCAATGTACTTATATACCCACTTGTAGGTTTTGTGATTCTTGGATTAGTATATTTAATGTGTTGGTGCATTACTTTTGTTCTTGCTAAGTTGGGGCTAAAAACAGCACAGGAAACACTGGAAAAAATGAGATTGTTTAACAAATGAAAATTCCTATTTAATCGTGCTATCCAACTTCAATAAAGACAGATTTAATGGAGTTAGACAAATTTGAAGTTGTGGAGGTATAGTATGGAATTCATAAGTAAAGAGAAGATAGTTGAATTATCAAATCCAGGAGTTGTTTCAAGACAACTATTAAATCCTGAAAATTCATCAAGTGAAAGGGTGACAATTACAGAGGTTCATCTTGAAATAGGTGCTTGCCAACCAAGACATACACATGATGCGTCAGAGCAAATTTGGTATGCAACAAAAGGAACGGGTAAACTATTACTTGCAGATGAACAAGAAAAAGTGTTTACTGCTGGGGATGTTGTAAGATTTGCAGATAAAGATGTTCATGGTTTATTGAATGATGGTAATGAGGAATTTGTGTATGTATCAGTGACTGCACCACCAATAAACTTTGCATATGCATATAAGGATAAAAAATAGACAAATTTCAGTTTAAGAGAATAATCCCTGCTGAGAAAAAATATCCAGAAGAATGTGAATTAGCAAGGCAGGATAGTTTGAAGCGAATAATTAAATTTATAGAAGAATGGGAATAAATACTATGCTTAAAGTTATATTATTAATTGCATTTATTGGACATGTCTTATGTGGCATTTGTGATTGTCTGTTAGCTTACTCGCCTAGTGGCAGATTAGATTTAAAAGGGGCACTTAAGTCCTCTAGCAGGATGAGAGAGGTTTTCAAAGATTACCCAATCAAGTGGTCACTAATCTCTATGATGTTAGGCGTAGTTGCAATTACAATGTTCGGCTTTGGTTACTTAGAGTTAAGTAAATGGATGCTAGATTATTCGCAAGTTGCATCCGCGATTATGCATATATCTGCAGTTGTATTTTTGATCTCAATAGTTGTTCATCACGTAACATGTGGTTTGGTTGAGTGGCTTTATGTAAAACTGGGAAAGACAGATGAGGCAAGAGAAGTTGCTTTGGAATTTATGGCAAAGACAATAGCAGCTATGATTGTAGGATATATTGGATTAGCTGTATTTCTCATTACTCTGTTTATTATGGTGGTAACAGGTAAAACATCACTTCCAATGTGGGCATGTGTTTTTAACACATTACCATTGATGTTACTACTAACACCTACAAAATTTCCTGCCAAAGGTAATATTGCAGGTGCCATTATGTATCTGGGATTGCTTATTTTGTTATAAGAAGAATGCTATTAGAAATTAAGAAAAATATGAAGAATACAAATCATTTATCGATAATTGGACCTGGTCCTGCAATATGCCTTCCAATGGTGCTTCTTACAGTGATAGGAGTATGGGTTTCTGCTATTGGGGCTATTCCAGGAAATATAGATAACTCTATATTAAAAATGATTATGCTGGTATTAGGCATGCTTTTAATAATTGAGGGAATTGTACTTTATTTTTGTGCTGACTTTAACGGAAATCTTGTTGACAGCATTAAGGAAAATAAACTTAAGACAAATGGATCATATAGATTTGTTAGAAATCCATGCTATTGCATGTTTTTACTAGGTACAACAGGAGTTTTACTGATTTCTCATAACTGGTTTTTGTTAGTGCTTCCGTTGGTATTCTATATCGAAATGACAGTTGTCTTAATTAACACAGAAGAGAAGTGGCTTAAAAATCTATATGGCCAGGATTATGTTGATTATTGTAAAAGGGTGAATCGATGTATTCCATGGTGGAGTAAAGAATAATTTAAACGAGTTACTAAATTCCTGTTTCGTAGGTATGATAACGACATCTTTACGCGAGTCCTTCTTGGGCTCGCATTTTTATTTGTATCAAAGTGCGAGGGTGTGACTCCCTTAAGAAAGTCAAAAAATAGCTATTTTAGTAACTCAGGGCAATTAACCGCAGATCTTTAGAAATAAGGGTTTGCGGTTTTTGTTTGCCAGGATTTTTATTTACCTGATTATGGCTGTCATTTGCTGATTTATCAGTTCTTGAGGGATACGAACCCTCGCAGAGCATTAATTTATGTATAATAAAGAAGTATTTAAATGAGTTACAAATTCAGATTTTGTGGAGGTGTGATATGCGTTTAGACGGATTTGGATTATTTGTTGAAGATA
>JAKSHZ010000064.1 GCA_024399115.1 Bacilli bacterium
AATATGAAAGAAGAGTATGTAAAAACGAAATTGCTTTAAGAAAGGATATTGTTAATAAAATGAGTGAAAAGAGTAATGTCATAATTGAAGTGAATGGCCTTGGAAAACAATATATGCAACAGCATGCCATAAAAGATGTTAGCTTTCAGATAAATGAAGGCATGATTTGCGGACTTATTGGGCCAAATGGTGCAGGAAAGACCACTATTATGAAGGCACTTGGCGGTTTGATAATTCCTTCTGAAGGAAACATTAATATATACGGTGAAACAAGTGAGAATGGATTGGCAAGGTCACGAAAACGTATGAGTTTTATGATTGAAACTCCCTATGCGAAAGAAAAGATGACAGCCAGAGAAAATCTTGAAAAACAAAGATTGCAGAAAGGTATTCCGAATAAGGACAGAGTGGATGAAGTTCTTAAGATTGTAGGCCTTGAAAATACAGGGAAAAAACTGGTTGGTAATTTCTCCCTTGGTATGAGACAGCGACTTGGTATTGCAATAGCCTTATTATCAAAACCTGAAATAATGATAATGGATGAGCCTATAAATGGTCTGGATCCTGAAGGCATTGTAGAGATAAGAAACCTCTTATTAAAACTTAATAAAGATGAACATATTACAATAGTAATATCATCACATATTCTTTCAGAACTTTCACTTCTATGTACTGATTACATATTTATTAATAAGGGTACTATTCGTCAGGCAATAACTGCTGAAGAACTGAAGAAAAAGTGCGAAGAGTCTTATGTGATTCATACTGACAATGACGAGAAGGCTCTTGCAATTTTGCAGGCAAAAATAGAAAACCTTGATTTTGATGTCAACGATGATGGAAGTATAAAGGTATTTGGTCAGCTTGATAATATTAGAGATATTTCAAAATCCCTGTATGAAGGGGGCGTTATTCCTTTAGAACTTAAAATAAATGAAGCTAACCTTGAAGAGTATTACATGAATATGGTGGAGACAAAAAATGATTAATCTTATAAAATCCATAAATTATCAGATAAAAAACAATAACCTGACCTATATCATATTTATATTGGCCATAGCAGTTATGTTTATTCCCTTTTTCAACATTAATGGCGGAGATTTTAGCGCATTAACAGCAGGAAAATATTATGTTCAAGCATTAACTCCCATGTCTTTTGTTTTTTTGATATTTAATTTTCTTATGATAACTCAAGTCTGTGGTTTTGATTTCAATGATAAAACCATCAATTATGAGGTTATGTCAGGACATAGCAAGAAAGAAGTTTATTTCGCAAGAGTGATTACATCATATGTCTGGGCATTAACAGGAATGATATTAGTTACATTAGTTCCAGTTTTTCTTATTAGTTTATTTTTTGGTTGGGGCAAAGAACTGTTATTTCAGGAATTTGTTCAAAGATATGTTGTATATCTTTTGCAGGCAGCAAGATTATTCGCATTTGAAATATTATTTACTTTTGCGGTTAATAATCAGATAGCAGCAGCTATTGTCTCATATGTAATTTCTGAAATTCCAATAATTATTGGATTGATGCTTGAAGAAATGCTCGGTATTAAGTTGGAGCACATATTCGCATTTTTGGACATTATGAATCTTACAGAACAGGTCAATACTAAAACCATAGTTTTAGATGGTGAAGAGATAAACCGTTTTATTGTTGGACTTTCACCTGAATACATATTATGGACTGTTATATCTTCGGTGGTAATGGGAACTATATATATTATTGCAGGCTATGTGATATTTAAGAAACGTGATATGAAGTAAATTGCTGAAAGGATATGGTAAAGAGTTTATGAAAGATTTAATTAAAGCTCAGCTTTATCAGATACTACGTAGTAAGCCATTTTATTATATTATTTTTGGAATTATGGCTTTTCAGGGGCTGGATATAATCGGTTCAATAAATGGTGATGGAATCACATCCATAAGCATGTATATTGTTCAGTATTGTGGAACTGCTTTCACTACAAGTGCAATTGCTGCTTGTCTTGTTGCTGTGTATATTGTTGGCGGTGATATAAATGATAAGACTGCTAATTATGAGATTTTAAGCGGGCATACACGACGCGAAATATTTATTGCTAAGGCGGTGCTCGGAGTTATCTGTGGAAGTATTGCCTATGTTTTAACTATTATAATACCGATTTGTATAGGAAATATGGTAGTAGGGTATGGAGATATGGTAAGCATCGACGATATTTGCGTTCGAGTGGCATTATCTACTTTGGTAACCATACGTATCATCTGCGCATTTATCTGTCTTACCTACATTATAAAGAATTACCTGATTACAATGGCGGTATCAGTTTTTTATTTCATGGTTCTTCCTGTTTTGTGTATGTATATGGAGGGAGCCAATTCATTAATACTTGGCCTTACAAGTTACAACAAATTGTCTGATTTAGTATCATGGATGACTTATACCATTGATGCTAATGTTAACATTCAGGAAATTATTATTTACGATGCAAGCGTGTCTGCTAATGTTATAACCGGGGTTATTGCCTCGTCTGTTATAGCAACTATAATAGCACTAATTATAGGATACAGTTTCTTTAAGAGAGATGATATAAGATAAAAACGACACACAAATTTTTGCAAGGATTAATCTGTACGTTATGAAAGGACAGGACTGAATAATATGATTTATGGTGATTTATTATACACGGTTATTGGAATAGGACTGGGCGCACTTGCCTTTTGGATGGCCATATTTGCAGAAAAAAATAAGAATACTTCATTTAAACTTATCTATGTTTTGCCAATGATATGGTCTGTTTTTATGATTATGTTTGGTGCGTTTGAGAAAACTCTTGTTGCAGCTTATATAATGACTTTTATTGTGCTTGTAGGTTTCTTTATCGAGAAGAAAATTGTGAGACAGGCAGTTTCTGTTTTGCTCATTTTGACGATGGCTGGAGAAATAGCGTTTTGCAGTACAAGTCAGGCATATAGAGTCCCTGATTTTGTAAAAGCATTTAATGAAGGAATAGAAACTATGAAGGAGCATTATGTTCTTGCAGATTATAAGGGCGTTGATTTCGACAAATTGTACGATGAATACCTGCCTTTATTTGAAGAAGTAAATAAAACCCACGATAAAGTGGGTAATGCTATTCTTTGGACCAAGTTCAGTCTGGAGTTTTGCGATGGACATGTGGCTTATGTTGAAAATATGAGTGGTGATTTTCAGGAAGAATATTATAGAAGACTTTATGGAAATGATTATGGTCTTTCACTTGTCAGATGCAGTGACGGAAGGGCCATGGCAGTTAATGTAACAGAGGGCAGCAGTACATATGAGGCAGGAATTCATAATGGTACAGTCATTGTTTCATGGGATGGAATGCCAATAGAAGAATTTCTTGCAAAGGATGATTTGCCTCTTTATATGGACAATATGCCTGTAAAAGAAAATGAGGATTTTTTGAAAGTGATCTGCAGCGCTGGACAGGGCGGCGAAAACATTCAAGTTGCTTTCATTGATAATGAAGGTAAAGAAAGAAAAGCAAGCCTCAAGGCAGAAGGCTCGTACTACAACAGAATGAATAAAACAATAGGCCTTTTACTTGATGGAAGATTTGAAACAAATCTCACCGTAACTAAGATGGATGAGAATACTGGTGTAGTAAGGTTAAGTTCGATGGGTTATGATTCTCAGTCCTATTCTGGTGGTGATTATTCCAAGATGTATGAGGAATTAAAAACTAATCTTCAGAGCCTTAAGGATGAAGGTGTTACCAATCTTATATTTGATCTTCGTTCCAATACAGGAGGCAGCCCCCAGTTTGATAATGTTATTTTCAGACTTATCCTTCCAGAGGGTGAGTACCCAATGAGTTATAATTGTCTCTGGGATGAAGCAAAGAATGCTTTTATGATAGATGATAATACTGGAAAATATGTGGTAGGAGATCCAATAATGGCAACAGGAGAAGGCTTCTGGGGTCAGGGTAAAATAGTTGTTCTTGTTAATGCAAACACAATCAGTGCTGGTGATCTCTTTACAGAAGTTATGTCAAGATTCGATAACGTAACCATTATGGGTATCACACCTTCAAACTGTTCGTGTCAGGCAATAAAAGCTATAGAGGTAGGAAATGGCTTAATTCAGTTTTCATCAATTCCAAACCTCACAGAAAATGGTGATTTCTATATTGACTGCGATAGCACACGAAAAGCCACTATACCGCTGGATGAGAGGATAGAAATTAATCAGGAATTTATTGATGAAATATTTAATAAGGGAACAGATTATATATTAGATCAGGCAGTAGAGTACTGCCAGTAAGTAGCAAG
>JAKSHZ010000065.1 GCA_024399115.1 Bacilli bacterium
GAATTTCAATAGTTTCAAAGAACGAATTATTCACTTTTACGGGACAGTAGTGATTTGTTTTATTTACTAAAGAATACAAAATTAGAGGGTGATGGTGCTGTGCAACTACAATTAACTGCACCTAAATTTAAAGAAATAGAGATAGCAATACCCAATAATAATTTAATTGAAGAATTTGATAAAAACATATCTCCAATAAGTAGGATAGCTAATCAAATAAAAAAAGAGAACGAAAAATTAACAGAAATGCTATCTTTGCTTATGGTGGGGATGGGGAGATAAAATTGGAAGGAGAAACAATTATATGAGCGATAAAATATTTACTGAAAAAACAGCAAAATATCTTTCTTTTGTTGGTGGCGGAATTATTATAATTTCAATGATTGTGTTTTTTTTCTTTAGTGATTGGAAGTTCTCTTTTATTTTGAATGAAGAAAAAGTTGCTCAATTTGGTGATTTTGTAGGCGGAGTTGTTGGAACAATATTTGCATTTGTTGGAGTAGTCTTATATTATGTAGCATTGAGAGAACAGCGAAAAGATATTGAAATTAATAAAGGAGCTTTAGAAACGCAAATGAAAGCGTTAAACCAACAGATTAAAGAATTTCAAGCTCAAACAGAGGAATTACAAGAAACACGTAAAGTTTACGAGGAACAGACAACATTATATAGAGAGCAAACTGAGTTTTATAAGAAGCAAGTTGATGAATTGTCAAAGCAAACAGCTATTTCAAAATTAGAACAATTTGATTCAAGCTTTTATTCCTTTCTAACTGTATTTATAACATTTAAAGAAAGCAACAAGAGTGAATTTTCTCGTATATATGATGAATTAATTAAAAAAAGATATGATTCCGCTTTGGATTTTACAAAAACATTGGAGTATTTTATGGTTGTTTATGGAAATAATAGCAATCTTTTATCTCAATATTTTAAAACAATTTATCGGATATTTTCAATTATAGACAATTCTTCGTTAGGTAAGGTGGAAAAGATGCAATATGCTAAAATATTAAGATCTCAATTGACCAATGAAGAATTATTAATTTTATTCTATAATTATCAAACAGAACTTGGGCAAAAAGCGAGATTTTTCATTACCCAATATGAATTGTTGAAACATCTAAACCCTTTAGATAAAATTGAATATCATATAACAAACGATGTAACCAAAATACAATTGACGCCATTTGTTCAGAGAATGTTTGTGATAATAAATAGTAACATACAGAAATTTAATGACATTGAGGATGGTGGAGATATAAATATAAGTGAAAATGAAACCCTTTTCAAAGAAGCGGTGTTGTATAAACTTGAAATAACAGAAAGTGGATTTTCTTATTCCATTTATTTTAAACAAGATAAAGAGCACAAAAACATTTTGGATAATATTGATATCGTTAAAAATACTATCAAAAATGCTTTATATGATATTTTTTATGTCTCAAAATACAAACATAGTTTTCAGGATAATACTTTCACAGAAGAAGAAAGCATAATTACAGAAGGAGATTTATCTACAAAAAAAATAACATTTACAGCTAATACAGAAATAATTTTATAACAATGAATACAAATCAAAACACACAATTCATCGATATTTTTAAAACTGGTTTAAAAATTACTCCGAGGACTCTGTCTATTAAGACATTGCTTAGTGATAGAAATTTGAGAAGAATCAACTATAGACCATATTACCAGCGAAATTTTGTATGGGATATCGAAAAACAATCGTTTTTTATTGAAAGTGTTTTACTTGGGACAGAAATTCCTCCTCTAATTTTATTTAAATCAGGTACAAATACAGAAGTTATTGATGGTAGACAACGATTTGAAACATTAAAACGATTTAAGGAAAATGATTTTTCTTTGTCTGAAAAAGGATTGATGGAGTTAAAGGCTTTATCCAAAGAGTCTTTTAACAAATTTGATGATGACTTAAAGGCCATTTTTCTAGATTCAAATATTCGTGTATTTGAATTTGAGGTTATTACTCCAATTTATTCTCAACTAGAAGACAAAATAAAAAAAGAGATTTTTAGAAGATATAATTCTGGTATTACACCTCTTACTTCTGTAGAAGTTGATTCTGCAAAATATGATCAAGATCCATTCTCGGAAAACATCGAAGTGAGATTGAGAACAGATCAAGATTTATATGATGGAATTTCTCACTGTTTTTTTCCTAGTGAAAAAAATGATGCTGACATGATTGGTAAAATGGTTGATTTCTTTAGAAAAACTTATGTTCTAACAAAAATCCCTATAAAGAAATATGCATCAGGAGGGAATAGAAACGAATTGTTTGATTTGCTTTATAACACAACATCGTATGATGAAATAAATATGGATGAGTTTCTCAGACCTTACTATCAAATTATTTCATTATATAAAAAATTAGTAAGCGATAATGAAACTTTTCTTAAACGGAAACTTGTATATGAAGCTCTTTTGTGGGGGATACAAATATTAAATAATGAAAATGCATTATTTGATGATGTTTCTAAATACGATGAGATTAAAGAACATTATCTATCTTCTCTTGAAAAATATTCTGATGATAATTCATTTTATTACTCCAATATAATTGAACGTTTTTCAGATACAGCTAATTTCCTTACTTCGATTTATGGTGTGAATTTTGATATGTATTTAAAAAACAACAATTTTAATTCCGAAATAAAACAATTACGGCAAGGTGATGACGAAGCTAAAAGTGCTATGCATTTGTTAGAAGGATTAAGAATTAACAAACCTTCTCCAATTTCAAAACCAGTAGAGGAGATTTTATCTGATGTTATTACTCAAAAATATTTAGTAAGACCATCTTATCAACGCCAAGAAAAAGTTAATGAACAAAAAGCTTCTGCAATTATAGAAAGCATTTTGCTTGGAGTATCTCTGCCTCCAATATTCATATACAAAAAAGAGAATGGAATTAAAGAAGTTATTGATGGACAACAACGTTTATTATCAATGATTGCATTTGTTGGCAAACAGTATCGCGATGAGAATGATAAATTGGTTTATTCCAAAAATAATAATTTCAAGTTGAAGAAATTAAAGATATTGACAGAATTAAATGGCAAGAGTTTTTCTGATTTATCAGACACGGACAAAGACAAAATATTGGATTTTGTTATTGATGAAATTATTATTGAACAATCCATTAACATAAATTTTGATCCTACAGACTTATTCATCAGGTTAAACCAAAAACCATATCCTATACAACAAAACTCTTTTGAAATGTGGAATTCTACAGTTGACAAAGATGTTATTGAGGCTATAAAAAATGTTTCAAGGAAGTATTTTAATTGGTTTTTTATTAGAGAATGTCCTGATCTGGAGCATAGAACAGATAAAATGGAAAATGAGGAATTGATAACATTATTAAGCTATATTGATTATTCTATGGATAAAGGCTCTTATGAGAAGGTGTTAGGAACATTTAAACGAATAGATAGGATAACATGCCGTATTAAAGACAAAAATTCATTATCTGAATATTTGATGCATTTAGAGGATAGTGTTACAGAAAAGGAAGCTTTTCTGAAATATGTTAGAAAGACAGATGATAAAATTTGTGATTTTGCTAAGTTGTTTGATGAGGATTTGAGTAAGGACACATTGAATAATTTCTTTAACCTAAAACAAACTAAGATATTTCGTCGGTCGAATCAGGATTTCTATATTGTTTGGATATTATTACATAATCGTGTTGTCACAGATAATAATAAAAACTCAATAAAGAATATGATAAAGGAAATATTAGGAGAACTTCGTAATATTAGAGAAAAGAATATTGATGACATCTATTATGAAAATTTTGTAAAAAAGTTAAATGATAGCATTGTTTAATAACAATAGTTAATCAAATGTAGATCTATCCATCATGTCGTTTTTTTTATGTTATTTCATATTTATCAATTATGAGGAAGACACTCATTTTCAGGAAACAGAAATATGATGAATATAATATAAATAATGGGGAGTTCTATAAATTAAATCATTGATAATTAATGTATTAAAGTTTGTTTTT
>JAKSHZ010000066.1 GCA_024399115.1 Bacilli bacterium
AAGATGAAAGTAAAGATATTCGACAATGCTATGAAACACGGTCAACAACAATTACAGTTTAGGCAGATGATTTCATCCCACAACAAAAGAAAAAAATAACGAAAAATGTGTAAGAGTCGGAATTATTCACAATTTCACTAAATAAACATTTAGTTAAATTATGGATATTTCTGGCTTTTATACTTTTTCAAAAAAAGAAAGGAAAAAAGAAAAAAATGTTAAGCAGTCAATCAAAACGATTTAACGTGATAATTACGTTTTCGTATAATCAAAAAAAAGAAAAAATAAAAGAAATGTTGCGTTCTTATTTAACGGCAGTATGCAGTGAATACAGTTTCATTGAACACAACAAAGACGAACTCGCAAGTGGTGTATTAAAAACAGACCATATACACGCAGTTTATGTAAAAGGTAGTAGAACTAGAGTCATCACAGAAATAAACTACCTACAAAAGGCATTAGGCTATACAGACTCTGAACGTGGGTTAATATCTGTCGATACTTGTGGCTCATATGAACGTTCCCTACGATATTTGATACATAAGGACGACCCTATGAAACATCAATATGACGTTGGCGAGATAATTACAAATCTTGACGGAAAATTGATATCAGAGATTATGACGGCAGAATGTATCAGAGATGAACTCAACATAGACGAACTAATTAAAATCGTTCTCACTTGTAACGGCTTACGCTCTGCTATCTACTCAACTATAGGCTTAAAATATAGTGTAAGATATGGCAAAATCATAGACAATCTTATTAAAGAGTATTACGGCAAGACAAGATAAAAAAAGTCCCTTACACGTGCGCGTCGGCTTGTCGTAAGCGCACAAGTCCCAAAATGCACAATTTATTGTTTATTATGGGGCTTTTTTTTATTTATGATATAAGTGCATAGAATCTATGCAGAAAGGTAGGTCAAAACTCATTATGATTGGTGCAATCTTTGATACTATTAAGAGTGCTATTACATCCTTTACAAGCGCTCTTGGTGACGTTTTCAGTGGCTTAGAGTCAATGTTCTTTACAACAACTAGTGGCGCTACAGTCCCTACAATGCTCGGCACTTTACTCTTAATCGCTGCCGGTGTTGGTATCGTCTATTGGGCATTTAGATTAATTAAATCTTTAGTTGCTCGTGCTTAATTGCTTTTAATGAGTTTTTTACTCATTTTCTCAAAAAAAATGAGTAGAAAGGAAAATATGATTAAAGAAACAATCGCAACAATTTTGTTGTCTGCAAGTATCTCAACTCCCTTGAATAGGAATATAACTAACACTGACGAATATAAATTAATCGGTCAAGATTTACGTTATGTTAGACAAGATAACGTAAGTTTCTCATTGTTTGGTCGTGGCGACTATGACGGTGGTTCTATTAACTTGGATGTTACTTATACAATCACTTTTGATTATTGTTTTAACGTTGGCGAAACTGCAAGTGATACTTTTTACCAGAATGCCATGTTAAGAGTAAAAGACTGCAGTATTAATGTATCAGATGTTTATATTGGAACTTATCGTGACGGCTACGAACTTTACGAGTTAACTCCATATAGTGGTGGTTATGATATTGACTTAACCGAACAAATACGCGCCTATGCTAGATATAATGATAACGATTTGACTAGTGGTTGGCTGACTTTTGATGAAATAGCCAACTATACTACTATTACGTATTATAATAACAACTGGGTTTCAAGTGATTTATATATAAGAACATTAAAACCAGGTGCAATTGATAACGGTTATAATCAAAACTATAATAGTATTGTTTATAGCTTGAACTATCCCCACGGTCCACATTATACAGGCTTTAATGACGGTTATATTAAAACCTATATTGATAGTGATTATTATAATGATTTCTCTATTTATTTAGGCAACCTTTATAATATGTATGTTAATCGCTTTGAGTCTATCTTAAATAGTCAATATCAAAGTGGTTACGATAACGGTTATGATATGGGTATCCGTATCGGTTATGATAATGCTAAATGGGATTTAGAACACGGAAATATTACTTTAGGCAAAGTAAATAATAATGTTTTCTCACTCTTAAAAGAAGGTTTTCAACCTGTAACAAATCTCTTAAACTTTAAGATAGGTTCTAATGTAACTATAGGTATGTTAATTTCTGTTCCTGTCGCTATAGGTATTTTGTTATTGGTCATTAAGGTTCTCTCATAATGTTTGATAGTCAAAACTTTATTAATTGGTGGATAGATTTTACACAACGAGCCACTAACCTATGGGCAACGTTAGATGCTACGGTTTTCAAAGTTCCTGGTTTACCTGGTCAGGATGATATGCGAGTAACTTTACTCGGCTTACTGACCGTTGGTATGGCTGTAACGTTGATTACGATACGTATTGTTAAACTCTTTGACCCATTCTCTTAGTATGACTGAAATAATTAATTCATTGATGACTCTGTTATCTATCACAGATATACAAGTTCTTATTTGTTGTTTATTACTAGTTGGTTTGATATTGTTAATCGTTAAACGATAGAAAGGAAAAATATGTATTCAATTATACACGATTATTTATTAACACTCTTACCGTCCACTCTTACGCCACAGTTGACGGCTTGGCTTGATTTGGCTACATTGGCAACACTTACATTTTTATATGTAACTCTCTTAATGTTGGTCGTATGGGTATTTAGATTATTCGGTGGTCTTTTCAAATGGTAGTTTTTGTTATTTCTTTAGTCCTTCTGATTATCTTTTCTATCTTTGTAGTAGTTGGTCAGGTTTCATCTGTTAACTTTATTAAAAAGGCATTTGCAGACAATAATGTTATTGTTTTCGGTCGTAAAGGTCGTGGCAAAGACTTAATCTTTCAGACTGCTATTAACTTAAGAAAAAAAGAATATTATTCAAATCTTAACTACGGTGGTCAATATAACTTTGGGTCTGCTAAAATGCTTGACCTATCGCCTAATGACTATACGCGTTTAATTAATAATGATATTGTTGTTCTTGATAAAGAAAAATATCCCTATGAGCATAAAGACTTTTACTTTAGTGACGGTGGTATTATATTTCCTAGTCAGTATGATACTTTATTGCATAAACAGTATAAAACATTCCCTGTTGCTTATGCTTTAAGTCGTCAATTATGGAATAACAATATTCACGTTAATTCTCAATCTTTAGACCGTGTGTGGAAAGCATTAAGAGAACAAGCAGATTATTATATTAAATGTCGTCGCACTATTAGACTCCCTTTTCACTTAGTTGTTTTATATACAACTTATGAAAAATATCGTAGTGCAGAACAAGAGTTAAACCCTATGCCTAAACACACGTTTAATAAAGAGCAAAGACGTATTTATGAGCAATATGTAGCTACTAACGGAAAAATTGAGAATAAGTTTATTATTATTAGTAAACGTAACATTCACTATGATACACGTGCTTATCACAAAATTATTTTTGGTTTTCCAGTCAGCCGTAAGGGGGCGAAAGTTTCGCCCTTATCTGACGACCAAAAATAGTTGATATATCGTATCAACAAAGCAAGAAAGTCATATTACACATATGGCTTTTTTATTATAGTTTTATTGTAGTTAATCTACAGAAAGGATAATACATTATGGATGTATACAAAAAAATCGTAGTAGTAGGCGATAAAAAATATACTAACTACTATTTAGATGTAGGAAATGAAAAGTTAATTCCTATTCAAGTAAAAGCAATTAAGAAAGGTGACGGAACACTCTGTAATAAGAATGATTTTGCCATTCTTAACTTTATTGCAAAGACAGTTGAGTAGATAGCAGAAAGGAGTAGTTACAAGTGAGAACGATTGGGCAATGGCTAAAGAAAAAACAGTCAGATAAGATGAAAGTAAAGATATTCGACAATGCTATGAAACACGGTCAACAACAATTAC
>JAKSHZ010000067.1 GCA_024399115.1 Bacilli bacterium
TTATCAAAAGTTATTAGTTATCAAAAGTTACAAATGGATATTTGCTCATAAATACTTGATTATCAAACTTACTTTTGATAATTTTGTTGAAATAATTTTGCGAATTTCTTTTCATTCATTATATTGTCAGGTGTTTTTCATCAAAATCGTCAAAATCAATGAATCAAACTAAATTGTTAAGGAATGAGATCGTCGATGTCTGTAGAAATGAATGCTCGAAATATGGTTTGAGCATAAACTACAGTTCGATAGTTCTTATTGGTAGTAGAACTCTTGTGTTTTATATGCAAGAAAAGCAGGTTGAAGTTTACTCTCTGGCAATTGGACAAGAATTTAGAGAGTATATTCACACGGTTAAATCAAAGAAGTATGCAGATCAACTATGCAGATCCATTGACATTCTAAATGCTTATGTCAATTCAGATTTGTATGTTTTCAAAAGACCAAGTTTGGCAAAGACTTTTCCTGGAGAATTCGGACCTCTTGCAATACAGTACATGCAATATCTTCGTGATGAAATCCATTGTCGCCCAGCTACAATAAAGCATTATGAGTTCTCTCTCAATATGTTTTGTATATATTCAGGTATATCTTCATTCGGAGTGAACTCTTTAAAACTTGACTACTTGCTAGATTTCTTTTCTACGGTTCAAAACATGAAGGCATCGGTCGTGCAGTGTGTCAAGGGATTCATGCACTATCTTACAGATAATAAAATTATTAAATATGATTTAGGCATTGACAACATTAAACCCTCAAAATTCAGAAGAGAGAGACTTCCATCTTTTTATTCTAAAGAAGAAGTTTTGCTTATTGAGAAGCAAATTGACAGAGCAAGTGTCGTCGGAAAACGTGACTATGCCATGATGTTGTTGGCTTCTCGATTAGGGTTGAGATCATCAGATATAAGAAAACTGCAATTTTCTAACATCAATTGGGATAAGAATGAAATAACAATCATGCAGGACAAAACAAAAAAAACAGTTGTCCTGCCTTTATTGGAAGATGTTGGAAGCGCCATCATTGATTATGTTGTGAATGCCAGACCTGATACGAACGAGAAATACGTGTTTGTGTCATTTCGCCCACCATATAGAGTAATCACAGCATCAACTTTCTCTGTCATGATAGCTAAAAATATCTATAAATCAGGTGTCGAGTGTAAAGGCAAGCATCACGGAAGTCATGCACTCAGACACAGCTTGGCAACAAACCTGCTTGAAGGGAATGTTTCTTTGCCTGTTATTTCTTCCGTTTTAGGCCATAGTTCTACGGAATCAACAAAAGTTTATTTGTCAGTTGATATACAATCTTTGCTGTATTGTAGCCATGATGTACCAGAGGTAAAGGATGGATTCTATCAACAAGGAGGAGGTGAGTTCTATGTCTAAGATCATTTTCAAATCCCCATTTGCTAAATATTTTCAAGTATTTTGTAATGAACGTGAAGCATTAGGATATTCTATAAGACCTCTAAAATTGAAATTAAAGGTTTTTGACAACTATTTCTGTAATAAGAAAACAAACTCAGTATTCTTAAGTGAGACAGAAATAAATAAAATGCTTGATTATCTAGTCAATGAAGAAAAGCGAGATCGTTATAGATACACCTCGTCTTTTGCTCAATTTGCCAAGTTTATAGTGAGATTAGGTGTTCCATGTTACATACCAAAAGTATGTAAACCGCCAAAGAGAAACTATATTCCATACATCTATTCTCATGACGAAATAAAGAGAATATTTGAAGCTACGGATTCACTTCGGAACAAAAGGCATTATAGTCAAAGTATGTTGATTGTTATGCCAGCATTAGTTAGATTGTTATATAGCACAGCAATCAGACTTGGAGAAGCTTTGTCGTTGGTAAATGAAGATGTGGATTTTGTGCACCATACTATAACCTTAAATAAAACTAAAAATGGGTGTCAACGAATCGCACCGATAAATCCTTCTCTGGAGAAAGTACTAGAAACATACATTGATTATAGGAACAAATTACAAGTGAAAAACGTAACTGCTCCAAAGTCTCCATTCTTCGTTAATCTTCTTGGACAACCTTGTGGACAGCATTCAGTTAACGAAAGATTCATACAGATTCTTCATTTGGCGAATATTGAATACAAGGGCAACCACCAAGGACCTAGAATCCATGATTTAAGGCATACGGCTTGTATCCATGTAATGATAAAAATGGCAAAGGATGGCAAGGACATTTATTGTACTCTACCTAGCATAGCTGCATATATGGGGCACAAAACATATGGGTCAACAATTAACTATCTTAGGCTATCAAAAAACATGTTTCCAGAAATCATAAAAACAAGCAGTAGTATAAGCGACAAATTAGAATGTAAGATATTTCATGACATAACATTTAATGACAATGAAGAAGAATAACAAATCTTTCTCCGGAATGTTGGAGGTGTTTTTTCTAACATACTTACCTGGAGAATTAGGTCTTAGCTCAAATACAATACGTTCATATAGGGACACCTTTATACAATTTCTCTCATATATGGACAATGTAAAGAAGGTAAGTCCTGACAAACTCACATTCGAACATTTCAACAAAGAAGATATTCTACACTTTTTGAAATGGCTTGAAGATTCAAATGGCAACACAACGAATACACGAAATCAGCGTCTTGGTGCTATAAAAAGTTTTTGTAAACTAGTTATGTACAAATGTCCAGAATTCGTACATCAGTGTACGGACATCTTGGGAATTAGAGCTAAAAAGCAAAGAAAGGATAGTCTCAAATATATTAGTTTTGATGAACTTACCTGTTTATTGTCACAAATAAATACCAAGACAAAAAAAGGCAGACGAGACTTGGTTTTAATTTCTCTTCTTTATAATACGGGAGCGAGAGTTCAAGAACTCATTAATCTCACCCCAGGAGATTTAAGATTAGAAAATCCAGCAACTGTAGAACTAATAGGAAAAGGAAATAAGAAAAGAATTGTGCCTTTAGATCCTCCAATTGCTAAATTGGTGGAAGGCTATTTAAATGAACAAGGACTACAACATGTAAAAATGTCAGATTATCCATTGTTTTTCAATTCTCGACATGAGTCGTTGACAACACCTGGAGTCACATATATAATTAATAAATATGTGCCCATAGTGAGAAAACTACATCCCGAAATGTTGACAATAAATATTACCCCACACGTTTTCCGCCATTCAAGAGCTATGCATTTACTACAAAAAAATGTACCTCTTCCTTATATTAGGGATATTCTGGGGCATGTTTCTGTTGTCACAACAGAGATATATGCGAAGGTGGATTCAAAACTAAAAAGAGAGGCGCTGGAGAAAGCATATGAAGATCTTGGACTAAAAGAACCAGAAACAAAGTCATGGGATAACAAGTCCAAACTAAAGGAGTTCTTGAAAAGTCTTAGTTAGAATAATCAAAATAAAAAATAGAAAGTAAGGATGTATATGATTAAGTATCAATAATTATACAATCCTTACTTTTGATAACTAATAACTTTTGATAA
>JAKSHZ010000068.1 GCA_024399115.1 Bacilli bacterium
TATAACCGTAAAGACTACTATGCTGCATGTGCCATAAAGCTTGTGCGAGCATGAAATGATTTCAGTATTGCTTGCTTATAAAGTAGGTAAACAGATTGAATGCCGTTTCAGAGATAGAACTAAGTGTGATTCTTGGAGTTGCATTGATCAGCCTGATTGGAATTGGGCTCTTTTTGAATATCGAGTAAAAAATGAGGAATAAATTATGTGGGTATCAAGAGACAAAGACGGCGAGTTAAATTTGTTTGTAAATAAACCATTACGACTGAAAGTAAATTGGGTTGAAGAGGTTGTTGGAAGTTTATCAAGTCGCAATGATTACACCGGCGTTGTGCGATATGTTGATAAAATTAACGGATTTGAAAATCTAACTTGGGAAGATGATCCCGTTGAAGTTTCACTGACAATGATAAACAAAACAGCATAGAGGCTATTATGAAAGCCCGTTTAAAGTATCCAAAGTTAAAAATAGAAAAAGAAGAGATAAATCCCATACAGGTGTTATTCTTTTATGAAATACCTATTCTTTTTGTTTGTATGAACAATTCAAAAGAATTATTCTTAGTGTATTGTTGTGATATTGACGATCTCCAGTATTCTATTGCGCAAGTAGACAAGAATTCCTTAATTCAAATGTTGGAAAATCAAGTGGCAATGGATTCTTTATTTATCAGTGCCAATAAAAAATGGCGTGCGAATGTAGAATTGTTTGATAAAGTTTGTACAGCTCAACTGATTGATTCTTTTGAAGAAGACGCTTTGCCTAAAAAGAACGCTGTGTATGGCAGGTGTGATTTGAACTTGCTAAAAAAACTAAAAACTGAATGCGTTCGTAATGGAGAATAAGTAAATGACTCGTGAAGAATTTGTTGAAGCATTAATAGCAGAAGTTAATCCATGGTTAGCTGCTAGACATAATGGAATATGTGGACCTTGGATTGCATTTGGTTCTGATAAGAGTAGATTATATTTTTTGGAAAGTTTGATTCAACAGCACGCTGGAGTATTGATTTAAATCTATGTGTTGATATTCTCAATAGCAAGAATGCAATTACACCAGCTGAAATGATTCATGGAATTATTCTTTGCCTTGAAGCGAGAAATGAAAAGGGTGTACGCTGGAGTCTATAAATGACTATTGATGCCACAGAAAGATTACAAAACAGAAGCTGAACGACTAAGAACATAATTAGACGCAAAAAGGTTGTGCTATGCAGTTTAATGAAAAAGAATTGGTGGAAATGATCCCGGAAACGTGGGACGGTAAGTCACGAGAAATGTTAGTGTGGGATGATAACAGTAAAAATCCTTTGAAAAAATTAGTTGTTGGCTATTTCCCCCAGATAATCATTGGATGACTTTTGGTCAATGTGCTGTTGGGTGTGGTTATCAGCATTGCGCTGAAATTCCACCGGAAGCACCTAGACTTGCCATCAAGCCTAAATATGAGTTTATCGCCAACATATTACACATAAAAGAACCTCCGAAGGAAACGGCTACTGCATTAAACGGTGAGCGTAGTGAGAAGCTACCCACACGCAATTATACAGCGATGCACACATCTGGCGAGGGAGTCCAGTATAGGGATCGTATTGATTGTATCGAGTGGCCCAACCCTAGCTGGAACTGGGATCGGTACGTATACCGGGCGAACCCAGTCGAAGAACCGGCAGCAACGGCGAATGACGATCTTAACACCAAGATTAAGTCAGTAAAGAAAACACGCCGGTTGACAAACCGTGAATTAGCTGACTTGATGGCAACTGGAAACGTAGAGAAATGTTATCCATATAATGTAAATGGACGTGATATAACCAGAGTATATAGGACACATTCATATTATCGTAATAAAGAAGATTCACCATGTGCCAAATCCATTTTAATTAGATATGCTGGTACTAAGGAATGGGTAAAACCTTTGATTGAGGAATAATTATATGCTTTATACCTTCACTGAAAAAGAACTTAAATGTTTCCTTGATTGGGCTTGGCCGGCTGAATGTGAAATTGGTTTAACCGAATTTGAAGTTGAACTAAGAGATAAACTCCGTAAAATTTTATGGAAGACGTTTGATGAGATGTCAAATTCTGAAAAGATTGACAACTTTTTGATGACATATGATTATCATTCATTTTCTAGTGATGGCGAATATTATTATCTTCGTAAAGACGGCAAAGAAGAAAAACTTATCCCTTATGAAATGGATTATAAGGACGCAATGAAAGAAATTGTAAAATATTATGAGGATTAGTTTATGAAGCTTAAAGAATTGCTTGAACAGATAAATCAGATTAAAGCAGAACATGGCGATGAAATGAATGTAATTCTATATGATAAAGACAAAATTCATCATGTATATGCAAACAAAGTAAAATACTCTGAAGATGATGGGTATATGCGCCCAGAAACTGTTTGGATCGAAGGGGAATAAATAATATGTGGACATTAATTTTAACAATTATTATATCTTTTAATGGGGGTTCCGGCGAAATTGCTACAATATCAGGTTTTGATACTAAACAGCAATGTATAGATGCGGGCAAACAATGGCATAATGATACTAAAAATACTTTGCCAGAATTTAGTGACGTGCGTGGGGCAAGAAAATATTCTTATACATGCGTAAAAGTTAAATAAAGGATAATAAATTTAATGTTTCCCGCAAATCGAATAGATCGTGCTTTTATCAGAAAGGGATTTGATTTACTTAGTCATTCTCGGTTTACTGATAATGTTGTTGACAAAACACATATAGAAAAGTTTAAGTTTGCTAAACATTCTGATATTGTCGAAGTGTCATTCAGTATCCAAAATTCAAATAATTGCATTAAATATATTGAATCAATCCGTATTAACGATGTCGAAGTCGATGATATTGACAGTTTTTGTAGTTCTAAATATAATTATTTGCCAATAACAATTATCGTCCGTGATATCATTACTTTCATACGTAAAGTATTAAAACGTAAACCTAAAGTTGCGATTGCCGGAATTCATTATCCGGATGAAAACGGTATAATGGTTCGCAGGGTTTATCCACAGTTATTTGATGCTAAACCAATACGTGTGCAACCTTTAAAAGAGCCAAACGGGTTAAACTTTGCATTGAAATTTTTAATAAGCTAAAGACAATAGGTGTTGACAAGATACTTGTGTTTTATTATATTCCCATTGAGAAAAAGCCAAATAAAAAGGATGCAATTTATGCAGTACAATGGGAAGGAATTGGTAGCAATGGTCCCCGAAAAGTGGGACCGCAAAACTAGGGAAATGCTAGTATGGAGCGATGATGATGCTAAACCTAGGTTAGCTTTAGTTTGCGGATTCACTTTTAAAGGTCATCCTATTGCTTATATTGGGGATTATAAGAAAGAACATGCACGTTCAAATCATGTAGTATTTCAGTATTGTGCCGAAATACCAGATCAATACCAAAACATTGATGAAATGATTAAAATCCTGAATGCCTATAAAGAAGGTAAAACGATTGAA
>JAKSHZ010000069.1 GCA_024399115.1 Bacilli bacterium
CTGGCATATCTTCGCATGGAGAATGAATACCTAAAAAAATTGACGGCCTTAATTCAGGAAGACGAACAACGGGAAAAAGACTCAAAGACCAAAAAGTCAGAGTCATCAAAGAATTAAGGCAGAATTACTCCGTTGCAGATTTAGCAAGACTTACAGGATTACCGCGAAGTTCATTTTATTATGCAGAAAAACATCCCCACAAAGAAAAATATCAGCAGGAACGGGAATTGGTTCAGCAGATATATCATGAAAATAAAGGACGGTACGGTTACAGAAGAATTACTCTTGCGTTCAGAAATCGTGGCTTAAATACAAATCACAAAGTCATTCAAAAGCTTATGCATGAAGAACATATTGTCTGTCAGGTAAGGCTTCACAGATATAATTCATACAAAGGTCAGGTTGGTAAAATTGCAAAGAACTTATTGCTGGTGGGACCAAAGCGAAAGAAAAAGCGGGATTTTTCCACAACAAAGTCAAATCAGAAATGGGTCACAGATGTAACTCAATTCAACATAATGGGCAAGAAACTGTATCTTTCACCAATCTTAGATTTGTATGACCAGTCGCTTGTAAGCTGGAACCTTTCTGAAAGTCCAAACTTTGCTCAAACAATGGATATGCTTGATAAAGCTTTCGAGAAAATCCCTGATGGAACAAATCTTATTCTTCATTCTGATCAGGGATGGCAATACCAGATGTATGAATATCAACAGAGATTGAAAGATAAAGGAATACGTCAAAGCATGTCACGAAAAGCAAACTGCCTAGATAATTCAGTTATGGAAAATTTCTTTGGATTATTAAAATCAGAATTACTTTACTTAAAGCATTTTGATTCTGTTGAACAGTTTAAGAAAGAATTGGTTGAATACCTCGAATGGTACAATGAAAAGAGAATCAAGGTTAAATTAAAAGGACTGACTCCTTTACAATTTAGGAATCAGTCCTTAAAATCAGCCTAGTTAAAGTGTCCAATAATTGGGGTGCACTTCACACAGGAAGTTCCCTTTTTTATTTAACCTATAGTTTAATTCTACTGTAAGTTAGCAAGTAACCAAGCCTTGAATTCTTCGTAGTTGTTATTCATTGGAATAGCACGGTCTTCAAGTCTTAATACTGCTTCAAGACGATCTGGCATTGGTGGCTGACGACCGATTGCATCAGTTACTGTTGCACCGAATTTAGCAGGAGATGCTGTTTCAAGAATTACACCTGAAGCTTCTTTATTGATTACTTTGTCTGCCCAAACTGGAAGGTTAGGTGTAAGACCAGGTTTTGCATAGTCATTTTTTGTACCGTTTTTAAGAGCTTCCATTGCACCAGATTTAATATCATCCCATGCTTTATAACCAATAGCTCCGTGTGGATCAATGATGTAACCTGTGTTTTTATAACATTCCTGAACTGCTGCTTTAATACCATCGTTATCAAGCCAGTATGAACCAAAGAGTTCGCGAACCTGATCTAATGAATACATAGCTTTAATTCTTTCATAATTAGATGGAGCACCAACATCCATTGCATTTGCATATGTTTCTACTGAAGGACGGGCATTGTAATCACCTGTTGCAATCCAGTCTGGAATTGTGCGGTTTGTATTAGTTGCAGCAACAAAACCATCAATTGGAGCACCCATTTCGCGGGCAATAAGACCAGATGTAAGGTTACCAAAGTTTCCAGATGGAACAACCATAATTACTGCCTGATCCTTATTTTTTACATCAATTGCTGCACGATTTTTTACACTTAATGCAGAGAACATATAGTAGAAACTCTGTGGTAAAAGACGAGCAATATTGATTGAGTTTGCAGAAGAAAGTCTTAATTTTCCACGAAGTTCGTTATCAACAAATGCTGTTTTTACAAGTTTCTGACAATCATCAAATGTTCCTTTTACTTTAAGAGCACGAACATTTCCAGTAAATGTTGAAAGCTGTTTTTCCTGAAGTTCAGAAACTTTTCCTTCTGGATAAAGAATTGTTACATCAAGACCTGGTACATTGTGGAATGCTGAACCTACAGCTGAACCTGTATCACCAGAAGTAGCAACAAGAATGTGGAGTGGTGTAGATTCTGAACGGTTGAAATATGACATTACACGAGCCATAAAACGAGCACCAAAATCTTTGAAAGCACAAGTTGGACCGTGGAACAATTCAAGAACATATGAGTTGCTGTCTAATGGAACAACTTTTGGATTGAATGGATATGCATCCTGAATAATTGCGTTAAGATCTTCATCAGGGATTTCACCATCACAATAAGGTTTAGCCATATTGAAGGCAATATCTCTAAAAGATGGAGCTGGATCTTTTTCAAGGAATTCTCTGTCTAATTTAGGAAATGATGTTGGAATGTAAAGTCCACCTGTAGCAGAGTTCATACCACCCATTACAGCAGTTTTAAAATCAACTTTTACGCTACTGTCTCTTGTGTCTGTGTAAATCATAAAACAATCCTTATATATTAAAGTTTGCTATCGTAAATTATTGAATCAATAATTTTTGCAGCTAATTCTTTCTTACATTTAGTAACACATTTAGTCCAGTTTGAACCATATGCATCATTTGTAAATGTATCTGTAAAAGCAACTTCACCGTTGCTCATATCTATAACATTGATTTCTGCAATCAATGAACAAAGATATTCATCTTCAACCTGTTCTACAGGCTTAATAAACTTAATCTGTCCAGTAATAAGGTAGCCGTACATCTGGCCAACAATATCCTTATTCTGTTTATAAACAACAGATAATGGTTTATCAAAATAAACTGTTTCACATACTGGTGCATTTCCACACATCCAGATTCCACGACCTCTCATTTCTGAAAGAATATCGTAAGAATTATTTATTGCCCGGTCTTTTTCGTTATAATCCCAAACAAAAAGAATTGCACCTTTATCAAATATTTTGCCCTTAACCTTGTAAGGAATATTTACTTTTTTATTCTGACATGCAGTAGTGATAGTTGAATTATTGCTGTCAAAATATGGTTCAAAACTTAAATAAGTATTTGCTCCACAAGAAGGAACTTCTGGCTCAAAACTACAAATACCTTTTTCGTCAGTTGAAACAATTTCAGTTTTTGTTTCACCGTCATTAAAATAAGAAACCTTTAATTTGTAATCAGCTTCAGCATTTTCACCATTCATAACCTTTACAGCGAAAGGAGAAGTAAAAGCTTTATTAATACTAGTTTCTTTAGGAGCTTTTTCTACAGTAATTACGATGTTGTTCAAATTTTCAAGAAAAGCATTTTCTTCTGGCAGTAATTTTACCTGAATTATTCTAGGTGACTGAGGTTCTTTTGCAACTTCATTTTTAGGAGTTGATCCACAGGAAATGAACAAAACAGCAAAACCAATTGCCATTAAACTTTTTAAATATTTAACTCTCATAATACTTTTTACCTTTAGTTTATTCAACAACAAAAAGTGGAAGAAATAGAAGAAA
>JAKSHZ010000007.1 GCA_024399115.1 Bacilli bacterium
GGAGCTGATTATTAAATAAAAACAATCTTTCTAGAGATTCTAAATATTTAGATAAAGTATTTCTGCTCATTGATTCGTTATCAATACTTTTAATATCGTTTAACAGCTTTAATTCACTAGCGGTTGTTGATTCGTTTCTTGCTAACGATCTTAGCAATAAATTCGTGGTGTGCTCTTTATATTCTACACCATCACCCAATTTATTTAAGTCTTCCTTGCAAACGCCTTCCATATATGAACGAGGCATGATGTGCGCATTTTCTTCCTTAACATCAATATTTTGAGGCCAGCCACCTCTGGTTATGTAATATGCTATTTTCTCAAGAGGTACGTCATCTAGCATTTGTTTATTAATTTTTCCCTCACACAAATCTTTTAATGACACAAGACCACTTGAATCTCCAGATTCGTACAACGACATAGTATTCATGCGAAGACTCACTATTCTTCCAGTACCGCTATGTAACTTTCCTTTTGTCTTTGGAGTTGATGAATCAGTCAATATTATTTGCCCCTTCCCACCTCTAAAATCTATTTCCGCTCTTGTTGCATCCCAAATCGATGGAACCTCTTGCCATTCATCGATCATTCGAGGCGTTTCTCCTTGAAGTATTAATTTTGGATCCAGCTCAGCGAGCTGTCTATTTGAAAAGCCGTTTTTAGGATCGCCAACAAGAAATTCACTATTTGAATGAAATGATGAGGCCCAAGTTTTACCACACCATTTAGGACCTTCTATGCATAATGCTCCGCAAACATCTAAATATTTATCAATAACATTATCGATTACACGTTTTTTATATTTCTCTTTATTTACAATTTTATCCATGGGCTTATCCTCCGAAGCAAGTTTATCAAATTGAGCAACTTTTGTAAATATTATTGAGCAACTTTTGTAAATATTATTGATCAATTTTTATATACACTAGAAAACAAAATGTAATAATTCCTGTGGTCAGCCTCACATGTTATGTTAGTTTTTGTTCTTACTAGGTTTAATAAAAATTGATTGCGTTAAAAAACGCCTAGTTAAGGCGTCTTTTCGATATATCCGAGTATTTAGTTGACTCTGATTGCTTCGATTAAAGCAGGGAGCTCTAATGGTTCGTAGAAATAGAAACCTTGGATGAGAGCTTGTTTTGTGTTTTCTCTAATCAAGCTAAATTGATCTTTGTTTTCAACACCGACAACAGAAGTAGCAATATTGAAGCCTTCAGCAATCTTAATTAATTCTTGTAAAGCCTTCAAGCTTGCCTTATTAGTGTCGATATCCTTAATAAGAGGACGTGGAATCTTTATTTCAGAAATATCTAATGCATGGATCTTATCTAATGAAACATATCTACCAGTGTATTGGTCGACTGAGACGTAGATACCAAGTTGTTTTAACTTAGGAACGATTGTCTTAAATTCGAGATAGTGGTCACCAAGCTCTTTTTCGTTAATTTCGAAAGATAAGAAGTTCTTTGGAAGTGGTGTTCTAGAGAATAACTTGTTGATATTTTTTAAGAAGGATTCATCTGCGAAGTAAGAATAGTCTGTGTTAAGTGATAAACGGTTGAATTCGTGTACTTTAAATAGACCAGAGCCTTGTTTGAGATATAAATCACCAATGTATTCAAGCAAAGCTTCAGTAATAATACCGATTTTATTTGTTTGACCAGCGACTTTAATAACTTCGAAAGCCCTAAGTTGTTGATTACGATAATCGTCACTTAAACGGATAAGGATTTCAGCGCCTTCAATGTGTCTATTAGTTGAGTTAACCATTGGTTGAAGTTGAACTTTGAATGTCTTTTCTTTGAATGACTTCTCAATGACTTCATTAATGAAGGCAGAACGTGAAGCACGACGGAAGTATTTATTACCTTCGAAGTAGATTTCATCGATATGGTGTTTATGGTCATATTCAGTAATAACTACCTCAGTATGACGTAATAAGTCCTTATATGTAGCGTATTCTTGAGGATATTTGACTGCGATGTAGTTCAAATTGAGCGGAATAAATTCTTGATCGTCAATTTCGATGAATTGAGTCTTTGATGCGTTATAAATCATTTCACAAACATCGATGATTTCAGTACGACCTGAATCAGGAATGATAAGAGCGAGTTTAGAGTTATCGTATAGATAGAATCTAAGTTCTCTATTTGATTTATTTGTTAAATAGTCAGTAAATTTACGGACATACATAACGTATCCTTCACTACCATAAGCTTCTAAAATTTTCTTATAGTTTTGGATTTCAAGGACTAAGATGTAACCTCTGCTTTGGATGTTATAAACGTTCTCAACGTCTTGAACAAGTGAGTGATATGAGTTAATTAAGAAGTCGTGATCAAAACGGTTAGTGTTACCTTCTTCGTCATTTTCAACAGGCTTAACTAAGATACGAGTAACATCATTTTTCTCATCGTTAAGAACTAATGAAGATTCGTAAGAAACGTTCTTATGAGTCTTAATGACTTTTTGCTTCATTGTAATTGGACACTCTTTACATGGAGCGTCATTGTTATAGATTGCTTTGTAGCAAGGTTGAGTCAAATCAGCTTCGAAGAAATCTTCAAAGTTTTTAGAAGTGAACAAAATTTCATGAGTATTTTTGTTGATGCCATAAAGCATATAGTTAGATAACTTCATGATGATATCACTTCTATCAATAGCGGCTTGTAAACGGCCAGATTGACTATATTCGTGTAAGATTGAGCCAACTTGGTTACAGATAATGTATGTAGCTTGACGTAAGTAAGAGTCGAAGTTCATTTCACGTCTATAATTAGCAAAATAAATTAACGCAGCTGATCCCATATCATCCTTATATAAATATAAGTAACCAGAAGTTAAACTGAATTTATCTAAATATGATCCTAAAATTGCGTTTAAGTGAGAACGTGATGAGAAGAAGTATGTATTATCGTCATCGACGATTTGTTCTGCTGCAGCTAAGAAGTCACTATTGATGAATTCGCCTTCTTTTTGGAAAATAGATTCCTTATTATTAACCGCAATGTAGTTATAGTATTTATTGATTCTATCGTCACGAGCAATAACGCCATAATAATCAGCGTTAATGTACGCAGCGAAAGTATTGAGCATTTTTCTTATGTCTCTCTTAATATTTGATTTTTCTACGTTATCGATTCTGATAGCAGAAAGGTTAGTAATTAATTGGTTAGAACGGTTAAGAGAGTGAGAACCGTGCATAACAGTTTCGTTAGTTGATTTATTGATACGATCTGGGATATAGAAGTTGATATTCATTGCTTGACGATTAGCGTAACGTAAGTCAGAAATGATATCAGGAATATCACTGAATGGATACATAACAACACTAACTCTAGCCATAGTCAAAGCCTTACCGTTTGGGGTATCTTTAACCATTGAAGCGTTTTTGATGAAGAATTCGACTTCTTCTTTAAGTCTATTAACTGAGTCGATTTGTGGGATATAAAGGATGTAACCTGAATCATCAGAGTTATCTGAAAGAATAGTGTTTTCGTAGTCGAAAATTCTATTGATATGTCTAACGATTTCAGTAGTAGTTTGGCCAATTAATGTATCAAGCTTTTCACCATAGGTGATGTATAAGAAAGCATTCTTATACGCTTGAGACATCATGATAATTTCAGGAATATTTCTCACGAAAGAATCATATTTTATTGTGTTTAATTTAGGGTTAGAAGGTTCTAATTTTAATGAGCTATAATCAAGAGATCTTGAATAAACAATACTTCTTTGTAAGTGCCTTTCAGCTACATCAAGAGCATTATTTAACTCATCATATTCTTTGGCTTTATTTTCTGGGAATCTATCGAATGTTTGTTTGTTTTTTGTGATGTCTTCGACGATTTGTTTACTTGTTAAGAATAATTTTTTATAGCAGAGGTTATAGACTCTGATGTTAGTGAAGATTAATAAACCTAAGATAATTGCGAATGAAGAAACTAAGAAGATGATTTCGTAGTAGAAGTTAGCACGTTCGGCGCCATTCATAGCAACGAATGTAATTACAATAGCGCCAGCAAGGATGATTAAAAGAGACACAATAAATACTGTGACATATACAAGCATGATGCCTTTAATTGAAGGAATGAATTTTCTTTTTTTCTTCTCACTCATACTTATTTACCTCCTTACATCTTGACGATATCAGTACGTCCAATTTCTCCGATAACAGAGACAACTGCTTTACCGACATTAGTGTATTGATCTAATACATGGAGATAGTCTTCAATTTGACTATCGGCACCAACTTTTCTACCAACAACTGAAATAGCTGCGAAAGGAACATCGTGAAGTTTAGCAGCGACAGCGATGCCACCAATTTCGCTAGAAAGAACGGTGTCTTCTTGGATACCGAAAAGTTTGTTATTCTCTTGAATATCATTTAATTGGTCTTTATTTTCTGGATGGTAGTTTCTTGAAATAAATGAAACCTCTTTGGCGTTTATGCCTGATCTAGAAATTAAAGCTTCTGAAATTGAGTTAGTGATTTCTGTGCTAGGTTGGAAAGATTGTTGGAAACCTTTAATTTGACCTTTTGATACCTTTTCAACATCTGTTAAATTGACATCAGAAATGTAGACATCTTTTGCAATAACGATGTCTCCAATTGATAATGTATCGGTATATGCTTGAATTTCACCAACATCGATAACTAAGATAGCCATATATTTTTCAATAATGTAACTAGTGACAAGACCTGAAACATATGAAGAATAAACGTCCTTAACTAAAATAACGCTTTGGTTAAAAATTTCACCTGTGTATGCAGTGAATTGATTAAGAATACTGACTTCTTTTTTGTTTTTCAAAATACTAGAAAAGTAAAGAATATCATCGTTTGAACTGCCGACTAATAAAATCATTAGTTATTCCCTCCTTTTTTAGCGTTTTTCTTTTCATATTTATTTTCTAATAAGAAGTTATCGTAAGCTTCTTTAGAAATAGGACGCGAATAATAGTAACCTTGAATGACGTCGCAATGTAATCTTCTAAGGATTTCAACTTGTTTAGGGTTATCAACACCTTCAGCGATTGATTCCATGCCATTAGCGACACAAAGGTTAATTAAATAACGAACTGATTCACGAGTTTTTTCATCTTCAACGATATTGTCGATTAATGACTTATCGATTTTAATCTTATCGATTGGTAACTTGTTTAAGTTAGCAATGTTTGAGTAACCAGTTCCAAAGTCATCCATAAGGATTTTTAAACCTTGTTCTTTAATCTTTTTAAGGTAAGAGACCGCTAAGAATGAGTTAGCTTGAGAAGTACTTTCAGTAATTTCGATTTCGATGTATTTAGGGTCGATTTCGTATGATTTTAAAGTATTAACTAAGTCATTTAAGAAGTTAGGTGCGTAGAATTCGTAAAGTGAGAAGTTAACAGAAACAGGTAAAAGTCTTCTACCTCTACGTTTTGTTTCTGATAAGTCTTCACAGACTGCCTTAAAGACGTACATATCAATATCGTGCATGATACCGCCTTCTTCAGCCTTAGGAAGGAATTTATCTGGTCCAGAGAAACCATATTTAGGAGAATTCCATCTAATTAAAGCTTCAGAACCAACGACTTCGTTAGCTTTTAAAGAGAACTTAGGTTGATAGTAAACTAAGAATTCCTTATTCTCCATAGCACGTTCAATTTCTTTGATGTCGTCATCAGTGACTGTCTTAATGATTTGTTCATCATAATAAATCTTCTCTTGGAAGTTCTTTTCAGCGTAGTTACGAGCACTGATTGCGTTATCGATAGATGTGAATAAGTTTTCTTTTGGGTTAGTGACCCTAGTGATACCAAAATAAGGTTGTAAGAAGACGTGAATTTGATGGTCTTCTGCAATCTTAAACAAATCTTTTGCTAAATCATTTGTGAATTTCTCAATAAATTCATGATCGCTAAAAGAATATAAGACAAAATATCCGTGGTAATAACAAACAGAGTTATCGTTTCTGATTCTATAACCAGATTTTGTTATTTTTTCAGTTAAATAATCAGATAAATATCCATTCATGATGGACATAACTGAGTTACGTGATGTACTTCTAATGATTTGGTTATTTGATGGAGAGAAAACAACTACATATGCGGGTTTATTCCTATATCTCCAGAATCTTTTGTGTCTAACACGAACCTCTAAAGCATGTGAGTTATAGAAGTTAGATTTCCTTCCTAAGCTGAATTGATTTTCGAACATCAATTCTTGAGACATAGAAGTAATCATAATGAACATGATTAAATATGCGAAGAACGCAAGTAATACGACAGGAGTAGTAATAAAGAAGACAAGCGAAATAATTGGAGTATTTTCCAATCCAAGGAGGTAGAAAACAATGTGGGTGATATAAACGCCTACTACAAGTCCTAACAAGACGAAAAGTCCAAATAATAATGCTTTTCTATTTTTCATTATTTACCTGCCTTTCCGTTTAACATCTCGTTTAACATTTGTTGTTTGAGTTCTTCTTTTTGCTTATCACTTAAAGAGTCAAATGTAGAACCGCCATCGCTTGGTGTGTTGTTCTCATCATCACCTTCATCTTCTTTATAAGCTTTAAAGATATCAAGAACTGAAGTGACCATTAAATAGATACATGGGATAAGTAAGCAGATGAGTAATCCCCAAACAGATCCAATAAATCTAGAAACGCCACCTAAGAATGTAGAGTTAGATTTAACAACACCAAGATATTCTTTTTCAGTGAATACTTGGTATTGGCCAACACCAGATTGGTGTTCTGAAATGTTGATACCATGTACGAAGAATTGGTATCTACCATTTCCTTCACTAACGTCTTCGTTAACAATAACTTTGAAGAGTTGGTGAGTCATAACAACTCCAGTAGGAGTAGTTTGATTTGTGTATTCGCTCATACCTGTACCGACTTTAGTAGTGTAGGCATCAACGAAAGTCATATTAATAGCGCGATCATCGGTTAATTCAAGTGATAAATCTTTGATTTCGTTCCATTTCTTAACGACTTCTTCTGGTTTATCTTGGTATGCGATGATAGCGGTATTAACTTTGTATTTAGGCTCCATTGAGTCTGTTAAGACAACGTATGTTGAAAGACCAAATGAAGTGCCATATCCATATTCATTACGAGTTAAAAGCTTAGAAACGTTCATCACCGCAGCGAATACGAAAATAACACCGAGGATAGCAGTGCCAATCCATTCGATTAATTTTCTAACCTTTCCTTTTTGCTTTTTAACTTTTTCTTCCATAAATTCCTTTATTCAGCAGTTTCTTCTACCGATTTAGCTGATTTTTTAGCGGTTTTCTTTCCCTTAGCTTTAGCTTTTGCCTTTCTAGCAGCTGCTCTAGCTTTTAATTGTGCTTTCTTTTCTTTGAGAAGTTCTTTTTCTTTTTCGGCACGTTTTGCTTTCTTCTCTTTCTTCTTTTGTTTTGCGATAGCTTTAAGTTCAGCTTCTTTAGCTAAAAGCTTCTCTTTCTTCTTAGCTTTCTTAGCCTTGAGGAGATCTTTTGCTTCTTGAATTTTACGTGCTGCTTTTTCTTTCTTTGCGAGTTTCTTAGCTAACTTAATTTGTTTATATTTTTCGATAGCTCTTTCTCTAGCAGCGACTTCATCACGTTTAGATCTCTTCTTGCCAGCGTTTTCTGCTTCTAATGCTTCTTGTTCTGCTTTTAACTTAGCTTCTTTTTCAGCTTTTCTTGCTTCACGTTCAGCGACAACTTCTTCGTCATTAAGTGCTGAATTAATGAGTTGTTCACGAGCTTTCTTTAATAAAGCTTCACGCTCTTTTAATTGTCTAAGCTCTTCTTTACGACGAGCCATTTCTTCTTCCCATTGACGACGTTCGATATTAGTTTCAACTCTTTGTTCCCAGAGTTTGTATTCTTCTTTCTTACGTCTAATGAGTTTCTTGAGTTCCTCTAAGTCCGCATTTCTTTCGATGTTTTCCATGATTTCATCTTCATAGTAAGCTTTTTCATAAGCATCTAAGTGTGGTGGAACTCTATGTCTAGCGTTCATATTGAATAAATATTCTTCATCTATTCTTACAAACGAGATTGGACCTTTATTAAGTGGACCAAATTCGAATATTTCATCATCTAAGTTATTTAAGACTTTAGGTTTAGCTTCTTTATCGACGAATCTGATTGTAGAAGCACTTGGTTGCTCACTACTAATTGATAAGAAGTTAGCGAGTAAAGTAGTGTTAATATCTTCGATATCTTTTTTAGTGACATCTGAATAAGTTTCATTAACTTTATGAGTCATACCGATACTGTCATAGCTTTCGATGAACTTATATAAGCGATAGCAGTGGTTATAGTATGGGTTTTTCTTGATGATGTTAGTCATAATGATTGGGTTACGGACATTACGTTCTGTCTTTAACTTCTTCATAAAGTCAGAGTTATAGTAGAACATGACGTGTTTTCTAATCTCTAAGATACGGTTGAGATAGTTTTTAGCTTGTTCAATGTCTGCTTCAATTGGTTGAGTGATTTTAACTTTTGTTTCAATTTCAACTTCCATGCCATCAACAAGAGACTTGTTTTTAATGTATAAAACGTCCGCATTATTCATACGAACAAATTTTGAGGCATATTCATAACGCTTTTCGATAAATAACAAAAGACGTCTAATTAAAGTAGCGATGAATTTATTTTCGTATGTAGCGTATTGATCTTCACTTCCGATATTTAAAATCTTAGAAGGGATGACGTTACCTTGTTCATCGATTTCTTTAACGTAGTTTGTGTGGCTAGCTAAGTGTTGTACTGATTCAGCGCCGATTTTACGTGCTAATTCAACTTGAACAACATCTCCTACAGTCTTAGTAGTGATCTTAGGAGATTTTACGATAGTGCCTAAGTCAAAAATACAGTCTTCGATTTCTTTAATCCAGCTTAAATCGAAAGATGAAGACTCAAGTCTTTTCATCTTCAAAATATGAGTTCTACCTTCGACGATATCTTGCCAAATTTCATCAATTTGGTCAGTATCTCTCAAAGAACTCATTCTTGTGATATATCTTTGATGTAACTTTTCGTATTTTGTTAATTTCATGCGTTAATTTTTAAAGTTAGTTCATGCGGATTAAGTTTTGGATAAATGCATGAGCCATTTTGAAAGTATTCTTTCCGTAGAGTTTATCTAACATGTTTTCGAGATCTCTTAACTCGTCTTTAAGGAAGCCAATATTTAATGATTGGAACTTCTTTAAAATCTTGTTAGTGAAGATGAAGTCTAAACCATCAAGTTCAGATCCGCCACATGCGACATAAACTGGGATGAAGTCTTTCATTTGTTTTAAGATACGGTTACCAAATGCGAGTTTGAATTTCTTGATAACGAATGTATCGAGTTCATCAAACTTAGCAAGAACGCCACCAGAAACTGGGAATTCTTGTTTTGCTTTTGCGTATAATGCATCTAATTGAGAGTAAGGGAATTTGAGTGACTCTGTATCTTCAGCGTCGAATGGAATGCCTTTATCATCAAAGAATAATGAAATAGCACGGTCATAGACTTTATCTGATATAGTGAATGTAGAGTCATCGTTGTTAGCTGTTCCAAAGAAGATAACGTTTTGAGGGATTAATAATTTACCTTCATTTAAGTGCTTTGGATCGCTACTTGTTGTAGTACCGATAAGTTCGATCTTCCAATCGTTAACGTTAGGCATTTCCATGATTGATAAGAATTCAGCAAAGTAATATTCGATACGTGCTAAGTTCATTTCATCGAGGACGATGATGTTTAAGTCTTCACGATATCCTGAAACGTATAATGATTTTAAGAATTCTGTTTCGTTAAACTTCTTAGTGAATTCGTTATAGTAACCAATTAATTCAGTACGATCTTTCCATGATGGTTGAACAGCACAGATAGATGCGTCGAAGTTAATGAATTTACCTAAAGCATATGGTAAGGAAGTTTTACCAGTACCAGAGATACCTTCTAAAATAATTAACTTAGAAGTAGCCATACCAGCGAATAATTGTCTGATAGGTTCAATTTTGTAGTAAAGATGTAATCTAGATGCAGCGAATAATCTGAATCTGTTGCATAATTCTTCAAGTGAGAGACGGTCAACCTTTTCAATTGACATATCTTTACCTTGATAGACGTGGTCAACGTTAACGAGTTTAGGGAATCTAGAATTAACTTCTTCAACAACATCTTGGTTTGCTTTTTGATCTGCTGGGTTACCTAATCCCATATATGTTGACTTTAAGTTTAAGATTTTATCTTTTTCAACGATTGCGTTGTAGAGTTCATAGTTTAAGTGTTCAACTTCAGTTCTTAAGTCGTCTTTTTCGATTTCTTTCTTTACGAATCTAACGTATTTACGGATTAATCTGAATAAGACATAGCCAATACCGAAGATAACAGCTGCTAATAAAATAGCGAATAAGACAAAGAAGAACCAACCCCAGAATCCGAAATTGCCTTTGTAAGTTTGTAAATAAGTATTATATTCAGCGAAATCAGCGCCTACGCCTTTAAATGGTCCATCAGAACCAATCCAAGGTCTAGCAAATAATGTTACAAAGAATTTGCCAAGATTTCTTAAGACTGCTTTGATCATTTCGCCTAAGTACATGAAATATTCTGACATATTAACGGAAATCTCCTTGTCTATAGAGTTTAAAGTGAAGGCTTACACTGAATACACCTTCGGAAGTGTAATCTGTATTATCTCTATCCCAGCCTTCAAGGTAGATAGATAAGTTTAATGGGTGAGGAACTCCTGGTTGTAACTCTATTAAATAACCAGTATTTTCGTCCTCTGGATGTTTACTTACATCTGCTTCATTTAGAGCAACACTTTGTTCCTCATAGAATTGAACATTTGTAGCTAAATCTTCGAGATCTAAAGGTCTTACACCTTTACGAGTACCTGCGTTGAAGCAAGATGGTGTCCCATTAAATGATACATCCTCTTGAGCTTCAGGCAAATAAGCAATCTCGTGATTCTGATATTTTATATCACCGAATACGACCTCTTTTAGTTCGTTTGTGTCGTTATCGCGATAAAAATCATAATAATTATCGTTTTTAGAAGTATTTAATCGGCCCCCAAACACAGTAGTGCCATCCTTCTTTGGATCGATAATTGTGAATTCATTGCCGTTTAGGGTATTTCTATCCAAAAGTGAAATACGCAATGATTTATCGATAGAATTCAAGCCAGTTCTATATTGAGCGATGTTTTTCTCAATAAGTTCTGATCTAACGCTATCGTACATTTGCGTTTTTTCGGCCTCATCAATAATCCCTAATTCAGCTATTTTCTTGTCCGCAACTGCTCTATATTCGCTGTTAGCTTTGTTTGTTCCTTTTCTAACAGCTATAGATTCGTTTGTCTCAGTGTCTGATGCAACTCTTGTTGTCTCGCTATCAACAGTGACAACCATGTGGTGAGTTGAGAAGAGATATATTTTCTTACTAAAGAAACCTGAGAATGCTTGGTATATGCTAGGCACACGAACGCCAGTGTGCGCGTATTGCGCGATAAATTTAGGACTTTGAACCTCAGCATTAGATATCCACTCACTATGTTCTGATGTCATAGATGTGATAGGTTCAAATAAACCTATATCACCAAAATCATCAGCAGTGAGTGAATCTTTTGCGTGTTCAAAATCATCGTTCGTAGAAATCTTCAAATCAGCATCAGCATCGATAACTAAATCAATGCCTTCAATTGATAGATTTGTAGCTCCCGCGAACCAAGCTATGGACATAGAAATAGATGAAATAATGAGAAGATTTAGCCCTAAAAATAGGTATAAATATCTCTTTTTCATATAAATCTTTTGTGTTTGTAATAAGTTTTAAAATTAATTATGGTTATTTAACCATGAATTCAAGTGAAATTGAAAAATCGTTATGTTGAGTTTGGTCAACTACTTGTTTATCCCAACCTTCAAGATAGATTGATAAATCAACGAATGCTGCAGCATTATGACCATCGACTGCTTCTGTTGTAACGAAAGCGTTGTCTGTTGAGACTGCAGATTTTCTAGTCTCACATTTTTTTGCATGAGTTTCATCAACTAATTTAACACCTTTTAAGTGGTTAGCTTTGAAAGTAGTGCAATCATCTAATTCAACAGTTGGATCTGCTGATTCAGTAGCTTCTTTGTGAGTGTCACCTTGGAATTCGCCGTAAGCGATTTCTTCATATTTTCCAGTTGAAACATCATACTTATAATCATAATAAATATCTTTATTAAGATTTAAAACGCCGCCAACAGCTAATTCGTTTGCAGCATCTGCAGTTGGATTAAAGATATAGTTACCACTTGCATTATCAGCAGTAGGGAAATCAACTTTACATCTAACAGCTTCTCTTAAATTGTAATCAGTGTTATCTGTAATATCGTTAACATCGAATTTACTTAAGTAGATTGCTTTACCGTTTTGATATGATGGTGTAGCATCAGCATCAGTAGTTTTTACTCTGAAAGCTAATGGAATTTTCATATAATCTGTTTTTTCAGCATCATGGTCACCACTGAGAGCTGGAGTCTTTTTGAAACCGCCCCATGATGTGTGAGCATCTTCGTTTTTCCAAGAACCAGAAGTAATTGGAGTAAATGTGCCGTCTGAGTATCCAGTGTCTTTAACAAATTCCATTAAGACATTTTGAATGAAGTTACCTTTTACCCAGTAAATGACTTCATCGTCAATGTCTTCTTTTGTAATTTGATCTAAAGCAATGTCGCTTGCAAAAGTTGTTTCAAATGTTCCAGAAAGATCTAAACCATCTGGTGCACGTAATCCAACTTCGATTTCATCACCGACGTTGCTAATTGATGCACCTTTGAAATCTACAGAAACGTTCTTTTGGTATGAATACCATGCGTATGTACCTGTAGCAGCACCTGCAGCACCTGCGATAATCATTGTATATAATGCAGCTGTAATTATTTTCTTTGTTTTATTGTTTTTAATTTGGGTACGCATTGATTGTTGCTCCTATTCTAAGTGAAGAATTTTGAGGAACTGCTCCTCCTCCTTCAGGATCCCAGCCTTCAAGCCAAAAAAGGTAAGTATATCTTCTTGTTTCAGTTGGGGCTAAAGTATTTCTTATTGTAGCGATTGTATCGTCAGATTCGAATGGTTCAGCTTCGCCATAATAGTTAGCTTCGCCTGGTTTTCCGGAAACGTATTCTTTAGCATATAACCCGTTATTATCAAAAAGTGTATTTGATCTACGAGCATAAACTACAGGGTCATTTCCTTCCTCAAAAACCATAAATCTTAAATATTGGTCTAGCGATGGAACATCGTTTGTTGGAATTTTATTTTCTACGATATTAATATTCATATCGTATCCAGCAGATGTTGCACCTACATTCTTAATGAAAAAAGTGTACTTAAAAAAGCTTAATCCACGTTCTGAACGTTGACCTAATTCGTAAGTAGTTTCTTCGTTATCGATCTGTTCAAATGAACAATCTTTTGAAGTAAGGAAATTACTATAAGTACATTGTCCTGTAATACTACCGAATCCTGTTGTACTCAAATATGAGGTGCTGTTGTCAAACGCAGAATGTGTATCCATTGTAAGAGCTACGCCTTCGTTTTTTAAATTGACAGTGAAAGTACCTACTGATTGACCGAGGAATGCAACGACGACCAAAGCAGTAACACCTGTAGCGCCAATTCCAGAAACGATTGCGACTCGTCTATTTCTTTTTTTCTTTTTAACTAGACTTAAATCGTACATGAAAATGAGTTCTTCGCTTAATGTTTAATAATAAATTTTTATGTCCCTATAAAGAATTTCCAATAAAAAAGCCAGTCGCCTATTATCCATTACGGTGGTTTTTTGGAAAACCTTTCGGCAACTGGCTATCTAAATTCTAGACCCTTTAGTTTTGCGTCACTGAATCGCTTCAGTTTTGCTTTTGTCGGTGTTTATTTTATAAGATTACTATTAAATAAGTCAAATCATTTTGTTTTATTTATACTACACAAAATACTTATTTAATAAATTAAATAAAAAATAGTCGCTTTCACGACTATTTGTTTTCTTCTTTTTTCTCATTCATCATTTCTTCAAGAAGTTTCTTTTTAAGAGCTTCTTTTTCGTCGTCAGATAAATCGTTAATTGAAACTTTTTTCTTTGTTGAAGAAGTTTTAAATAATTTTATCGTAATAAATAAGTTAACGCCTAATAAAACAACTAGTGGAAGAACATCTAAAATCAAAATTCTAATTGGATCAATTTGGAACCATCCAAGGAATGTTGATTGATCTATTTCTGCTTTTGATCCAGGCATTTTAGCTAAGATAATAATACTAAAAACAAAAAGTAATACAGTAAGTAAAACGTCAGCGCATAAACCAGCAATAATTAGTGCTTTTTTAGCATTTGGTTTCATTTAAAATATTCCTCCGTAGTTAGACTTTCTTATTTATCATACATTTAAACTTTTTTGATTACAATATAGTTTTATAAAATATAGTTCTAAATTAAAAAAAGACGGGCGAACCCGTCTAATTTTTTAATTTATTAAAATTATGCACCTGTGTGAATTGCTTCATTAACAGTAAATGCAATGGAAACAGAGATAGAATCTAAGTTGATTGCGTTTGCTGTTGTGCAGTTTTCGTTTTCTCCATCAAAGAAGAGATAAACAGTAACTTTTGTAGGTGAAGTTGTATTAATTACTGAGTCTTCTTGTAAAGCTGTAGAATAAACAGTTTTAGATCCTGAAGCAGCGTCATAAACATATTTTTGTGTTGTTGCTGCAGAAGAAGGATCATCTGAGTCACCATAAACAACATAACATGTTAAGCATTTATTTAAATTTGAAGATTTTGTTGCGTTGAAAGTAACATCTGCTTGAATACCTTTGCCTGTTTCGACCGCAGCAGAACCTTCTGCTAAACCGATGTAGAATGAATTAAAGACATAGTAGTCTTTTGTAGAAACTGAACCTTTGTTACTAGCTTCAGAAATAGTTAATTGAGTTTGGCTTCCAGTTTTAGCAGCACCGTTAGTTGTTGTTTCGCCTGAAGCTGAGAACCAGTTATTAGCTGTAACCTTATCAGCAATAGCACTTGTAGTATATGAAACAGGAAGCAAAGTTCCTGAAACGCCTAAATCGATTTCATCTAATGTAGCAAGAGTGCTTGTTTTAGAAATTACTAAGAAAGTAGATTCTGATTTAGCAGTAACTGTCATACCAGTTGCCCTAACAGCTGTGTTCATTGAGAACCATGCAACAGTACCAGTAACAGTAGCAGCAGTTGACATAACTAACATTGCTAATGCTGGGACTAAAATTTTTGATTTTTTCATAATTAATTTTTCTCCTTATTGGCTTAAACGAACAAAAACATCCAATTAAGCCTTTTTAATTGAATGGACAATAGGATATCTTCCTCCGGCCTTCGAATAAGGGACAGTTTCTTAAGCTTTCTGGAAGCATAAAAATAATAGCCTTTTTCTTAATGTTTAGTCAAACAATATTTTGTAATTACTAAGTAATTAAATTTATATGATTTATAGGTGATCGCATTATTCTTTCGCTTTGTGTGCGCATATTTTTTTAAAAGGATTATTAAGAGAATAATGCGATTAGAATATTACATTGTTATTATTTTGTTTATATTTTTATTGTTATTTATAAAATAGATATTATTCAAGAAGAGGTAAATATTATGAAGAAAATGAAGTTTTTATCTTGTGCTGGTATTTTAGCAAGTTTATTGTTGGGTGGTTGTAGTTCTCCAGAACCATCAAAACCAACTCCAGAACCACCAGCACCAAAAGAAAAAGCTCCAATGGTTTTCGTATTTAGTGGACAATCTAACATGGAAGGTAACACTGATGTCGGTAATAATGGCGCTTATTTAACAAACGCACTTGAAGCATTAGGCATTACTGATGGCGAAGATTGTTTTACTGGTATTAAATCAGTTATGACTAGCTATTATGGTAATGGTTACGGTGAATTAGATCGTAACAACTACAATACTGGTGGTCAATCAAGTGCTGGTAGACAACCACATGCTTCAAATACTGAAGATAAAATTAAAGGTAAATTCTTACCAACTAAGATTGGTATGGGACACACTGATTCACAAATGGGTCCTGAATTAGGATGTGCTTATGCATTGAAAGATTTAGCTAGTGAAGAAGAACCAATTTACTTTGTAAAAATGTGTTCATCTGGTAGTGGATTCGCACAAAGTGGATCATCTGCAGAAGGAAAGAACTGGGAAGTTAAAACAGCAGATGGAACTGTTGTTGAACATAACTTATATAGCGATTTCTTAAAACCATACTTACAAAACAACCTTGATTTAATCGAACAAGAAACTGGTAAAAAGCCAGTCGTCAAAGGTTGGTTATGGCACCAAGGCGAAAGTGATGGTGGCGAAAAAGCTAAACGTGATGCTTACGCAAGAAGATTAGGTGACTTAATTGACACATTCAGAACTGATTTCAGTTCTTATGCACCAGATGAAGAAGGCGAAAATATCGCATTCATCGATGGTCTTCCATATGAAGGCGGAACTAGCTTAGCAGGTGCTGAAGGCGCTAAAGAATTAAACGACATCAGAATTGCTGAAGCTGAAAAAGACGATATGAGATTTATCGTAGATACATATGCTAACTTAGAACATAAAGAAGAAAACTTATTAAAGGTTTCTGGTGAAGGTTCTACACAAGGTGTTCACTATAACACTAAGGACTGTTTCAAGTTAGGTATGGCTTTCGGTCAAGTCATCATCGACAACAATCTTTTAGACTAATATAAAAAGATAAAATAGACGCGAGTTGAAAGACTAAACGCAACTCTCTAATTAAACGCAACTATTGTAAGACTGAATGCAACTTTTTTAAAAGAACTGTTGCGTTTAGTTTTTTATTTTTATTACAAAATTGAAAAATAATGTATTATATGAATGACAAAAGGATAAAAAAGCGTATATGAAAACAACTTGCCAAATGCAATTTGTACGACTAAACGCAACACCTCTTGCCAAAAAGCGTTCTAGTATTTTTTAAATTTGATTATTTTGACATCTTTTGGATTAATGACTTTTAAATTAAGCTTTCTAAAAACTTCTATGCCAAAGTATTCGATAAATAAATCGCATGGCCTTTTACCATCTATTGAATTTAAAAATCTGGAATTTAAATGACTGGATATTACATTGCATTGTTCGAATGTAATGTCATTTAGTTTAACGCCTTTCTTGAAAATGCTTCTTATTTGTTGGTTGAAGTTTTCAACGGAAGGCTTTTCATTTGAAACCGAAGGATTACAAAAGAAAACATGCGTTCTAACGATACCGTCATTATCAGTTTCAATTTCTTTGAAAGAATTAAATTTAGAATCTCTATCTGTTAAAATTGCCTCAAATACTTTTTCAAAATCATCGCCTAACATATTTTGCAACATATCAAAAGTTTCTTTGACTATTTGAGCTGTAGGAAATTCGAGAGGAACAAGATAGATAAACTCAAATTGTGGAATTACTATAGTAAGTATTTGCTGCTCACTCTTTTTAGGCGCACCTAGAAAATCCATTTGCCAATAAACAATTACGCGATTTTTTGCCTGAAAAACTAACCAATCGCAGTACATTCTATGACTACGATCAATGTTCTTGTTTTCATTATATTCATACTTTTTTGGAATCTTAGTTTGTCTCTTTTTAAGTCTCACAACTCGTGGCAAATCTAATGGTTGTACCGATATTTTACCTTGATGAGAATAGTTGTAGATCGATTTTAAACATCTTCCAACGTCTGTACTTTTTAAAATGTGATAGATTGATTGGCCTTTATTGACTCCATCTTTAATTGTTTTGTCTAGAAAATGATATTCTTCCTCAAGAAGATTGAGTCCTTCTCGAGATTCCGTTCTTATTTTCTTAGCTTCTTCGTCAGCTTTTGCAGGATCATATAAATAGTGATTTTTCATACAAACGCTAGCAAATTTACACTTATTGCATACAAATGGAAAGTGATTTTCAATGTCACATTTGTTTGGCTTATATTTATCGCAAACACTTAATGATTTGCATCCCGCACACTTAGTTGAACAAGTTGATAGACCACATTTATGCCTGTAGCTACATGTTTTAACATTTAAACACGAGGAACAAATTGATGGTTTTTTATCTGCTTTGAATGCTAAATATCTATAATTTCTTATTTCTCTAGAAATTGTAGGTTTATGTCTTTGCAAAATTGAAGCAATTTCAGTTGCTGTTTTTCCTTCGCTTAATCCATCAAAAATGATTCTTCTTCTAGTTAGATTAAGCTGAATGTCTTTATTCTTGCCCATATTTGGACCTCCTTTTTAGTAGGCAAGAGGCAAATTTATTATATAAGAAAGACTAAACGCAACAATTATTCCTGTAAGTTGTATTTAGTTTTACAATTCACGAAGATAAAATAGATTAGGGGCTTAAGCCCCTTTTCTATTGACAAAGAAATTTTCTTACTTTAAAGTGAACTTACTAGTCCTCCACGCGCCTCTTTAAATGCGTACCATGTGGAGCTTTTATTTTGAGTTTCTTTATTTTGAAGTTGAAATAAATTCAAAAGATTGTTATATTCATTAAGCAAACTTACTTTGAGTAGCTATTATTCAAGGCGGAAGGAGAAACATTTATGAAAAAAGGAATTCATCCAGAATATCACCGTTGCACAGTCACTTGCATTTCATGCGGTGCTACATTCGAAACAGGTTCAACTTTAAAAGAAATCAAAGTTGATACATGTGCAAACTGCCATCCATTCTACACAGGCAAACAAAGATTTGTTCAATCAGATGGTCGTGTTGATAAGTTCAATCGTAAATACGGTCTTAAAGAAGGCAAATAAGATACTAAAAACAAGCGTCGCGAAAGCGATGCTTTTTTAGTGCTTAAATATTGAAATATATAATGTTATTATATTAACAATTGAGGTACTTATATGGAAATTGTTAAAACAATTAATGGTGCAGACGCTTGTTTCGCTTTAACTGGTAGATTAGACACAACAACTGCACCTAGTTTAGATAGTGAAGTTAATGGAATTATTCCTAACGTTAGCTCTATCGTATTTGATTTTGCTAACTTAGATTATCTTTCAAGTGCGGGCTTAAGAGTTATTCTCTGTACTCAAAAAGCTATGACTGCAAAAGGTGGAAAGTTCGTTATCAAAAACGTTAATGACACAATCATGGATGTTTTTGATATGACAGGATTCACATCAATCTTAACTATCGAAAAATAAAATAAGGACAAAATATGGATTTACATTCAGAAATGTTACTTAACCAATACATCGAAAGAAAAGAATCTTTCTCTAAGATGCAAGAGGTTGTCACTAACGAACTTAAATCAATCGTTAAGGATTTAGGTATGTTAGTTAACACTATTGAAAGTAGAGTTAAAACTGAAAAGTCTTTAAAAGGTAAATTAGAGCTTAAAGGTTATAAATATAAAGACTTGATGGACATCACTGACATCTTAGGCGCTAGAGTAGTTACTTTTTATTCTGATGAAGTCGATAAAATCGCCGCTCAAATTGAAAAGCGTTTTACTGTGGACTTTGAAAACTCTATCGATAAAAGAAAGATCTATAAAGTAGACCAATTTGGTTATATGTCACTCCATTACATTTGCTCAATTCCAAAGGAAATGTATTTTGATGAAGCTCATCCAGAAATCAATGAATATAAGTTTGAAATCCAATTAAGAACAAACTTGCAACATACATGGGCTTCTATTTATCACGACACTGGTTATAAAACTGATGTCGAAGTACCTACAGATTATTTAAGAAGATTAAATAGATTAGCTGGTTTATTAGAATTAGCTGACAATGAATTTAACGATATTAGAAGTTCATTAGATGAATATCGTAGAAAGATGAAATCAATCTTTAACGAAGGTAACTTCGGTGAAGTTGAACTCAACTTGGATTCATTTAAAGAATATTTAAGTATCGAACCATTCGGCGAGATCAATAAACGTATCGCAGAATCAAATAATATGGAAATCGAAGAAATGAGCTTAGTATCATTCTTAGATGTATTTAAAAAATTCGGATTTAGGACAATCGGAGATATCCAAGAATTAGTAAAAACTGAAAGCGAAGATGCATATCAAATCGCTATCAGACAATTCTCAGGAACTGATATTGATATTATGACTAATTTCACAGGTCCTTTAGCACTTTGCTATGCATACGTTGTTAAAAAAGGCAGTGGAGTTATCGGAATTAAAGCTATCTTAGACACAATCTATGGCAAAAGAGATAGCAACACTAGATTCGCTAATAAAGTCTTTGAAATCTGTAAGAACATGGGGATGGCAAAGTAATTATGGCTAAAAAAGGAACTATTGATTCATCTTTAGTTGATAAAGCAATAGTGTTTGCTACAAACGCTCATAAAGATGTTGAGCGTAAAGGAAAAGGTTTTCCTTATATAGTTCATCCATTAGAAGCTATGGCAATTGTCGCTACTATGACTAACGACCAAGATCTTTTAGCTGCGGCTGTTTTACATGATGTAGTGGAAGATACTGAGTATACTCTTGAAGATATTAGAAAAGAGTTCGGAGATAAGGTAGCAGAAATCGTAGATTCTGAAAGCGATGAGAAGATACCTGGATTATCTAGTGGAGAATCTTGGAAACAAAGAAAAATAATCGCAATCGAAAGATTAAAAAACGCAAGTATCGAATCTAAGATGGTTGCGATGGGTGATAAATTATCCAATATGCGCGCTATATATAGGGACTATTTGTCTTTAGGCGAAGGTGTATGGGATAAGTTCCACGTAAAAGATGTCAAAGAACATGAATGGCATTATCGTGGATTAGCCGATTCACTAAGTGATTTGAAATATACAGAAGCTTATAAAGAGTTTGCCGATTTAATTGAAAAGGTGTTTAATAAATAAGACGCATTTTATAGCGCCATTAAATTTTATTTAAATTTGAGGTTTTATTAAAATGGAAAAGAAAAATATTTTTACAACAAAGTTTATCGCAGGTGTCGGTATTCTAACTGCAGTCGAGATCGTTCTTTATATCATCGGTGCAGCATTACCTTTAGGAACAATTAACATTAACTTAGCATTAGTTCCTATCGCATTAGGCGCAATGTTCTACGGACCATTCTGCGGCTTATTCTTAGGTGCAGTTAATGGTGTCGCTACATTATTAACTCCAAGTGTTCAAAGCTATTTCATGAACACAGAATTATTTGGACAATGGGCAATCTTAGGAACATTCTTAGCGTGTTTAATTAAATGTAGCTGTGCTGGATTTGTTTCTGGATTAGTTTATAATGTAATTAAAAAGAAAAACGAAATCGTCGCAATTATTGTTGCTTCATTAGTAGTTCCAGTAATTAACACTGGTATCTTCTTAATCTTTGCTGCTATCTTCTTTAAGTATGATATGGCAGCTATTGTTGCAACAGTATTCTCAGTTAACTTCTTAATTGAATTCTTATCAACATTATTACTTTGCCCAGCAATTATTAGAATCATTAAGATTTGGAATATCAAAAACGGTGCAACAACTGAAGGAAAATAATGAAATTAAATAAGCTCGGTTTATTATTAGTCACATTCGCTATTACAGCTTGTAGCTTTGGCTCAACCAAAGCCTTTTCGTGGGACGATTATAAAAACGAGGCTCACGCTATTAACTTACAAAGTTCTAGATTTAAAGATTACGTTTTATACGATGCAACTCATGTTCAAGAGAACCTAGATGCATTAGTAAATGAAGTTAAAGTCGGACATAGCACAAGTAAATTCATCTCGCTATACAATAAGTGTAGTGGTGATTTAACTTCGCTCATTGACTCATATATTATTGCTTCAACTAAGTATTATTCTAAGGCTGAAGAAGAATTCAAAACTAAGTATGAAGAATATATGGCTTTATACTTAAATAGCTATAAAGCCCTAACTGCTTTAGAAGAAGATATTTATCATTCAACTGACGGTATTAAAAAAGCTTATTTCGGTAATATGAGTGATAAAGAGATCGAAAAAATGATCGCTGGTAACGAAGAGCAAATCATTTTATCGGAATATGAAGATATCTTTACAGCATTAACAGACGAAGCTGAAACTTATTACGTTGATTTTGCACGTACAGGTGATAAGAAAACATTCTTACATAATGGACATGATGTTTTCCTTCGCTATATTAATAAAGCAAACGAATTAGTCGAAAAAACTGACTATGATAACTATTTAGATCTTTCATATAAGAATGACTACTCAAGAGACTATACAATTGAGGATGTTAAGCCATTTATTACTTATGTAAAGAAGTATTTAGTGCCTATCTTAAAAGAGAAAAGACAACTATCTGCTCCTGCTGGATTAAAAGCTACTTTATATAACGCAATTAATAATGATAACTTCTGCAACACTACATCAAATATCGCAGAGCTTATGTCAAGTTATGCAGAAGAGATGGGTGGTAAATATTTAACTTCATATAATGATGCATTTAAAAATGGTATCTATTGTTTCAGCGGAAGCACTAGATCAATGCAAACAGCTTTCCAATGGAATCTTCATAAAACTAATGATGCAGTGCTATATTTCTCTAGAAACTATCAAGACGCATTCTCTGTTACGCATGAATTTGGTCATTACTATTCAACTCACATCGATAATAATGCTAGAGAAGGCGACGCATACGATTTACAAGAAACATATTCTCAAGGAAACGAATACACATTCGGTGCATATTTATTAGACCAAGTAAAAGGTACGGATGACGAGGCCACTTACCAATATATTATCGATTCTAAATTCTATAACGAATTATTCTATATTGTTCAAGAAGCATTAATTACTGAAATCGAAGAATACGCTTACACAACTCCTAATTTAACAAGCAATATGTTAACTAATAGAATTTATGAAATTATGGAGCATTACGAAGGAACAGCAAGCGATACTTATTACTTAGGTGCTGTCTCTTCTTCTCCTTGTTACTACATTTCATACGCTACTAGTTTGATTGAAGCTTTGCAATTTAAAACAATGGATTTCTCAACTGCTAAAAAGACATATAAGAAACTCATTGAAGATACAAAATCTATGACTATGGTTGAAAGATGGACAAATGCAGGATTAAGTTCCCCATTTGAAGAATCTACTTTCCAAAGTTTGGCTGCAGAATTCAAAAAACTAGCAGATAAATATAACTAGATTTTCGATAAAATTAAGGATAAAAAAGCCGCATTTCAATTGCGGTTTTTTTAGTGTTCAATTAAGTATGTATTGGGGGATATTACTTTTCTAGTTCGTCATCACCTGTTGGGTTAACTAATGCGTAACCGACATTAACAAGGTGGTCAGCGACTCTCTCTAATTCACTAACTAAAGTTGAATAGAAAGGAGAAAGTTCGATAGTGCAAGTTTGGCTAGATAAGCGGTCGTAGTGTTGGTTACTGAGCTTTAATTTAAGCTTATCTGTTTCCTCTTCTAAATCATGTAAATGTGGAAGATCTAATGTTTTATTTGTTTCAAGATCGTTAATAACGATTTCGAACATTTGCTCAATAACAGTAGTCATTTGATTGAATTCAGAAACAGCAATTTCAGAGAACTTCAAATCATCAGCAGACATCTTCTCTGCTTTTTCGTGGAAGTTGATTGCATGGTCACCAATTCTTTCAATATCGTTAATCATATGGAAATATGAACCGATTGAAGATTCGTCTTGTAATGAAACCTTATTTGAAAGATTGATTAAGTATTCAGTGACTTTGTTATTGATATAGTCAATAGTGTCTTCTCTTTCTTCGATTTCTTCAGAAGTTTCGAAGTCTTGTTCAATAACTTGCTTATAAGCTAACTTATAGTTAACGAAGGCTTCTTTAAGCATATTAGCGATTTCTTTTCTAACCATTTCAAGAGCGATAGTAGGTGTATTGATTAATCTGTCATCAATGAAGTGGAGAGCGTTCTTTTTACCTTCGGCTTCCTTGTCTTTAACAATTCTTTCAAATAACTTAACAATTGGTTTTAAGAAAGGTGAGATTATAAGTAAGAAGATAACGTTATAAATAACTAAGAACATTGCTAAACCGAATTGGTAATTACCAAATGCAGTAGAGAAGAATGTTACGAATTGATCTTGGAAGATTAATGTAATAATTGTTCCAATTAAAGCACATACAGCTCTATCTGCAAAGGCAATAAGAATTGTACGCTTAACGTTCGTATTACCGCCAATTCCAGCTAAAACAGTGGTGATAATAGTACCAACTGTAGCACCTAATACTAAGTAGAAACCTGAATCAAGACCGATAGCTTTTTGACCAACCATGACGATGACGATACCAGAAGTAGCGGATGATGATTGAACTAAAGCAGTGAATAACATTCCAATTATTAATAATAGGAATGGGTTTTTAACTGTTTCGAATAATTTTTGAACGCCTTGAGTCAATTCGCCACCAGCAGGGAAAGCGCCTTTCATAGATTCAAGGCCAACGAATAAAACTCCTAATCCAGCTAAGATTTCGCCAAAGTTTCTAAGAGATTCTTTCTTAAAGAACATTAAGACGACACCAACAACAGTGACTAAGAGTAAATAAGTAGAAATATTTAATGATGATAATGAAACTAATAAACCAGTAGCGGTAGTTCCTAAGTATGCACCTAAAATAACGGATACACCTTGGAATACAGACATAATACCTGCAGAAATAAAGCCGATAGTCATGACGCTAGTAGCGGCACTACTTTGTACTAATGCTGTTGCAGCAGCACCTATACCCATACCGATAAAACGGTTATTTTCGGTCTTCTTGAAAAGACGTTTAACACTCTTACCAGTGGATTTCTTTAAACCACCAGACATTAAGTTCATTCCAACAAGGAATGTAGCTGCACCTACTAAAAGAGTGATGATACTTTCAATTATTTCTGAAACCATATGCCTATATTTTATAAATATACAATTTAATTTGCAAAAGATATGTTATTCAAGTTCAAATGCACCTGTATATAGTTGATAATAAGTACCTTGTTGTTCAATCAAACTCTTGTGGTTACCTTTTTCAATAACCTTACCTTTTTCAAGGACTAAGATTACATCTGAATTTTGAACTGTAGAAAGTCTGTGTGCGATAACGAAGACTGTTCTACCCTTCATAATCTTATCCATACCATCTTGTACAAGTTTTTCTGTTCTTGTATCGATAGATGATGTAGCTTCATCAAGGATCATAACTGGAGCGTCAGCTATAGCTGCACGGGCGATAGAAAGTAATTGTCTTTGACCTTGTGAGAGGTTACTTCCATCCCCAGTTAACATCGTGTTAAATCCTTCTGGTAATCTAGTGATAAAGTCATATGCATTAGCGATTTTAGCTGCGTTATATACATCTTCATCAGTAGCATCTAACTTACCATATCTGATGTTTTCCATAACTGTACCAGTGAATAAGTTAGTGTCTTGTAAGACGATACCGAGAGAACGTCTTAAGTCAGCTTTCTTAATTTTATTAATGTTGATTCCGTCGTATCTGACTTTACCGTCTTTGATATCATAGAATCTATTAATTAAGTTAGTGATAGTGGTTTTACCAGCGCCTGTATGACCGACAAGCGCGACTTGCTGACCTTGGTTTGCATATACTGATACGTCGTTAAGAACGATCTTAGTGCCATCGTATGAGAAGTCGACGTGGTCTAAGACGATATCACCCTTGAGTGGGGTGTAAGTAACTGTGCCATCTGCTTGATGTGGGTGTTTCCAAGCAAATTTACCAGTTCTCTTTTCTGTTTCTTTGACTAAACCGTTTTCGTCAATTTCACAGTTAACTAAAGTTACGTAACCTTCGTCCATTTCAACTGGTTCATCTAATAAGTCGAAGCAACGTGAAGCACCTGCCATACCCATGACGATGAATGTTACTTGTTGAGATAATTGGTTAACGTTATTTGAGAACATTCTGCACATCATTAAGAATGAAAGAAGCATTGAGTAGAAGCTATCCATACTTTCAACACCAATTTTGTGCATACCTGTAAGAGTTAAGTTATCAAATCCAGGAACGACTAAGATTAAGCAACCCACAACTGCGGTTAAAACGTACATGAAGTTACCGATGTTACCGTTAATTGGCATTGTGATATTACTCTTAACGTTAGCTTCTGTTTGGAATTTTCTTAAGTCTTCATTGAGAGCTTCAAATTCATTGATTGATTCTTCTTCGTGAGTGAAGACTTTAATAACTTTAAGACCGTTGATGCTTTCTTGGATGTTGCCTTCAACAACACCAACTTGTCTTTGAGCTTTCATGAAGTATTTAGCTGAGATACCACCAATGATAGTAGTGTTGGCCATCATACCGAATGTACAAAGGATAACGATAAGAGTCATCCAGATTGAGTTCATTAACATTGTAATGAAACAGAATAAGACAGTGATTGCAGTTCTAAAGAACTCTGGAATAGATTGAGAGACAAATTGTCTAATTGTGTCTACGTCGTTAGTGTAGATAGACATGACGTCGCCCTTTTTATGAGTGTCGAAATATTTAATAGGTAAGTCTTCCATGTGGTTGAACATAGCTTCTCTAAAGTCATTTAAGAACTCTTGAGTTGTGATAGCCATAGTTCTTGTCCACCACCAAGCAGCGAAAATACCAATTGCGTAAATTACACCCATAATAATGAGTAAGATTGTTGCGTTTGAGTTAATAGTTACAGATCCACCCATAGCTTCTGCTTTATATGAAGCAGTAATATCGAATGGATTTTTACCTAATTCGATTGCTCTTGTGACCACACTGGAAACAAATCCAACGAAAATTGAAGAACAAAGGTTAGCAAATACGTTGAAGACAATACAAATAGCTGAGATAGCCATTCTCCATGGGTATCTCTTAAATACCATTTTGGTAAGGCGAGTCATTGTGCCTTTTTTAGCGCGAGCTCTAATTCTAACTGGTGGCATTATTCTTCACCTCCAACTTTGTTTTGTGTGTAGTAAACTTCTTGATAAATCTTATTATTTTTAATTAATTCATCATGAGTGCCTACTGCATCGATTCTACCGTCATTCATAACGACGATTTGGTCAGCGTCTTCAATAGAAGAAATTCTTTGTGCGATGACGATTTTTGTCATGTGTGGGAGATCTTCTTTAAGGGCTTTGCGGATTAATCTATCTGTCTTAGTATCGACGGCTGAAGTAGAGTCATCGAGAATAAGAATTTTTGGCTTCTTAAGTAACGCTCTAGCGATACAAAGTCTTTGTTTTTGACCACCAGAGAAGTTAGCACCGCCTTGTTCAACTTTTCTATTTAAACCATCAGTTGAACCTCTGAGAACTTCTAATGCTTGAGCATGTGTTAATGCTTCTATCATTTCATCTTCGGTTGCTTCTTTATTTCCCCATCTGAGGTTAGAGGCGATTGTTCCTGAGAATAAGACGTTCTTTTGTAAGACGACTGAGACATTGTCTCTTAATGTTTTTAAGTCGTAGTTTTTAACATCAACGCCAGCGACTTTAACAGAACCGTCTAAGACATCATAAAGTCTTGAGATAAGGTTAACTACGCTAGTCTTACCGCTACCTGTAGAACCTAAGATACCTACGAATTGACCTGATTTGATGTGTAAGTCGATATCTTCAAGTGTGTTCTTTTCAGCGGTTTCGAAATATTTGAAGTCGACTTTGTCGAAATCAATAGAGCCATCTTTAACTTCCATAACTGGGTTTTCTGGGTTAACGATTGTTGGTTCTTCTTCTAAAACTTCTGCAACACGCTTAATTGATTCAAGTGACATGAATAACATGACTAAAACCATTGAGAAGATCATTAAACTTGAAAGAATTTGAATACCATATGTTAAAAGGGATGACATTTGACCAGGGGATAAAACGTCATATGCGATAACGTTGTTGATTGCATCATATGATGCATGTGATGCGATGATTGAGCTACCGATTGATAAGACTAAGATGTTACTAATATGAATAGTGGTGTTCATTAAAGGGTTATTTAATGCGATGATCTTTTCAGCTTTAATGAAGTCTTTAGCCATCGAATCACTAGCGTTATTGAATTTTTCTTTTTCGTAAGCTTCTCTAACATAAGCTTTAACAACTCTAATACCTGAAACGTTTTCTTCAACTGATTCGTTTAACTTATCGTAACGTTTGAAGACACGTCTAAAGATTCCCATAGCACCTTTACCGATTAAGATTAAGCCAATTGCTACAACTGGAATTAACGCGATAAAGATAAAGACCATGTTGCCACCATTAATTGAAGCCATAACGACTGAGAAGATTAGTAATAGTGGAACTCTAATAACGATACGAATGCACATTTGGAAAGACATTTGAACGTTATTGATATCTGTAGTCATTCTAGTAATTAATGATGAAGATGAGAATTTATCGATGTTAGCGAATGAGAAAGATTGAATCTTTTTGTAGTAGTCAGCTCTTAAGTTAGCTGCTAATCCAACAGAAGCTTTACCAGCGAGAACGCCACCCATGATACCTGCAAACATTGATACAGTTGCCATTCCAACTAAAAGAATGATTAATCCAACAACTGAAAGATGTAATGCATTATATGATGTAACAAGCATATCTCCAGGTGTTTTGATTTGAGCGATTGTATCGACCAAAATAGACATGATAAATGGAAGTGCACATTCTAATGCAGCTTCGATTAACATGAAAAATGGTGTAGCAATAGCAAACTTTTTATATTCTCTTGTGGATTTTAATATAAGTTTGATTTTCTTTAACATTTTTTACCCTCCTTTTCGATATTGTCTGTCATTTTCTTGATGTAATTTGTAATGTTGTTGATTTCTTCTTCGGTGAATCCGTCAAATAGCTTTTTGATGACACCTTTTTTACTTTCGTGAATATCACTTACAATTGATTGACCTTTTTGTGTAGGCACAAGTACATACCTATTATTTACTTTTACTTTGCCAATTAATTGGTTGGCGATCATTCGACTCACCATTTCGGAAACTGAAGATTTTGATAATTGGAAGAATTTTTCGATATCGGATTGATGTATTTCTGTTTTTGCTTCGTAATTTCTACAAACGCAGAAAAGGATACGGCCCTGTTGTGCGGTCAAGCCAAAAGATTCGAGTCTTTCATCGAAATCTTTTTTCAAACATTTGCTTAAATGTCTTATTTGAAAAATAACATCGCTTTCGAACTTACAATTTTCCATACGGCTATTATTATGGTGTTCGGATACGAACTTGTCAAACAAAACGAATATTATTTTTTATTTTTTAATTGTAAATTAGCTTGCGCTCTAACCATCATGTATGAGAAGAACGCGAAAATACCAGTTAAAAGGATACCGACAGGAATTTCCATATCGATTTTCATTGTTGGATTAATACCAGCAATATTTTGTCCACCCCAAACAAGGTAGTATTGCCAAATTTGGAAGTTAAAATATAAAACAAAGAAGCTACCAATTACGAATCCTAAGATAGTGAAGTATGTAGCGTTACGGAATTTAGCTAGTAAGACCGCCATTAATTTACTTATTAGAACTAATCCGACTAAAATGCCAAGACCAAATGCACCGATCATAGTGAGAAGTGCTAAAGCATTATCGAAATTACCGAATGCAACAATTTGTCTTCCCCACGTACTAGCTGAGTTGATTAAAGGTCTATAGAAACCTAATACAAGTAGCATTAAAGAAGCAGAGAATCCAGGAACAGTTAAACCGCTTGCAGCAAAGATTCCAACAACAAATAAAACAATAATAATCCACCAGTTACCAAAGAATTCTTCAGCATCAGTGAAATATGCAGAGACATCAATGCCGTTTGTACCTAAAATGATTGATGCTACACCTAGTCCGATTACGATTAAGCCCCCGAGTATAGCGAGAATAATGTAACTTTTCTTTATTTCAACACCTTTAACTTCTCTTGTAATACTAGGAAAACTTCCGATTAAAAATCCTGAAAACATTGAGATAAGAATAAACATGCAATGTTCAAATGCCCAGTCGAAAACAATAACACATATGATTACAGCAACTAGAGCACCTAATAAAATAGGTAACAAAGTAGAGATAGATTTTCTAATATGCTTTGTGAAATTGTTAATAGCGTTGATGATAGTTTCAAAGACTCTAAAAATTAAAGCAACTGCAGCACCAGAAACTCCTGGAATAGCTGCGCCAACGCCAATACCAATACCGGCTAAAAATCTTTTAAACCATGATTGTTCTTTCATGTCTCTATTCTACACACTTAAAACATAGTTTTTCAAGAAAACAAAAGTTTATGCTATAATACATTTCGGAGTTAAAAATGAAACTTATTGTAGGCTTAGGAAATCCAGGTAAAAAATACGATAAAACTCGCCATAACATGGGATTTATGGCTGTTGATCTATTTTCAGAAATCTCTCAAATCGATATTGATAAAGAGGTTTTTTCTGGTCTACTCGGTAGAGGAAAAGTATTCGATGAAGATGTTCTTTTATTTAAACCAACAACTTACATGAATCTTTCTGGAACCGCTGTAAGCCAAGTAGTTCATTATTTTAAGATCGATGTTAGCGATATTATTGTTATTTATGATGATATGGCTTTAGCTCCAGGTAATATTAGATTACGCCTTAACGGTTCTTCTGGTGGCCATAAAGGAATTCAAAACATTATTGATCAATTAGGAACAAAAGAAATTAAACGTATTCGTATCGGAATTGGAGAACCAACTTACGATACAGTCGACTTTGTTCTTAGTAAACCAGGAAAAGAAGAGGCTCCATTAATCGATGAAGCCATTGTGAATGCGGCAAATGCTATAAAGGAGGCCTTGAAATCAGGCTTTGATAAAGCCATGAACCGTTTTAATTAGGAGGAATTGTGGACCTATTTAAAAAGATGCATTCCAACTTAAAGATACCCCCTCTAGAAAAAAGTTCGGGGCTTTTTGTCGTTGATAATGATATAGGTGTATCACTCTTAATTTCGCATTTTTATAAAGAAAACACTCAAAATTTATTAATTGTTACTTCAAATTTATATAAATCACAAAGAATTTATAATGCAATTACAGCTTTTGTTCCTTCTAAAGATGTTGTTCTTTTCCCGTGTGATGAACTTATTAGAGCAGAAACTTTAAGCCAATCAAAGGAAATGACCGCACAAAGAATCTTTGGATTATCAAAGATAATTAAGAAGGAAGCGAGAATCGTAATTGCTAACTTATCAAGTTCAACAAGATTTTTACCAAAACCAGAATTATTTACTTCAAAAATCGTTAATCTTAAAGTTGGAGATGTAGTAGACATTTCTAACTTAAAAAGACAGCTACTTTCGATGGGCTATCAAAGAGTAAGCAAAATCGATCAATCATTAGAATTTGCGACTCGTGGTGATATCATTGATATATTCTCTGTAAACCACGATACCCCAATACGTATCGAGTTCTTTGGCGATGAAATTGATTCTATCAGGTATTTTGATATAGCTACTCAATCTTCTGTTTCTAAAGTGGATTCAGTAGAGATTTTGCCATCTAGTGACATCATTCTTTCGGATGACGATTATAAAAATTGCATAGAAAAGTTATATTCTGCATTAGAAAAAGATAAAACTAGATTAGATCCTGTAACTTTCGATGAATTAAGAATCTCTTTAGACAACATAGTTAATAAACTATCAGAATGTAATTTTGATGAAACTTTGTATAAGTATTATTCGCTATTAAATAGCAATGTTGGTTCAATTTTTGATTATTGTAAGGATTATAAAGCTTTCTTTGTTGATAAAGATGGTTTGTTAGAAGCAAATAGAATTCTTCAAAATGAATCTACAGGATTCTTAGGTGAACTATTTGAAACTGGTAAAGCCCTATCAGCATTAGAGATGTACGCTTCTTTAGAAGAAGTAATTAATTTCAGATCTAAAAACGTTATATATACATCACAATTCATCGATAAAGACTATTCTTTCTCGTTTGATGTCAAGCCTGTTTATTACGTTTCAAGTAAAAAAGAAGACGCTATCAATATTGTTTCGAATTATTTAAATCAAAATCTAAAAGTAGTGGTCTGCCTAACAAAAGCAGAACAAATAATGCTTATTGAGCAAGAGTTCGATAGTTTTAACATTCCTTACGAGAAGGTAAAAGACTTAGATATTCCAGAAAAATTCAATGTAGGAGTTTCCTGCTTTGATTTACCTTCAGGATTTGTATTAAATGACTTAAATGTAGTATATATTTCAGGTAATGAATTGTTCAGTGAAAAAACACGTACTTCTAGGTTAGATAATAGATTTAAAGAAGCTACTATTTTAAAGAGTTTTGAAGACTTAGAACCAGGGGATTATGTTGTTCATGAATATCAAGGTATTGGTCAATTTGTTGGACTTGAAACAATAGAGACAAATGGCATCCATAATGACTATTTAAAGATATCTTATTGGGGAAACGAAACCCTCTATGTTCCATTAAATCAATTCCAACTAGTTCGTAAGTATTTGGGTAAGGAAGGAATGGTTCCTAGATTATCTCATTTACATTCAAATGACTGGGAAAATACTAAGAAGAGAGTTAAGGAAAGAATCAATAACTTAGCAGAAAGGTTGATGCAACTATATATTCAGAGATCTAAGGTAAGAGGTTTCGCATTTTCTAAGGATGATGAGTTCCAAGAAAAGTTTGAGGAACATTTTGAACATAATTTAACCTACGACCAAAACAAAGCTATACAAGAAATAAAAAAGGATATGGAAGCTGAAACTCCAATGGATCGTTTACTTTGCGGTGATGTCGGCTTTGGTAAAACTGAAGTTGCAATGAGAGCAGCGTTCAAGGCGATTAACTCTGGAAAACAAGTTGCCATCCTTTGCCCAACCACTTTATTAGCTAGACAACATTATGAGTTGAGTTGCAAAAGGTTCGCAGGATTCGACATTAAAATCGGTATATTGTCGCGCTTAGTTCCTGAGAGAGAACAAAAAATCTATCTTGAAAAACTTGAAGAAGGATCATTACATCTAATCATCGGTACTCATAGACTCCTTTCAAAACAGACTCATTTTAAAGATTTGGGTCTCTTAATTATCGATGAAGAGCAACGATTTGGAGTTGAACAGAAGGAAAAAATCAAAGAGCTCAAGAATAATATTGATGTCCTTGCTTTATCAGCTACTCCTATTCCACGTACCCTACAAATATCTTTATTAGGAGTAAGAGCGATGAGTAAAATTGATACTCCTCCTCATGAAAGAATGCCTATTCAAACATATGTATCACCATTTAAATTAGAAGTTGCCAAAGAGTTGATTGAAAGGGAACTGGGACGTAATGGACAGGTGTTTTTCTTGCATAATAACGTCTCAACTTTAGCTACAAGAGCCAATTCAATTCATAGATTAATTCCTGATGCTAGAATTGGCATTGCACATGGCCAAATGGATAGGGACGAAATTGAAGATGTAATGCTTAAATTCTATAACGGTGAAATAGATATTTTAGTGTGTACTTCAATTGTAGAAAACGGTATTGATGTTCCTAATGCAAATATGATCATTGTAGAGGATTCTGAGAAGTATGGATTGTCTCAACTTTACCAAATCAAAGGTAGAGTCGGAAGAAGCAATAGAATCGCATATGCATACCTCATGTATAGTCCTTATAAGCAACTAAACGAAAAGGCTCAAAAGAGGTTAAAAGCACTTCAAGACTTTTCTGAGCTTGGAAGTGGCTACAAAATTGCTCAAAGAGACTTATTAATTAGAGGTGCCGGGGATATTTTAGGGCCTGAACAAGCGGGATTCATCGATTCTATTGGTTTAGACATGTATATTAAGCTTTTAAACGAATCTATTAAGGAAAAAATGGAAGGCGTTAAACCTGATGTCGTTACATTTAATCCAAATCTATCTTTAGATGCTTACATCCCATCTTCTTTTGCTAATGATCAAGAGAAAATTGAGTTGTATCAAGAAATTATGTCTTCTCCATCAAGAGAAGCTTTAGCCAGAACAAAGAATAGAACCAAAGATATGTATGGAAAACTTCCAAATGAGGTAGAGACATTGTTTATAAAGAGAGACATTGATTTACTTTCAGAAGAAGCTGACGTCCAAAACATTAATGAAACTAGAAATATAGTTGAGGTAATTCTCGGCAATAAATATATAAATATAAGAGGTATAGGAAATTTAATTTTCGAAGCCATGATTCCTTATTTGAAATTTATTAAGATATCTTATTCAAATAATGTCTTTAAGATTCAAATGAATAAAACTAATGATTGGATAAAGAACTTAGAGAATGTGCTTCTTTCTTTGAGTAATATTTTGGAACATAATAAAACAATAGAGGTCGTATGAGATTAGATTTATTTTTAAAACAAACTACTTTAATTAAACGAAGAACCATCGCTAAAGAACTCGCAGACAAAGGCAAAATTTTTGTTAATGATAAAGTTGCAAAGCCTTCAACTGAGGTTAAAACAGGTGATTTTTTGCGTTTGGTTCTAGGTAGTAGAATTGTTTCATGCGAAGCGGTTTTAGAACTCAGAGGAAAGAGAGAAATTGCCTCTGTAATTAACAATAAAATTGAGAAAAATGATCAAGATTAATTTAGACAAAAAACTCACTTATTTACTAGGTTGTTCTTACGGCCCAGATTCGATGGCTCTTTTTGATTTGCTTCTAAAAGGAGGCTATAAATTTGCTGTTGCTCATGTCAACTATGCATTGAGGGATGAGTCAAGCCAAGAAACTAAGGATTTGATTGCGTTTTGCAAAGAAAACAACATAGAAATTTTCGTAAAATTTGTTGAAGAAAAAATTGAAAAGAACATTGAAGAAAAGTGTAGAGAAATTCGTTACAACTTCTTCAAAGAATTACAAAGTAATTATTTCTACGATTCAGTTTTAATCGCCCATAATTTAGATGATAAAATCGAGACATATTTGATGCAAAAAAATAGAAGAAATATTGTTGAAACTTTTGGATTGAAAAATAAGACCGAAATTTTTGGCTGTTCTGTCGAGCGTCCATTGCTTGATTTTACTAAAGATGAGCTAAAAAAGTACGATGATGATAACAATGTACCTTATGCTATTGATTCATCTAACGAAAACGATGCTTTTGAACGCAATAAGGTGCGACACATGGTGATTTCTCGCATGTCAAAAGAGGAAAAAAACGCCATGAATAAGGAGATTTTTGAGTTAAATTCCGAAATTTCTGGAAAAAGAGCAAAAATTATTGAAAAATCTTCTACAAAAATAAGTGAATTATTAACCTATAGTGATGAAGAGTTTGCATACTACTTAATTTGGAAGGGAAGAAAGGTGATTCCTGGGCTTGAAATCTCGTTAAAAAGAGTGAAAGAGCTCATAAAAGTAATGGAGTCAGATAAATCAAATGTATCTGTAAAAATTAAGGATAATCTTTTCTTCATTAAATCATACGATCAAGCAGATCTCATAGAAATTAAGGATAACAAAGATTTTTCTTACATCATTCAAGAACCTTGTGCTTTTAAGTGTGAATATTTTGAACTTGATTTCACTGGCGATACATCTAACAGAAATGTGACTGTATTTGACTATCCATTGACAATTCGAAATGCGAAATCTAGCGATGTATACTTAGTTAAAGGCAGCAAAATTACTATGAGAAGGCAATTCATTAACTGGAAAATGCCTGCTCAGCTAAGAAAAAGATGGCCAATCATTTTAAATAAGAATAATGAGATTATATATGTGCCAAGATATGACTGTAACTTTGACAAAGATGAAAACGTCAACTTCAAAGCGGTCATATAATGTCTTTTACTTTTAATAAAAGTTAATTTGCTATATAATCTATCCAAATGAAATTAAAGGAGGGAAAATATGCCTGAACAAAATCGTGAACCTCAAAAAAGGGTTTCAAAAAGCTTCTTATTTTCATTAGTAGTAGTAGTCGGAATTATCGGCATACTTGTTTTCTTAATGTTTAGAAATTCTTCTTCTGTTCAAAAATTCACTGCAATCGAATTTGTTGAAAAGATGGAAGATAAGTCAATTAAAACTTTAGATGTTGCTGAACATACAACAGTCGTAGAACTAAAAGGTACATATGTTACTAGCGAATCATCTAAAACAAAGTCATATGAATTAACTATCCCTAAAACATTTTATGAGCAAGTCACTTATACTTTTGACTCAAATCCAGACAAAATGACTATTTCTCAAATCATTAGTTATAGAGATGAAAATAAGGTTAATGAAAATGAATTTTCTTTCACAACTACCAATGTATACCAAGTTTCATGGTGGGATGAATGGGGTCCATCTATCATTACTTTAGGCGGATCTGTCATTCTTTGCTTTTTCTTATTTAGCAGATTGGCTAACTCAGTTGGTGCATCAAATAATAAAGCAATGGACTTCAATCAATCTAGAGCTAAAAAGATTAAGGATTCTAAAGTCAGATTTACTGATGTCGCTGGTGCTGATGAAGAAAAAGCAGAATTACAAGAAATCGTTTCTTATTTAAAAGAACCTCAAAAATTTACAAAATTTGGTGCTAAGTTACCGAAGGGTATCTTACTTGTCGGTCATCCAGGTTGTGGTAAAACATTATTAGCTAAAGCCGTTGCTGGTGAAGCAGGCGTTCCATTCTTCTCAATCTCTGGTTCTGACTTCGTTGAAATGTTCGTCGGTGTTGGTGCTGGACGTGTTAGAGATATGTTCAAAAACGCAAAAGAGTGCGCTCCATGCTTGGTTTTCATTGATGAAATCGATGCCGTTGGTAGACAAAGAGGTACTGGTTTAGGTGGCGGAAACGATGAACGTGAACAAACACTTAACCAACTTTTAGTTGAAATGGACGGATTTAATGACAACGCTGGAATTATCGTTATGGCCGCTACAAACAGAGACGATGTTCTTGATCCAGCATTATTAAGAGCTGGCCGTTTCGATAGAAAAATTACTGTCTCATTACCTGATAAGAAAGGTAGGGAAGAAATTTTCAAAGTACATGCTAGAAACAAAGTTGTTTCTCCAGAAGTTGATTATGGTCAATTAGCAAAGAGAACAGTTGGATTCTCTGGTGCCGATATTGAAAATATCATGAATGAAGCAGCAGTATTAGCAGTTCGTAGACAGAAAGACTGCATCGGTATTGATGAAATCGATGAAGCTATCGACCGTAGAGTTGCTGGTCCTGCAAAGTCTTCAAGAAGCATTTCTGCTCATGAAAAAGAGATTATTGCATACCACGAAGCAGGTCACGCTATTATTGGCTTAAAATATCCACATAGTGATAAAGTACAAAAGATTACTATTATTCCTAGAGGGAACACAGGTGGTCACGTCAGAATGACTCCTGAAGAAGATAGATTTATCTATACTAAGAATGAATTAGTAGCTAGAATCGTAGGTTTCTTAGGTGGAAGAACTAGTGAAGAAATCTTCTTTGATGATGTCTCTAGTGGTGCTGAAAACGATATCGAACAAGCAACATATATTGCTAGACTCATGGTAACAGAATTAGGTATGTCTCCTTTAGGACCTATCCAATATGAAAGAAATACTGGTAGCGTCTTCTTAGGAAGAGACTATACAAATTCACAAAAGAATTTCTCTACTGAAACTGCTACTAAGATCGATGAAGAAATTAGAAAAATCATCGAAGATGCACATGTTGAAGCTACTAAGTGCATCAAAGAAAATAAAGATGCTGTTATCTTATTAGCTAAGACTTTAATTGAGCACGAACAAATTACTGCTGAAGAAATCGATTACTTATTAGAAAACGGACATCTTAAAAGAGATGAGGTAAAACAAGCCGAGGAAGTTAAACCTGTTGAAGAAAAGCAAGAAACTCCTGAAGCAAGTTCAGCAGAGGCTAATAAAGTCTCAGAGGAAAAATAAGGGAGTAGTACTCCCTTTCTTTTTATGTGGAAGATTGCTAACTACGAAATAAAAGGAAAAATATTACTCGCCCCAATGGCGGGATTTACTAGTGAAGGATATAGAAAGTATCTGAACTCTTTTGGAGTGGATGTTTGCGTAACTGAAATGGTTAGTGATATGGGATTAATTTATGGTAACCAAGAGACCAAATCATACGTTACATACCAGAAAGACAGCGCAATTACAGGTGTTCAATTGTTTGGTCATGACCCTGATTGTTTAGCTAAAGCTGCACTTAAAGCATTAGAGATTAACCCAGACATTGAATATTTCGATATTAATATGGGATGTCCGGTACCAAAAGTTGTTAAAACTGGAGCTGGGTCCGCACTTTTAGAAAATCCAGAAATAATTGGTGAAATAATTAAGAAAGTCAAAGAAGCAACTCACCTTCCTGTCACTGCAAAGATTAGACTTGGATATAACGACATTAACGTCTTTGAAACTATTAGAGTTTTGGAAGATAGCGGCGTTGATGCAATTGGCATTCACGCAAGAACTAGAAAAGAATACTATTATGGCGTTCCTAACTTCGAAATATTAAGAGACTTACGTTCTAAAACGAGCGTTCCATTAATCATATCTGGCAACATATACACAGTTGAAGACGCAATTAATGCTTTAAATATCACCGGCGCTGACGCTGTTATGATTGCTCGCGGTGGTATTGGAAACCCATTCTTAATTACTCAAATTAAACATTACTTTGAGACAGGAGAAAGATTACCAAATCCTTCATTTGAAGAACAAGAAAAGTATTGTTTGGAACTTTGTAAATCAATGATTGAAGAAAAAGGCGAAAAGAGAGCTTTAGCGATTTATAGATCTATCGCTCCTAAGTTTTTCTTAGGCTATCCTAATGCCAAACAATTACGTACAAAACTAGCCACATCTTTGTTCACATATCAAAATCTTGTGGATATCATAAACGAATATAAAAACGAGATAATGTAACTTTGACTTTATTTTAGTCAAAGAGATTAATATACTTATTACGATTGGAGAACTTCCTATGGAAAACAAAGAATTAAATGACCAAGAATTAGTTAGAAGAGAAAAACTCGCTAAGTACAAAGACTTCAAAGTCGATCCTTATGGACAAGCTTACAAAGTAAGCCACCACGTTAAAGATATTAGAAAAATCTGTGAAAAGAAGAGCGATAAAGCTTTAGAAAGATTGAATTTAGTCGTTTCTGTTGCAGGTAGAATCATGGCTATTAGAAGAATGGGCAAAGCTTCATTCGTTAATATCCAAGACAATTCTGGCAACATTCAAATCTTTATGGGTAAAAACGTCGTCGGCGAAAAAGCTTACGATTTATTTAAGCTTGCTGATATCGGTGATATCGTCGGTATTCAAGGTAGAGTTATGAAGACTCAAACTGGTGAATTAACAGTTAGAGCCGCAAAATACACTCACTTAACAAAGTGCTTACACCCACTTCCAGAAAAGTTCCATGGCTTAACAGACGTTGAAGAAAGAAGTAGACGTAGATACTTAGACTTAATCGTTAACGAAGAAGCTAAGAGAGTTGCTTTCGCTAGACCAGCAGTCATCAGAGGAATCCAAAGATTCTTAGACAAAGATGGTTTCACAGAAGTTGAAACATCAATTCTTAACCCAATTTTAGGTGGTGCTTCTGCTAGACCATTCGTAACTCATCACAACACATTAGATAAAGAATTCTATTTACGTATCGCAACCGAATTAAATCTTAAGAGATTAATCGTTGGTGGTATGGAAAGAGTATATGAAATCGGTAGATTATTCCGTAATGAAGGTATGGATGCTTCTCATAATCCTGAATTCACAACTATCGAAATTTATGAAGCTTTCTCAGATCTTAAGGGTATCGGTAAACGTACAGAAAATATGATCAGAACTGTTGCTAAGGAAGTTACAGGCTCTGCAATCGTCACTTACCAAGACAAAGTCATCGATTTCAAAAAACCATTTAGATGGGTCAAGATGAATGACTTAATTAAAGAAAAGACTGGCATCGACTTTAAGAAGATTACTTCATTTGAGGAAGCAAAGAAGTTAGCTGATGAATATCACATCAAATTAGACAACTTCAAAAATACAGTCGGATACGTTATGAACGAATTCTATGAAGAATTATGCCAAGACGACTTAATTCAACCAACATTCGTTTATGAATATCCAATTGAAGTATCTCCATTAACTAAGAAAGATCCAAAAGATCCAAGATTCGTACAAAGATTCGAATTATTCGTTAATGGCAAAGAATTAGCTAACGCATATACTGAGTTGAACGACCCAATTGACCAAAGACAAAGATTCTTAGATCAATTAAAAGCTAAGGAAAACGGTGATGAAGAAGCTTGTGGAATCGACGAAGATTTCTTAGAAGCTTTAGAGTACGGTATGGCTCCTACAGGTGGCGTTGGTATGGGTATTGATAGACTTGTTATGTTATTAACTAACCAAGCTAATATCAGAGAAGTTATTCTCTTCCCAACAATGAAAGATAGAGATTAATTGAGAATATAGGGTTTCGAAAGAAGCCCTTTTTTATTTGTCGTGACAGTAGAGCAATACTGGGAAGAATTTGCTAAAAACATCAAGCACTCGTATGCATTATTAAAACAAATAAGGTATATGTATCCTTGTTCTTAGATATGGCCGACCATAAAGATTGTACAGAAAATCATAAAAAACGGATATTGCAGTATACTAAAACTAATATTTGTTGTACAATAGTGGCATGAAAAGAAGTCTATACCACGGAAGTACATCGATTATAGAAAAACCTACTTTTGGGATCGGAAACGTACATAATGACTACGGTCTCGGTTTTTATTGTACTTCAAGCAAAGATCTAGCGAAGGAATGGGCAGCAAAAAGAACTGGTAGTGGGTATATAAATCATTATTATTTAAGAGATGACACACTTAAGATTCTCGATTTAACTATGCCTCCTTACAATAATGTAATTTATTGGGTAGCTCTATTAATGAACAACAGAGAATTATCATCAGATATTAAAGAAAGTTATCCAAGAGAACTTGCATATCTAAAAGCAAAATATTTAATTGATGTCTCGCAATACGACGTGGTCATTGGATATAGAGCTGATGATAGTTATTTCCAGTTTCCGGAAGCATTTATTCGTAGCCAAATTACTTTAGAGTCTTTGAATATTATCTTTTCCGCAGGCCAGTTAGGAAAACAATATGTTTTAATCTCTGAAAAAGCATTTAAAGCGCTAAAGTTCGACTCATTTGAGGAAGTTTTTGAGAATAGTAAAAGGGATTACTACAGTCGAAAAAAAGAAGCAGGCCATAAATTTAAAGAATTATTAGAAGAAGACAGATATAAGAAGGGAATCAGGTTAATTGATTTGGTGAGAGACAATGAATAACTATGTTTTGCCAGCCATAAAAGATAAATTCTCTAGATTATTTGTTCTTGCTGTTGAATACAAAATGAATTTCAAAGCTTTTACTAGTCTCTTATGTAAAAGCAAATTTGTTAATCAAATAGAAAAAGACGAATACGATCCTTGTTTAGAAGAAGAGATTAAAAAGACTTTTTCTAAAATCATTGGATATGAAATAAAAGAAGACTCTTCTTACGGAATCTATAACGACGCGTATTGGGCAGGAAAGAACTATTTTGATATTTTCTTAAAAACCAAGAAATCTTTTGAATACATTTTTCTAAAGTTACCTTTGGAAGAGATGATGAATCTTTATGTTATTTTTCACGAAATGGATTTCTCTTCTTTGGAGATGTTGTTTAGATCTAGGGTAGAAGAACTACCAATTTTAAAAGCCTTAACAAAGAAATGCGGCTGCACATTAACTTATGTTAGCAAAGCTACATCCATACCTTTATCGACTTTAAAAAAATATAGTCAGAGTGACGAATCGTTATATAAAGCAGAATTTCAAACTATCGTAAAGTTAGTGAAATTTTTCGACGTTGGATACTCTTTATTCATAAGATAAACCACATACATTTAATCCCTGTTTTTATATCTATATTTTGTTTTCGTTTGCGTTGATATTTATAAAATAAATGTGATATGATTATTTCGATTTTGGGAATTACCAAAAACGGAGGTTTTTATGGGAGTAAAAATTGTTGAAACATGTTTAAGAGATGGTCACCAATCATTATTTGCAACTCGTATGAATACTGAAGAAGTCTTAACTGCTTTAAAAGAGTTAGACAACGTTGGTTATCATGCAATTGAAATTTGGGGCGGTGCTACATTTGATGCATGCTTAAGATTTTTAAACGAAGATCCATGGGAAAGATTAAGAGAAGTTAGAAAAGTTTGTAAGAAAACTAAACTTCAAATGCTTTTCAGAGGTCAAAATATTTTAGGATACCGTCACTACGCAGATGACGTTGTCGAAAAATTCGTCGAAAAGAGTATCAAGAATGGTATTGATATTATCCGTATCTTCGATGCTTTAAATGACATTAGAAACTTAGAAGCTGCTGTTAAAGCAACTAAAAAGTATGGTGGAGAATGCCAAATCGCATTAAGCTATACAACTTCTCCAGTTCACACTGTTGAATACTATGTTTCATTAGCTAAAGAAATTGAAAAATTAGGTGCTGATTCAATCTGTATTAAGGATATGGCAGGCGTTATGCTTCCTGAAGATGCATACAAATTAATTTCTGAATTAAAGAAAAATACAAAATTACCTATCGAATTACACTCACACTGCACAGGCGGTATTTGTGAAATGACATATAGAAGAGCAATTGACGCTGGTGTTGATATCGTCGACTGCGCATTATCACCATTATCAGGTGGCACTTCTCAACCATGTACAGAATCATTAAACGCTGCATTAGCAGGTACTGAATTCGATCCAAAACTTAACGTTGAAATGTTAAATGCAGCAAGCGCTAAGTTAATGCCAATCAAGCAAAAGTACCTTGATAATGGCACACTCAACCCAAAAGTTTTAAGTGTTAACCCAAACATTTTAAAATATCAAGTTCCTGGTGGAATGCTATCTAACCTTATTTCTCAATTAAAACAACAAGGTGCTTCAGACAAATTAGATGACGTCTTAAAAGAAGTTCCAAACGTTAGAAAAGATATGGGTTACCCACCACTCGTTACTCCATTATCACAAATGGTCGGTACACAAGCTGTTATGAACGTTATTACTGGTGAAAGATACAAGATGGTTCCAAAAGAAATCAACGACTATCTCCACGGTAAATATGGTAAATCTCCAGCTCCAGTCGATGAAGACATCAGAAAGAAAATCATTGGTGATGACAAAGTCATTACATATCGTCCAGCTGATGATTTAAAACCAGAATTTGAAGGCTTAAAGGCTCAATATAAAGATATCGCTAAGAGTGATGAAGACGTTTTATCAATCGCACTCTTCGGTGATGTTGCAATTAAGTTCATTAAACAACGCAATGAAGACTTAATTCCAACAGTTATTAAGGTAAAAGCATAATGTTAACATTTGGTGTTTACCCAACAGAAAATTTTGGTTTACTTGATGCGTTGTTAATATCTATCTTAGCTATCGTTATTGTCTTTGCGGTTTTAGCACTCATCATTGGTACTACAACAGGAATTCAAGCAGCTAATGATAAAATCAATTATTTAACCAAGATTAATCCTCAAGAAGAAAACAAAATTCTTGAAGAAGATAAGGATGCAGTTGTCGCTACTTTAGTCGCAACAATTGACTATAACAGAGAATTTAAAACTGATTGCAAAGTAACATCAGTTGAAAGAATTGATTAGGAGTAAGTTATGAAAAAGATTTACAAAGTAAAAGTTAATGGAAAAACATACCAAGTCGAACTCCAAGGTATCGACGAAGTTGCTACTAAAGACGCACCTGTTGCAGCAGCAAAGACTGCTCCAGCTGCAGCTGCTCCAGTAGCTACCGGAGAAGGAAAACCTGTTCCTTCACCAATTCAAGGAACTGTTGTTGATGTTAAAGTCAAATCAGGTGATACAGTTAAAAAAGGTCAAGTCTTATTAATCATTGAAGCTATGAAACTTGAAAACGAAGTCGTCGCTCCAGTTGCTGGTGTTGTCGGTGATGTTTTAGCAACAAAAGGTGCTACAGTTTCAGCTAAACAAACATTATTAACAATTAAATAGTTATGATATTTAACGTATTTAATAACCTTTGGAATACAATTGTCGAATTCGTTAAACAAAGCGGAATCGCAGGTTTCTTCGCTAATGGCGGTTGGGGAAACCTCATCATGCTTGCTATTGCATGTGTTTTGATATTCCTCGCTGTTAAAAAAGACTTTGAACCATATTTGCTCATTCCTATCGGATTTGGAATGTTGCTTGTTAACTTTCCTGGAAATACAGGATTATTAGAAGGTGGAGATGCCTTCATCGGCTTCTTACAAAAAGGTTTACCAGTTTATCCTTGCTTAATCTTCTTATGTATTGGTGCAACTACTGACTTTGGACCACTTATCGCAAATAAGAAAACAATGTTATTAGGTGCTGCCGCTCAAATTGGTATCTTCATTACATTCATCGGAGCAATCGCTATTGGTAAAGCTATTCCATCTTTAGGATGGGGGCCAGGTATTGCTTCTTCAATCGGTATCATTGGTGGTGCTGATGGACCTACAGCTATCTTAGTTACAAATATTTTAGCTCCTGAAAAGCTTTCTATTATTGCTGTCGTTGCTTATAGCTATATGGCTTTGGTTCCAGTTATCCAACCTCCAATTATCAAAGCTTTAACTACAAAAGAAGAACGTAAGATTAAGATGGACACTGTCCGTAACGTTACAAAACAAGAAAAGATCTTATTCCCTATCGTTGTTTCATTCGTTACTATCTTAATCGTTCCTAGCTGTGCACCATTAATTGGTTGCTTAATGTTAGGTAACTTAGTTAAAGAGAGTGGTGTTGTTCCAAACATCACAAAAGCATTAGCTAACTCATTAATGTATATCGTCACAATCATCTTAGGTTTATGTGTTGGTGGCAAAGCTACTGCAGAAATCTTCATCAGCTTAGATACATTATTCATCTTCGCATTAGGTGTTATCGCATTCTCTATTGCTACAGCTTCTGGTGTCTTATTTGGTAAGCTCATGTGCAAGCTCACTAAAGGCAAAGTCAATCCTATGATTGGTGCTGCTGGTGTTAGTGCTGTTCCAATGGCAGCTAGAGTTGTCCATAAAGTTGGTCAAGAAGAAGACCCAGAAAACTTCTTATTGATGCACGCTATGGGTCCTAACGTTGCAGGTGTTATCGGTAGTGCGGTCGCTGCTGGTGTATTATTGCTCTTATTTAAATAAATATTATGGCGATGTTATGTCGCCTTTTCTTTTCATGAAAAAATCGTTTTTTGTTGTAATATTCTTATTATTTTTAAGTTCGTGTTCGTTTTTTAAGAATCGAAAAGATTGTGTTTTTGTATGTGGGACTTTCACTAATTCTGTCATTGAAGATTTGACAACTCACTCTACTATTTTTGATTATAAATGTACATTAGAAATTAGCAGTATAAATGAGTCTGAGTTTTCGGAATCTAATAATATCAACGTTCTAAAAGATAGTAGATCACCAGAAGGCCCCTTTTTTAAGATCGTTTTACATATGTTTGATTTAAATTTTAATAATGACAGTGTCCTAAATTTCTATTATTTAAAAGAAGACGATCCTAACATCCTTTCAGAACCTATTTCTTATGTTGATAATGGAGGAAATTATGTTGTTCCACATTTTCAGATGAACAACAGTAGTAATTCTATAATTTACAATATAAAATACGATAATTTTTACATCACTTTTTATGGAGAATAGATATGCTTTCACCGATACTTTTATTGAATTTCCTGTCTGGATTAACAAATTCTCAACCTTATTTAATACAAGAAAATTTTGATAAATTTAACGAAAATGAGATGGAATTAATTTCTCACCTAAGTACCGAAGAAGAGTTATTAAGTCTATTATCTTATGATAACGAAGTGCAAGATTTATCAATATGTATCATTGATACACAACAATATTTACATAGTAATTATAATTCTTTTAATTGGACTTTGGAGAATCGTTCTTTAACAAGCGATGTTACGGGAGGAATACCTAAAAATATAAATGGTTATACTTTTCCAAAAGATGATATTTTAGAAGCTTTAAATATTACTAATAGCGACAGTAGCTATGGTGGTTGTGGCCCTTCTGCTATAATTGGTATCGCAGAATATATTAGTTCTGTCTTGGGATATAAAGAAATAATTAATAACCCATCTAATAGAGATGAAAGAATTTCTTTGGCTGTTGATGTATTAAGTGTTTCAGATACATTCGAATTTTTTAATGATAGTACATTAATGTTTCCTTGGAGCTTCGAAGACGCATTTAATGAATTAATGGATTTATATGGGTTAAGTACACTGATAGATGCAAATTACGTTTTCACATTACTGCCAGGACAAGGAGCAGAATATTTTGAGATTGTGAAAAATTCAATAAACAATGGTATACCTGTAACGTTAATGACTAGTCCGTTTGCTGGAGATGGTTTCTTCTCAAATCATTATACAAATATTTATGGATACGAAAGTTGGTATGATGTCTCAAATAACGGAGACATTTTAAGAAAAAATTTTGTTATTGCTAGATTAAATTGGAGAGGCTATGAATACACTTGCTACTGTGATGCCGATATATTAAATGGAGGCATGATTTCTTTAATTAGTTATGATTTTAATTACCGTTATCATTATGCCTTTAACGCAAGAGATTTTGCAGAGGAATTTGTAAACGACAATGGCCAGGGACAATATTTCTTTTACGAACGCTATTCGAGGGTATATAACATTAGAAATAATTTTATCGATACATATAGGAAAAGATGTAGTTTTATTGAGAACAAGTACTTAGTATTATCTCCTCAAAGAGCCAATGCTGGAGAAGCATACTTAGATATTGATGTTCCCCATAATATTAATATAATTACGTTTGATATGGGCCTTTGGGGTCCTAACGAGAATATAGTAAACCAGACTCTTAGTATAGATTATTTTGATGGCACATGGATTAATAGAGTAATTTATAATATAAACGATTTAAATAAGAATAAAGATTGTTTAAATGAATATAGAGTGTGGGTTCCTAAAAATACAAGAAGGATTAGATTATACACTTCAACTTTAAATCCGGTTGGGGATAGGAATAAGGGAAGAGTTGTTATAGATAGTATAAATTTCTATTATAATTACTAGACATATGAAAAGATTACATTTTGACGAAATAAACTCAACAAACACATACATTAAAAAAGAATATTCAAATTTGGATAATCTTACTTTTGTTTCCACTAATTTTCAGAGCCAAGGTCGTGGAAGACTTTCTAGACAATGGCATGGAAATAAGGGTGAAAACATCATGTTCTCTTATTTAATAAAGGATAATAGTCTAATTTCTAATTATTCTTATATTTCAATGTTTAATGCAGCCCTTGTTGTTAAGTACTTGGAATCACTAGGATTAAACAATGTATCTATTAAGTGGCCTAATGATGTTTATGTTAACGATAAGAAAGTTGTGGGTATTCTTTTAGAAGGTAAAATTCCTTCATATATCGTTGTTGGTATAGGACTAAATCTTAATCAAACAAATTTTGATAATAGTGTATTGAGACACCCTGCATCATCAGTTAAGTTAGAAAAACCAGACTTTAATTCGACTTCAGAAGTTGAGACTAAGTCTCTTATAAATCTAATTTGCTCTTTCTGGATTGCTTTCAGAGGCGAATGGAATGTCTTTGATGATTTTATTAAGAAACACAATTATCTCTTAAATAAGAGGGTTAAAGTGGATTTAATAAACGAAAATATCGAAGGAACTGTTGTAGATATTGATGTTGAATGTAATTTATTAATTAAAACGGATAAGGAAATTGTTAAAATAAACTCAGGTGAGATTCAAATCTTATGAGTTATGAAATAAATGTTAAACCAATTAAAGGAGATATTATCCGTGTTAAAAGAAAACTTGGATATTATCACTTTGGAATCTATATCGGCAATAACCAAGTAATTCATTATTCCGCAGAAAAGGATGATTCCATATTTGATAATACAAACATTAAGATTTGTTTAGCGGATTTAGAAGAGGGCTTCTTAAGAGGGGATGTACTAGAAGTTAATATTCCTTTTGATTCTTTCTTTTCTAGAAGAGTTATCGTTAAAAGGGCTAAAAATTTATTAGGCACTCATAAGTTTAGAGGAAGTGATTATGATCTTCTTAATAATAATTGCGAGCACGTTGCGCGTTATTGTTATTATGGGGACGCAGTAAGTGCTCAATCCGAATATATGTCACGTGGTGTGATGGGTGTTGTAAGCTCTACTGGGGTCAAAGTGTTTAACCATTTAGGCAAAAGATATAGAGAAAAGAAGAACAAAGAGGCTAAAAACAAAAAATAGACATTTATATATATAAGTGTATAATAACTAATATTTCGAGAGGTAAAAACATGTTAAGATTTTTCGCTGATACTGACTGTGATGTCACATTAGAAATCGCTAAAAAATATGGATGTGATTTAGTTTCATTCCCATATGAAATGAAAGGTGAATTAGTTTATCCATACGTCGATTTCGAAGAATTCAATGACAAAGAATACTATTCAATTTTAAGAGGTGGATATATCCCATCAACTAGTGCTTTAAACGAATATGACTGGACTAAAGCATTTGAACCAGCATTTGCTGCAGGTGATGATATTATCTATTTCCATTATTCAAGAAACTTATCTGCTTCATTCAATATGATGGATAAAGCAGTTGCTGATTTATTAGCTAAATATCCTGGAAGAAAATTCTATGGCTACGATACAAAGTCTATGACTATTGGTGCATTAGCTATGATTATCGAATTATTGGAATTATGGAAAGCTGGAAAGAGCGCAGAAGAATTACTTGCTGCTGCTGATGAAATTTGTCCAAAATATGCTACATATTTCTTCTCAGATGACTTAAAGTTCTTCCGTAAATCAGGCCGTGTAAGTAATTTCAGCGGTATCCTAGGTAACTTAGTAGGTATTAAACCAATTATCTATATGAGTGAACAAGGTACTATGGAAAATATTGGTAAGATTAGAGGAACAAAGAACGCTATCAATACTATATTAAATCATTTTGATGAATTAAAAGCTCCTGACTTTAAGAACCACAAGATTGTTATCGGTCATGGCGATTCACCAGAGTTAGTTGAAAAAATGGCTGCTACTCTTAAAGAGAAATATGGTGATGATTTAGATATTATGGTTTGCCCTGTTAACCCAACTGCTGGTGCTCACTGTGGTCCAGATACAATTGGTATTACATTCTACGCAATTCATAGATAATTAAAATCAAACGAAATTAGCCAATCGCGTTGATTGGCTTTTTTTATTGCTGTAATATGAAGACATGAAAAATATTGCAGTTATTTTAGCGGCTGGTGTTGGAAATAGGTTTGGTGGAGATACTCCTAAACAATTTTTAAAGATTGATGATAAAGAGATCTTGGTGTATTCTATTGAGACTTTTTCTCAATGTAGCGATATAGACGAAATAGTATTAGTAGTTAACGATGCTTATTTAGACACTTATAAAAGGCTTATCAAAGAGTACAAAATTGGGAAAATTTCTCAATTAGTAAGTGGTGGAAAAGAACGCCAAAATAGTGTCGAAAACGCAATTGAATTCATTGCTAGTAAAGAAGAAGAGTGTGTTGTTCTTGTTCATGACGCAGCTAGACCATTTGTTAGTGAGAGAATTATTAAAGAAAACATTGAAGCAGTTCTTAAACATAAATGTTGTACAACAGCAGTCAAATCATCAGATTCAGTATATTTAACCAACAATGGTGAGTTTGTTAAGGAAGTAAATAGAAACGATGTTTACCTTGCTCAAACTCCTCAATCAGGCCTTCTTTCTATATTTAAAGAGGCATATAAAGGCACAAACGTAATCTACACCGATGAAGCAGCTTTATTTTCTGAATTAGGCTATATACCCTACATTGTAGTAGGTGAAGAAAAGAACAAAAAAATCACTTTTAAAGAAGACATTAAAAAATAATTATTAATTCTTTACAAGCGCGAGTCGCGTGTGATAGTCTTTAAGACAATAAGGCGAAAAAAATGAGAAAGTTTGAATCCCCATGTTGCTTAAAAAGATCTTGCACTAAGGGATTTTTCCCTCTTATTAAGAGTTCTATCGTTGAACAATTGGCTCTCTAAAACGAGAGTCTTTTTTTTGCCCGAAGGAGAGAAGGAGAAAGAAAGATATGAAAAACACACTTATCTATAATGTTGAAGACAAACCAAGCTTCAAAGAAGTATTAGTCTTCGCATTCCAACAAGTCCTTGCTGTTTTAGCTGCTACAATCGCAGTTCCAACAATCATCGGACTTCCAGTCAATATTCCTTCAGCAATTTTAGGTGCTGGTTTAGGAACTATTGTCTACTTATTATTTACAAAGTTTAAATCACCAGTCGTTATTTCATCTTCATTTGCATTCCTTGGAGCTTTAGCTAACGCATTAGCTTTCGGCTACATGGGTATTGCATTAGGTGCTATTTTTGCTGGTTTGGTTTACGTTGTAATCGCTTTCGTTGTTAAGAAAGTCGGTACAGGCTGGGTTAAGAAATTATTACCACCTGTCATCATCGGACCAGTCGTTGCTGTTATCGGTTTATCATTAGCAGGCAATGCTGCTGGTGATATGGCAAAAGCTACTGGCGACGCTGTTAACGGCGGTTATAACTTAGTTGGCTTATTCTGCGGCTTAGTAACATTCTTTACAGTTGTTATCTGTTCAGTCCAAAAGAAGAGCAAAACATTAAACTTAATCCCATTTATTACAGGTATTGGCGCTGGTTACTTATGCGCTTCAATTTTCTCAATCATCGGTTATGCTGCTGATGCTAACTACTTAAAGATTATCGATTGGAGCCCAATCGTTAATAACTTCAAAAATGTTACATTCCAAAGCTTCATTGATATGCCAAGACTTTCATTAGTCAAAGGTATTCAAGAATTAGCTTCAGGTGTCCCATCAAGAGAAGTTTTAGAATCATTCGTTTCTGCTCAAGCTGCTGATCATGCTGCATTCGCAGCCCTTGAACAAGGTATGGGCGCATTAACAAAAGACGTTGATTTATATAACGCTGTTAAAGTTGCTGCTTCTGCTTCAGGCGTTACAGCTCCATCAGTTATCACTGGTGTTGGTGTTGCTGAAGTTGCATTAGCATTCGCTCCAGTTGCATTCGTCGTCTTCGCTGAACACATCGCAGACCACACAAACTTAGGCACTATTATTAATAAGGATTTATTAAATGAAGAACCAGGTTTATCAAGAACACTTCTTGGTGATGGTGTTGGTTCTATCGTTGGTACATTATTCGGTGTTTGTCCAAATACAACATATGGTGAATCAGTTGGCTGTGTCGCTATTACAAAGAACGCTTCAGTTAGAACAATCTTTGTTACAGCAATCATGTTAATTGTTCTCTCATTCTTATCACCAATTACTGCAGTCTTAAGAACAATCCCAAGCTGTGTCATGGGTGGTGTTTGCTTAACACTCTATGGCTTCATCGCAGTTAGCGGACTTAAGATGTTCAAAGACATCGATCTTAACGAAAGCAAAAACTTATTCACAGTATCAGCTGTCTTAATCGCTGGTATCGGTGGTTTAGCTCTCAAGATCCCATACAGCATCGCTGACAATGGTACAGTCGCTGCAACAATCACAGTTACATCAGTTGCTACAGCATTATTCTTAGGTGTTGCAACATACTCAATCTGTGGTGCAGTTGAAAAGAAATTAGGCGAAAAGAAAGAAGCTGCTCCAGTTGAAGAAGCTCCTGTCGCTGAATCTTCAGAAGAATCTAAATAAGTTTATTAGGTAGGGCCTTCGGGTCCTACCTTTTAATATATTTAATCAATATAGTAACTATTATAAGAAAAATATGGAAATCCTTATGACTATGTTGTATATTGATTGCGTCAATGAAAATTGACACTCGTATAATTCCCTAATTGGTGGGTAGTCTCTACGCTAGACCGTATAATCTAGCACTACGAAGTATAGCAAAAAATCGTATAGTTATTTTTGCTATTCATTTCCTAGTAGAGGCGTCCAGTTCTGGATGCTTTTTTGTTTTTACAGGAGGTTTAAAAAAATGAAAAAAGTATTACGTATCTTAGGTCTTGGTGCTGTTACAGTTTTAGGAACAGCAGGCTTATCTGCATGTGGTGAAGAAGAAGCTGATTTAACAATCGGTATGGTCTGCATTGGCGACCCTGCAACTTCTACATATGACGGAAACTTCAAAAATGGTTTAGAAGACACAAAAGCTTACTACAAAAAACAAGGCTATAACATTAAAACATTATATAAGAAAGCTGTCGGTGAAAACGACGATGCTAAAGCAGCTGCTGAAGAATTAGCTGAAGAATGTGACGTTGTCTTATTAGACTCATATGGTCACCAATTCTGGGCTGGTGATGTCGCTAAAGCAAATCCAAACGTTAAATTCGTTTCTTGTACTGGTGACTTAGCTGCTAGAGATCAAACTCCAAACTTATACAACGCTTTCGCAAACATTTACGAAGGTAGATATTTAGCAGGTATCGCTGCTGGTATGAAATTAAACGCTATCGGCTCAACTGCTGCTGATCACGTCTTAGGTTATGTTGCTGCATGGCCATACGCTGAAGTTATCTCAGGTTACACAGCATTCTATCTTGGTGCTAAATCAGTTTGCCCAGATGTCACAATGAAAACAGTTGTTACAAAATCATGGGGCGATGAAAGTAGAGAAACAACAGGCGCTAACAAATTAATCCAAGCTGGTTGTAAAGTTATTTCACAACACGCTGATACTTACGGCGCTCCAAGAGCTTGCAATACTGCAAATGTTCCAAACGTTTCTTACAACGTTTCAGCAAACGGTGGTAACTTATCAACAACTTACCTCTGCTCTTCAAGAATCAACTGGACACCTTACTTCAACTATGTTGTTGACTGTGTCAAAGAAAACAAAACAATCGCATATGACTGGACTGGTGGTATCAAAGAAGGTTCTGTCGTTGTTGGTGATTTAGGTTCATGTGCTGCTGAAGGTACAAAAGCTGCTATGGACGAAGCTGCTGCAAAAATCAAAGCTGGTACATTAAAAGTCTTCGATTGCTCTAAATTCACAGTTTCAAAAGAAAACAACCCATGGGCTGATTATGAAGCTGATGCAGAAGGTCACGTTACAAGCTACACAGCAAACGTTGTCCCAGATACAGAAGCAAACTCATATGTTGGTGAAACAGAAGTTTGTGTTAACGGCGTTATCGAAGAATCTACAAAACGTTCTGCTCCTTACTTCGAATTAAACATTGACGGTATCACATGTATCGATGCTGGCGATGCTTACAACGAAAACAACTAATTAACTCTTTAGAGGGGCAATTAACTTTGCCCCTCTCTTTCAATTTTTATGGATAAAAAATTAGCAATTCAACTTAAAAATATTTCTAAAACTTTCGGTAAAGTTAAAGCAAACAGCAATGTTTCTTTAGACTTATATGAGGGAGAAATCTTATCACTACTCGGGGAGAATGGTAGTGGTAAAACTTCTTTAATGAACGTCCTCGCTGGTATTTATACTCCAGATAGCGGAAGCATTTTATTGAATGGCGAAAAGATTACAATTACTTCTCCTAAAGATGCATTTTCTTACAGAATTGGTATGATCCATCAACACTTCAAATTAGTTGATGTTTTTACTGCAACTGAAAACGTTGTTGTTGGTTTAGATAACGAAGACTATAAAGGTTTCAGAAGAGCTGCTGTTCAAAGCGAATATGAAAAGTTCGAACGAATCAAAGCAGAAGGTAAAGAACCAACTGAAGATGACGTAAATAACTACAAGAGATTATTAAAATCTACTCGTGGATATAACTTAAAAGAATCTGCAATCAGAATTAAAAGAATCTGTGATAAATTTGGATTCGTATTAGATCCTAACAAACGTGTTTGTGATATGTCTGTTAGTGAAAAACAAACATTAGAAATTGTTAAAACATTATATCGTGGCGTTGATATCTTAATTTTAGATGAACCAACTGCGGTTTTAACTCCACAAGAAATCGATAAATTATTCGACGTTCTCCGTAATATGAGAGAAGCAGGAAAATCTATCATCATCATTACTCATAAACTTAACGAAGTTATGGAGATTTCAGATAGAATCACTGTTTTAAGAAAAGGTGAACTCGTCGGATCTGTTAATAAAACAGAAACATCTATTGATGAATTAACTGAAATGATGGTTGGTAAGAAAACTGAATTAAATATCGAAAGAAGCTTACCAAACGGCACTCAAAGCCTTTTAGAAGTTAAAGACTTATGTGTTAAAAACATTGTCGGTACAGATATCCTTAAAAACATTAGCTTCAATTTAAAAGAAGGCGAAATTTTAGGTATTGCAGGTATTTCTGGTAATGGTCAAAAAGAATTATTAGAAGCAATCGCTGGTGTCGATAGAATTTCTAGTGGTGAAGTTATTTATCATCGTCAAAAGAAAGATAAACCAGTTTCTTTCTATCATAAAAGTCTTAAGGAAATTAAAAAGTTAGCAACAGAAGGTGCTTTTCATAACAAAAACAATAAACGTGTTTCTTTTGAAGGTAAATCTAATAAAGAAATTAAAGAAATGGTTAATAATGGCGAAGTTTTCTTCAATGACAATGAAACTATGTCATTAAAAGGAAAGAACCCTAGAGAAATTAGAGAACTCGGTATCCACTTAGCTTTCGTTCCAGAAGATAGACTCGGTATGGGCTTAGTTGGAAACATGGATATCAATGAAAATATGATGTTAAGAAGCTATAGAAAGGGTAAAGGCCCATTCTTAAACTTCAAAAAACCTAAAGATACAGCTGAGACAATTATTCATGAATTAGAAGTTGCTACTCCAAGTGCTACAACACAAGTTAAAAAGCTCTCTGGTGGTAACGTTCAAAAGGTCTTAGTTGGTAGAGAAATCGCGTATGCACCAAGCGTATTTATGGTTGCATACCCAGTTAGAGGTCTTGATATCAACTCTTCATACACAATTTATAACTTATTAAATAAACAAAAAGAAAAAGGCGTCGGCATTATTTATGTCGGTGAAGATTTAGACGTTTTACTCGCTCTTGCAGATAGAATCTTAGTCTTATGTAATGGTGAAGTAAGCGGTATTGTAGATGCACGTAAAATTGATAAGAGACAATTAGGTGCTTTAATGTTGGGGAATTCATTATGAGCGAAGTGAAATTTGATCAAAAACTTATTAATCCAACTCCTCGTAAAGTTAAACCAGCACGCGAGAAGTTTATTCACATCACTAAGAAACTAGATGTTTCTATGAAGTATAAGGTTATCGTTAGAGTAATCTCTATTGTTACTGCCTTATTAGTCTGCGCTTTGATTTTAAATTTATTTAGTCCAGGACACTTTGGTGATTTCTTTTCAGGATCTATCAACTCATTAGTCGGTTCAGATAAGAAATTCTTTAACAGTGTTTACGAATTCACATTATTATTGGGCTTATCAATCGCAGTATTGCCTTCATTTAAAATGAAATTCTGGAACCTTGGTGGTGAAGGACAAGTTTTAATTGGTGGTTTAGCTGCTGCATTAGTATCTAGATACATTTCTCCATCTGTGCCAAATTTCTTAACAACAATTATTATGTTCGTCGCTGCTGTTGTCGCTGGTGGTATTTGGGCTGCAATTCCAGCTTTCTTCAAAGCTAAATTTGACACAAACGAAACATTATTCACATTAATGATGAACTACATTGCTACTGGCTTAATTATTTTCTTTGCATTCATTGCTGACCCAAGCCATGGCTTATTCACAAATTTGAAAAATGGTATTTTCAACTTTAGCAATTCAGATATGTTAATTATTGTTCCATTCATTGTTGTTGTTTTAATGACAGCATTTATGTTTGGATACTTAAATTATACAAAACACGGTTATGAATTATCTGTTGTTGGCGAAACAAGAAATACTGCTAAATACATTGGTATCAATGTTAAAGGTGTTATCTTAAGAACAGTAATTATCAGTGGTGCTTTATGCGGTATCATTGGTTACTTATCTGTCGCAAAACAAGGTAGTATTTCAGAAAACATCATGTCAGGTAGAGGCTTCACAGCCGTCATGATCGCATGGCTTGGACATATGAACGTTCTTGAAATCGTTATCATGTCATTCTTAGTTGCATTTATTACTCGTGGTAGTGGTCAAGTCGCTACATCATTGGACTTAGGTACTGATTTTACCAAGATCACAATCGCAGTTTTCTTAATTGTTATTTTAGCTTTTGAGTTCTTCTTGAATTACGATGTACACTTCAATAAGAACGTCTTTAAGAATAAAAAGTCTAAGGAGGTTAAAGAATAATGTTTGTTACTTTATTAAAAGAAGCTCTCAGATTAACTCCTATCTTCTTATTCGGTTCTACAGGTGAAACTCTTACTGAGAAGAGTGGTCACTTAAACTTAGGCACTCCTGGTATTCTCTGTATGGGTGTAGCAGGCGGTATGGTTGGCATTTCTATATATGATTTAATTTTCGGAGGGTTCCCAACTAATTTTGGTGGAGCTTTAGCTCTTTTCTTAATTGTTGTCTTTATGGCAATGTTATTTGGTGCTCTTAGTGGATTATTATTCTCGTTTTTCTGTGTTAGCTTACGTTGTAACCAAAACGTTATGGGCTTAGCTTACACAACATTCGGTATTGGTTTCTATGGCTTAGTTTTCAACTCATTTGAATCTCAAGGTAAAGGCATCTTCTACTTTAACGAATTCTGTTACACAATTAACACATTATTCATGAAGGACGCTGAAGCAACTAACGCATTTGAAAAATTGTTCTTAGCTAATGGCGGCCTTTGGTATATGTCATTCATCATCGCTATTGTTGTCGCTATTATCTTAAAGAGAACAAGAGTTGGTTTAAATATTAGAGCAGTTGGTGAAAACGCCGGTAGTGCTGATGCTGCTGGTATCAACGTTTCTAAATACCGTTACTTAACAACTATCATCGGTAGTGCTATTAGTGCTTTAGGTGGTTTATATTACTTCGTTGAAATTAATATTGGTCTTCTTGAATTTGGTAAAATCGATACATATGGATGGCTTGCTGTTGCGTTAGTTATCTTCACATTATGGAAGACTGACCTCGGTGTATTAGGCGCATTCTTATTTGCATTCTTATTCAAATTACCAGAAATCTATGGTTTACCATCTGCTGAGTTCAATATGTTATTCTTATACTTGCCATACTTCATCACAATTTTAGTCTTACTTGCTACATCAATTTTCGATAGAAAAGCTGGTCAAGCCCCAGGCAATCTGGGTATTACATATTTTAGAGAAGAAAGGTAGTTTTTTATGAGTGATTTAAGAGATCCAAACATGAAAAGAATTGACTGCAAAGAATTAGCAGATCAATTTATCGAAGAGCAAATTGTTGCTATCAGAGAACAAGTTGGTGACAAAAAAGTTCTTTTAGCTCTTTCAGGAGGTGTTGATTCTTCTGTCTGTGCTGCGCTTTTAATCAAGGCAATCGGAAATCAATTAACATGTGTCCACGTTAACCATGGTTTATTAAGAAAAGGTGAACCAGAACAAGTTATCCAAGTTTTCAGAAACGAAATGAACGCTAACTTAATCTACGTTGATGCAGTTGATAGATTCTTAGATAAATTAGCTGGTGTTAGTGATCCAGAACAAAAAAGAAAAATTATTGGTAAAGAATTCATCGATGTCTTCGCTGAAGAAGCAAAGAAACTTGATGGTGTTTCATTCTTAGGTCAAGGTACTATCTATCCAGATATTACTGAAAGTAAAGGTATTAAATCTCACCACAACGTTGGTGGATTACCAGAAGAACTCAATTTCGAATTAGTCGAACCAGTTAAGTTCTTATACAAAGACGAAGTTAGACAAGTTGGCTTAGCTCTTGGTTTACCAAGAAGCATGGTCTTCCGTCAACCATTCCCAGGACCAGGTCTTGGTGTTAGATGTGTTGGTGCTATCACAAGAGATAGATTAGAAGCTTTAAGAGAAGCTGATGCTATCTTAAGAGAAGAATTCGCTAATTGTGGTTTAGATCAAAAAGTATGGCAATATTTCACTGTCGTACCTGATATTAAATCAACAGGTATCAAAGATAATAAACGTACATGGGATTGGCCAGTTATCTTAAGAGCTGTTAATAGCGTTGACGCTACTAGTGCTGAAGTTGAACAAATTCCATATCCAGTCTTATTTAAGATTAGAGATAGAATTTTAGCAGAAGTTAAAGGTGTTAACAGAGTTTTAGTCGATATCTCACCAAAACCAGTTGCTACTATTGAATGGGAATAATATGAATTACTTAGAAGAGAAAATTCTTACTGATGGCAAAATCATTAATGAAGATATCTTAAAGGTAGATTCATTCCTCAACCATCAAATTGACCCAAAAACAATTCGTGAGACTGCAAAACTTATCGTCTCAAGATTTCCTAAGGCTGATAAGGTTTTGACCATTGAAACAAGCGGAATTGTTATTGCTTATGCTGTTAGTGAATTAATGGGTGATATACCTGTCGTATTCGCTAAGAAAAGTAAATCTGCAATCAACGATGGTTCAAACGTCTATACAGCTGAAATTAAGTCATTTACAAGAAATACAGTTTCAACTGTTACAGTAGATAGAAGATTCATCTCTGAAGGCGAAAATATTCTTATCGTTGATGATTTCTTAGCTGAAGGTAACGCTGCTTTAGGTCTCATTGATATTGTTAAGCAAGGCAAAGGCAACGTCATTGGCATGTCTGCTGCTATTGAAAAATTCTTCCAAGGCGGACACGAAAAGATTGAAGCAATGGGAATTCCTGTTTATTGCCCAGCTTCAATTAAAGGCTTTAAAGATAAAAAAGTCATATTTTAAAAAAATTTGAAAGGTGCTCGATTAAGGGCACCTTTTCAATAACAAAAAGAATTATTCTTTTGCTTATTTCATTCTTTTACTCTACACAAACTCGGTATGCGATGGGGGATAATCCACTAAGATGAGGATTTATTGTTAATTTAAAAATTAGAAAAATTCTTACAAAGTAAAAATAAAATTTGATATTTCGCTTGTTTTACTGATTGTTTTGAAGTTGCTATTTGAACATTTAATCTTGATTTTTATTATATAAAAGGTAAAATATTTAAAGTCAAAAGCAAACTTACAGTAATGTAGGGACGCAAAACTATAGGGTCTAGTATTCTAGATAGCCAGCTGCCAGAAGAAGAAAGGCGGCTTTTTATTTGGCTGTTAGGATATGGGAAATTTTGAAAAAAGCGTTAACAAACTTATCAAAATAATTTCTAGCATCTCTGTGCTCGGTTTTAGCATTGTCTCATTAACAGCTGCTGCTCTTGCTTGGATGGCTTCAAATAAGAGAGTTTCAGGCGATGGTCAAATTATTAGTGCTTATTCTTTTGATATACATTGTGATTACGATCTTTATCAATACGACCCAGATACATTCCAAGGAACTGACCGCGATAGTGAAGGAAATAAATTTAGTATTGAAAGTGGCGATTTCACTTTCTTAACATATGACTCAATCTTCGAAGCTCGTAACAAATACACACCATGCTTATTGAGAATCAGCGTTACTGGTGAAGCAACTAACTTAACTGAAGGTGGCACAATTGATGTCACAGTTAGAAGAAACACATCAATCGCTATTACTGAAACTATTGGCGAAGGCGACGATGAAAAAACAGTATTAAATCCAACATTTACTAGTGCAATGTCTTTTAAGTCATACATTGGTAACACAAACATTACATACGCTAATGCTTCTGATCCAAACGAAGTTTTAACAGCAGCATCTACTTATTTTAAAAACGATGGAGACCCAACAGGCTATGTTTTCGCTTCAAAAGACGGCGAAGATAACTGGGTCAAAAGTGACGAATACACATTTAATAGCGACTTCACAGCTAGTGATTTAACTAGCGAAGGCGTTTTATATATTTACATTTATGTCGATTATAATCTTGATTTATTAGACGAATTCGTCCATATGGATTTAAGTGCTGGCGGAGATGAAAGTGGAGATATTTTCTCTAAAGAAACACTTATCGAACTTAAAAATGATTTATCTAAGATTGAAATTAGATATACAAAGGGAAGTTAGTGATGTTGTTTAAGTTAGCTAAAAGAAAAAAACTAAATACATTATTAAACATGGCTATTCTTTCATTACCTGTTGTTTTAACTGTTGGCTCTTTAGCATGGTTTAAGGATACTTCAAAAGTTGATATTGGTATGAATTCTACTATTCATGGTCAATATTTCCAAAGTGGTGATGGTAGCTCAGAACATCCTTTTGAAATCGCTCGTAAAAACCAACTATATTACTTATCTTGGTTGCAACAAATGGGATTCTTCAACCACGAAGAAGGCGGAAAAATGAAGCAATATTACTTCTCTCTTTCTGCTGATCTTGATATGACTGGTTACACATTACCTCCTATCGGTACACAAGAATATCCATTCATTGGTAACTTTAACGGTAATGGTCATACAATCTCTAATTTAACTGTTTATAACACTAACTTCACAGATACTCCTGTTGATGTTGTTAATGGTGTTGAAATCGTTGGCTTCTTTGGTGTTGTCGGAACATTAGACGCACCAAGCAATCCAAGTGGAGCTTACGAAGAAAGCGATTATAAAGTATACGCTCAAACTGATAGTGGACTCTCTTCGGTTAAGTATACATACGATAATAGTGTTGTTTCTGTTAGAAATTTCAGACTCAAGAATTGTAATGTTCAAACTCAAACTCAAAACACTTTAATCGGTATCGCCGCTGGATATGTTAATGGCGACATGAACGCTGTTACTATTGTAGATTCAAATATTTCAGTTAAAGAAGGTGCTCAAGCATTATCTTACACATCAAATATTTCAGATTATTCGGTAGTTGGTTACTGTAGAGACCAATATATTTCAGAAAAAGTATTAGATCCTATTGAAAGAGAAGGTATTGAAGTTCCTGCAGGAACAGAAGACGTTCTTATTGAGGATGCAGGTAACGCATGGGGTGGGTCTTTGGACATGCACACTATGTTTAATAACTTGGGCGCTATTAGAAACAAGACAACTACATTTAGTGCCACAAATACTCCAAGCTTTATATCAAGTGAAGATGAAATAATCGATGAAGTTAATGGAACAAAACGCATCGAAAATCAACAAACAACAACTCTTTATAATGCTAGAAAAACGACAGAATCTAGATTTTATGATCAAACAGATTTAGGAAAGTTCTATTTTTACAATACTAATGATACCTTCTTATATTTGTATGGACAAAATAATGACGAACAGAAAAAAACCATCACAACTTATACATACAAGAACGAATATAACAATTGTTTCTTTATAAGCTCTGGCAGTAATTATTTGTCTGCTAACGGATCAAATAATGGACTCATTAATGTTACTAATGAAGAAAACGCAACTAAATGGCAATTTGATAGTTCAAATAGGATTTTTAAGCAAGTTTATGATACAAAGTATTACTTAAACTGTACACTCGATACACTCTCTTTAAGCACTACCAATAATACATCGTGGACAAAAACAGCGAATAGTATTTATGCAAATAAAGGAAACTCTACTGTTCCTATAAATTGTTACATCACATACAATAACGGCTGGAAAGTAGATCAATCGGAGTATTTTTATATTAGCGATGGTAATAGTAATTATTTAAGCTTGAGTTCCACAACAGCAATAACAAATGTTACTAATCAAAATAACGCTACAAAGTGGTTTTTTGCTAATCCAACTAACAAGACTGGACAAGTTGCCGGTATATATAACGGTAACATTACATATTTAAGAATTAATAACAACGCTTTACAAGCTAACACAACAGTTGGTAACGCTGCTAACTGGAGTAATAATGGAGAATATTTGTATAACGGTACTAACAGATTAGCTTATTCGCCTGCTTCGGGTTGGAAATTGATTACAAACATCAATACTCCATATCTAGTCTCTTCTGGATCTAACTATTTAACAGCATCATTTGGCACAAACTGGCTTGGTAATGTTAGCCCAAGTTTGACTAACTCAACTAACGCAAATAATGCAACCAAATGGGTATTTTCAGACACGTCTAATTCAACATATCCTGCTGGAACTATGACGACATCATATAACGGAACAACCTACTATGTAAACATTAGCAGAAATAGTTTGTCCTTAGGAACAACTAGCTATACATTAACTAACAATGACGGCAAACTCGCTAGAAGCAATTACTATATGCGCTACAACAACGGTTGGACAGGTACTAACAATTCAGGTAACGCTACTGTTTTAACATTTACTCCTGTTGTGGATAGTACCGACATTTATGGTGTTGCTCAGAAAATTACTAATGATTTCCCACTGACTTTAGGAAACACCCAAGAACAAATAGTTACAAAAACAACACGTACTGAAACTGGCGGTTTCCCTACATATTTCCCGCTTTCAATGGAAAAAGATTCTTCTAATAACTTCTCCACTGCTAGAGGAAATACTGGATATGTTATCAGTGGCGGTTTCTCTTCTGCATCACAGAGTGGACGTGGCGATATTCGTGTCTCTCAATATGCTTTAAGCAGAGTAAGTGGAAGCTACACTTCTGGTGATGATTTTGATATGGAAAATGAAAGCACATATAAAGTCAGAACTATTAATGGTTCAGGAGATCATCAAATTACAACTTCAGAAATCGAAAACTTTGGAAAATATGAAGATTCTAAAGAAGATTTTATCCCAGTTTTAAAAGGCCAATCAAACGTCTATGGGCTCCACTTTATGAAGACTGCTATTTCTATGGACAATATTGTTGAAGCAGAACAAGCTACAGTCAATAACGTTACATACCACGACGAAGAAAACGGAAGAAAATACCAACTTCCTATGGATTGCATCGACTTTAACTTAGGCTCTAAAGGTTATATCAACTTCTTTGCGGGAACATACTATAGCGGTAATAAGAGTTTCTTCTCTCTCCATAGAATCTTTAGAGATGACTCTGGTTTCACAATTACCGACATTAAAGAAATCGATAAGGTATTCAAGCCAGAAAATGTCAGTGACGAGTATATTTATAAGTATACAGATGGGACTTATTCAGAACCTGGTTTCGTAGAAAACGAAACTAAGAACCCAACTGCTTTTGATACTAAGTGGATTAAGACTCGTAGCTCTTTAACTACAGATTCTATTTATTATTTCGAAGTTCCTGTTAATGCAGGAGAGTTTGCATTAGGTTCAGACCCATCAAGTGACGGTGCATACTTACTTTACCTCGACCTTTCTGCTAATAAACAGACCGCTAAGCGTACAATTACTGGTACGACATCTATTATTTCAACTGATACAGTTAGAACTCCTACAGGAGTCCAAATTGTTAAAGATGGAGATGATGGTGAATTCGATCCATTTAATTCTGCAACATATCAATTAGGTGCAGGATATTCTAATGCGACAGTTGATGGTAATGGAGTCATCACTGGGTCAATTAATTTCAATAGAACATACGATTCAACTTTAGGTAAAGATAGAATCGATGTTATTAAGGGTAGCGATGCTGATGAAAGTGTTTTACCAACTTTTGTCGGATACTATCAAGATGGAGAAGATCTAAAAACCATTTTCTCAAACCCACCTGGTTTTGACGAACATGGAAATATAATTCCTTATATACCATATAGAAGAGAATATGTCTCAAATTATTCATTAGATTACGTAGACACTAACGCTCAGACTGGAACTACTTCTAGAACGGTTATTTCATGCGTTGATACGACTATTTCCTATGCAGATGGGACAAAAGATATCAGTAGAATTATTAGATTCGATGTATATTTGACGCCTAAAGGCGCAACTGAAGAAACCCTTATTCTTTCAATGTATTCAGACTCTGTTAGCGATAACGATAGAGTCAATTTCACATACTCATTCTCGCCATTTAACAATAGTTATTATTTCACAATCCAATATAACGATAATGTTAACTCCGCTAGTACTTTAGGTATGCATATTATTGCGATGAACCCTGAAGGAACAAACTATAAGTTTATGATTGCTAATACTGGTGATTTATTAATCACTGGTTCACCAACAGAAGAAAATCCTATTAATATTTCAATCGCTGAGACTGAAACTAATTTCGATTCGTTATTTAGACCAGCTTCAGAATATGAGCCTGTAGATTAGTTAAATTGTTCGTTGTTTTTGTAAGTATTGTTGTTGATAGCTTTTAATGATTTGTATTTACATTGATTTTTATTAATTTGAATCGCATCCCCTTCTTTATTTATAAAATTATCAGGACTTATTCCAAGTCTTAAAAGTAATGTGTTAAAATCCATATGAAAAGACCTCCTTGTCATGGAACTTCGACAATCCCATTATAGAGGTCTTTTCTTTTACCCTAATAGTAGGGTTTTTCTTTTGCTCAAGTAAAATATAGTTATGTTTC
>JAKSHZ010000070.1 GCA_024399115.1 Bacilli bacterium
AAACAAACTTTAATACATTAATTATCAATGATTTAATTTATAGAACTCCCCTATAATGATGAAGCGGGCGCTGCAGAGCTACGTAAATATGCTTTTGGAGACACTGGGGTGGATGATATTACGATAGATGTGCAGGATAATAATCCATATTATAATCTCCAAGGCCTTCCTGTCAATGTGGATCAGTTAGAGAAATTTAAAATCTATATCCATAACGGAAAGAAGTATATGGAAAGATAAAAAGCGATTTAAGGTCGTTTGATCACAGAAAGAAAGCCGCAGGGAAACTTGCGGCTTTTTTGTCGTTTGTTTCTGTTTTGTCGATTTCACCTACCTATTTTGTTGATTTGTTCCCCATATTTACACGATTCTACAAAGGAAAAAGTGCCTTTTCACCGATATTTGTTATGATAAATTTCGATTCCTAAACGAAGGGAACGAGAGATGTTTATGTAGTTGTTAGTTTATTTAATTAATGTTTTATGAAAAAAATTATTGTCTTTTTGATGTGCACAATGTGCGTTGTGTCATCATTTTCAAAACAATGTATTAATGTGCCAGAAGGAGAAAGATTTGATTATGATTTTTTGACATTCACTGTATCAATGCCTAATGTTGTACCTTTTAGGATAACAAACACTGATTCAACAATTACTTTCTGGGCGTTTAAATGTGAATTGGACGAGCCATTCGATACTACCCAAAGAATGAATAATGTGAAACAGATGGATTGGCACAAGAAAATAAAGAATAAGATGCAGTGGGATATGGATCACTATTTCAAAGTGGCAACATTTAAATCCTTTGAAGAGTATCAGAATTTTATTTATTCTTTATCAGCTTATATGGAGGCGAATTTTGATGATTATGAAAATGCGCCCGCTTATAAATTAGATGGGAATGTCGAATGTTATCCTGCGTATAATTACCGTTGGATATCGTTTGCAGTCCATCCGTTATATCTGTATGCGGTCTTCGTGGATAAGTCAAATCCTAATTATTTCGGACAGATCTTAAGACTTGATCTTGACGCCTTGGCGAAAAAATTAAAACAGGGAAAATGGAAAGATATGCAGAAGAAATGATGTTAGCTGGTGGTATGCTTTACCCAAAGAGTAGATATATTAATAATTAAAACTAGATAGATTTATGAAGAGATTATTTTACTTACTACTATTTTCCCTTTTTTTGAGTGCCATAGGTGTTCAAGCGCAAGATACGGAAAGATATACCTACTATCTTGTGTCGGATTCTATTTTTGAGGCGTCAAGTTATACTTATATCGAACGTGATTCGGTAGATACTTATGGGTTTATTCCTTTGACTGGAGATGACCAGTTCATTCAAATTACAAACAAGCCAGTATATGTGGTTTGCTATGATGCAGTAGCTGATTCCGCCTTTTATCTTTATGCCCATTCCGCCGCCTATAACATAGACGAAAACACAGGAGAACCTGTTTTGTGGATGGGAGAGTGGAATCCTTCTTCTTATAACAAGGCAAATAACAAGGGATGGAAAAATGTGAAAAACGCTTCATTCCCATATATGTATCTGTGGTGGAGTATGGAAAACTCCCATGAGGAGAAATACTATAGTTTCTCGGATCTCGTATCTGGCATGTATTATGTGAAACTTGAAAAGGAGACTATGAAGACGGGATATAATTCGAATGATGCTGTTATCAGCTTTTTCAAAATGGATGATTTGAATCCTATCACGCCTGTTTGGAATTACCCTATTATTCAAATTTATGAATATACGAAACATACCCAAACTTCCTATGCTTCCTCATCTTCTGGGTCTGGATATTCAAAATATGGTTCATTGTATAATTACAATGCCTTTACTATGATGTATAGCTTGGCACATGGAAGTAGTTCCCGAGGATCTTCCTCTACATCTACCTACTATACATGGGATAGCAAAGAAAAAAAATATCTTTCGAAATATTCATTTATGGATAGTGGCTATTTTGAAGGATATTACACATGTTATGTAGAGGGAGTTTATGAAAAAAACAAAGCAGTAGTTCTCTATTTGCCTAAAGACAACACTGCTTATGGTGTGAAAAAGACGAATGTTTATAGTGATCGATTTGAGACATATTGGTATGAGTTGGTGCCATATAATTCAACTGATCGTAATTGGTATTGTCCTGAGAGTATTCCTGAAAAAAGTATGGAATTGATTATAGACGTAGAAAATAAACGTGTATGTGCTGTTCCGTCTACTTTTTTCTCAACTTATTACTATGCTAAAGATTATGATGATCTAAAATGGTATATTGATAGGTATTATTTGAATTATGAAATTCAAGGCAATGAATCGATGCCTCTTACTATAGGTGATGTTGATCTCTTTATTACAGTATATGATAAGGTGTATGACGATCCTGAAGGTGCTAAAGAATTACGAGAATATGCATTAGGTGACATGAACAAAAATTATGAAATGATCATCAAATTCATAGATTGGTTCTATTTGCATTATAGTCCAGTTGGTCATGGATGTCCTCCTATGACAGAGGAGAAAATTAAAAAGATTATTGACGAGTACGGTGAATACTATAATGATGAAGCGGGCGCTGCAGAGCTACGTAAATATGCTTTTGGAGACACTGGGGTGGATGATATTACGATAGATGTGCAGGATAATAATCCATATTATAATCTCCAAGGCCTTCCTGTCAATGTGGATCAGTTAGAGAAATTTAAAATCTATATCCATAACGGAAAGAAGTATATGGAAAGATAAAAAGCGATTTAAGGTCGTTGGATCACAGAAAGAAAGCCGCAGGGAAACTTGCGGCTTTTTTTTATGTCATATCCAGGTTCGGTCAAAACAGTGTAAATTACAAGTAATGTATCGGAAATGTGTAAATTAGCACAAATAATGTATCAAAAACGTGTAAAATTACACGTATAATATATCAAAAATGTGTAAATTTGCGCAGATGATATACTAAAAACAAGTGTTTATGTTTCGAAGGAAGATAGTACATCCATAGAGGCCTCGTGGTTACGGGGCCTTTTTTTTTTACGTCGTCCGTAGGACGATACATCCATAACCATGTACGTCGTAGCGTAGGCGGAGACGTGCGTGGTGGAGAGAGGGTGACGGAGTGTGTGGTGAGACGTGCGTGGTGGATGGGGCGAGTAACTGCATAGAGCGGATGCTGCGTGGTGGGGAGATGGAGAGGCGAGGCGGGTGGTATGATAGCGGAGACTGCGTGGTGGATGGGGCGAGTAACTGCATAGAGCGGATGCTGCGTGGTGGAGAGATGGAGAGGCGAGGAGGGTGGTATGGTATGGAGACGTGCGTGGTGGATGGGGCGAGTAACTGCATAGAGCGGATGCTGCGTGGT
>JAKSHZ010000071.1 GCA_024399115.1 Bacilli bacterium
CCGTTTTCAAGAATATCATGAAGAATGCAGGCACAGAATGTATCTCCAGCACCTGTTGTATCTATAGTCTTAACATTCATAAAAGTTGGAACTTCAACGTAAAGTTCTTCACTTCCCTTTTTATAGAAACAGCAGCTGCCATATTTTCCTTTTGTCACCGTGATTAAAGGAATCTCATATTTTTCACGGATTACAGAAATTCCTTTTGAAATATCCTTTTCACCTGTAATAAATTCCAGTTCTTCTTCAGCAATTTTTAAAATATTGCACATTGAAATTCCATACCAGATTCTTTCTTTTGCTTTTTCCAAAGAATCCCACAAAGGTTTACGTAAATTTGGATCAAAAGAACGAAGCACACCACCCTCTTTTGCAGTTTCCAGTGCAAACTCTGTAGCGGCATTTACAGTTTCGTTTGTCATAGAAAGAGTTCCGTAATGAAGAATCTTAGAAGACTTTATTGCTTCTGCATTTACATTTTCTTTTTTCAAAAATGCATCTGCGCCAGTTTTACGATAAAAAGAAAAATCTCTGTCACCATCTGGAGCGGTATGTACAAAAGCCAGAGTTGTATTATATTCATCAGAAAGAATAAGATTAGAAACATCTATATTTATAGAAGAAACTCGTTCTTTTAACATCTTTCCAAACATATCATTTCCAACCTGACCAATAAAACCGGTTTTATAACCAAGTTTTGTAAGCATTGCAAGAACATTACAAGGCGCTCCACCAGGATTTGCTTCCATCATCCAGTTTCCAGAATCACTCATTCCATTCTGTGTAAAATCTATTAAAAGTTCGCCAAGAGCAGTTACATCAAATTTCTTATCCATTTTTATTTCTCCAATTTCCAAAAATCATAAGAGAGTTCTTTAGAAGAAGCGTTTTCCACAACAAAATTAGAAGCAGTATTTTCAAAGAAGAATGTATTTGTAAATGCCATAATTCCATCGTTTATAAAAACTTCAACAGAACAAGTGTCACAAATAACTTTAAGATTTTTTAAGTCACCATCGGTTCTAAGTTTTGCTTTTCTAAATGGAATTGCACCTGGAGTTAAAGTTTTTGTCCTGTCAAAAGAAACAAATTCTTCATCCGTATTAACTTCAAGAACAACTTTTTCTGTCCCCTCGCCTAAAGTCATTCTTACAACACCTTTGGCATCAAAAAGATTCATATCAACTTCGAATTGACGGTTTCCAGAATAAATTACATAGGGGTCTGTCCCCTTTTGCACAGTTCCAGATTTTTTATCTTTCTTCCAATCTTCTAATTCTCTTACAGGAACCTGATAAAGTCTGTTATTCTTAAAACTTAGTTCACGAGGAAGAGTCATCATTCCAGACCAAATATAATCTTTTGGAGTAATGTAAGATTCCCAGGCTTGCATCCAGCCAATCATAATTGTACGGCCGTCCTTAAGTTTTGTAGTTTCTGGAGCATAAAAATCAATTCCATAATCTACAAGGGCGGCTGTATAACCATTTTCAGGGCGGACTTCGCGAGTGAATTTAGCATTTTCATAATCTAACTTTCCAGTTACATAAATACTGTTGTTTCCATCATGAAATCCAAGATTGTAATCTTCCTTTACTTCCTGAGGTGAAAAAATCAGACAATCCTTTCCATCAATTACACTTACATCCGGACATTCCCACATATTGCTAAGACCGTCCTTACTAGAATCAATCATTCCTTTGTAAGTCCATTTTTTAGCATCTTCTGACTGGAACATTACCATTGCACCACGGTCATCTTTCTGTTTAAGAACACAAACCATGTAAAACTTGCCATCTTTCTCCCAAATTTTAGGATCTCGGAAATGTTCATTGTTATATTCAAAAGGAATATCAGCTGCTGTCAAAACAGGATTTTCACCCAATTTTTCATAAACACAGCCGTCCCCTACTGCAATACACTGGTTCTGAATATCCACAGTTCCATTATTTGAAACACCTGTGTATGCAACAATGTGTTTTCCATTATGCTCAATGGCAGTTCCAGAAAAACATCCCTTACAATCAGCAGCAGAATCTGGAGCAAGTGCAACAGGCTGCAATTCCCAACTCAGCATATCTTTAGAAACAACGTGTCCCCAGTGCATTGGTCCCCATTGTGTTGAGTAAGGGTGATACTGGTAAAAAAGATGAATCTTGTCACCAAACTGCGAAAATCCATTTGGATCATTACACCATCCACCAGGAGTTGCAAAATGGAATACAGGACGCTGATTTTTAATCTCACTTGAGCCTATAATCTTTGCATTAAGTTCATCCTGTTTTTTCTGTGCATTATCAAAAATTTCACTCATAAAATTAACCTTTAACAGCAGATGAACCAACTGATTCAATAAAGAATCGCTGGAAAATAATGAACAAAATTAAAACTGGAAGTAACATTACAACACTTGCTGCCATAAGCTGATCCCAGTAAATATCTCCACCAGTTCCAGTAAATGAAGAAATTGCTACAGACATTGGACGAACTCTCTGATCTGTTGTTACAAGCAAAGGCCACAAATACTGATTCCACATGTCCATACCCTGAAGAATACAAACTGTAATAATTGGAGCTTTGTTCATTGGTAAATAAATATCTTTAAATACTCGCCAGAATGATGCCCCTTCAAGTTCAGCATTTTCTGAAAGTGAAATTGGAACTTCCTTAAAGTAATTATAGAAAAGATAAATATACAAAGGACTTGCTACGAATGGCAAGATTTGAACTGCATAAGTATCTGTAATTCCCCAGGAAGAAACCTGATACATTAAAGGCAACATAATTGCTTCCATAGGAATGATATAAAGTGAAAGAACACCAAGGAAAATAAATTTTCTGATTCTTAATTTACCGCGCTGCAAAGCATAACCTGTCATTGAACAAACTACGGCTGTAAGAACAACAGTAATTACAAGAACAATCATTGAATTAAAAAATGAACGTCCAAAATTTTGAACTGATTCAAATAAGATTTCCTTAAAGTTATGAAGTGTTGGATGTGTAACTACAAAAGCTTTTAAGCTTCCCATATCTCTCATAATTTCAAATCTGTCATCTTTTAATGAAGAAACAAACATAAGAAAGATTGGTGTAATAATTATAAGTCCAAGTAAAAACAAGAAAGTTGTAAATGCTATATCTTTTGATTTTCTCTGTACCATATTAAAACTTCCGCCCTAGTCTCTTGCTTTTTCTTCTTTTCCACGAAGAAGTTTATTCTGAACAAGGAAAATAATAAGAATAAGAAGGAATAAAATAACAGAAGCTGCCGAAGCATAACCTATCTTCTGTCCCATAAATCCACTTTGATAAATGTAATGAACTAAAGTATT
>JAKSHZ010000072.1 GCA_024399115.1 Bacilli bacterium
GATATTGCCATAAGATCCCTCCTTAGTGTGCGTTCCATACAGATTTCGCAAGACTACCAGTTTTGAATAAACTAAAGCACAAAATAACTGTATATGCAGCAACGCTCCATAATGCTGTATGCAGATTCGCTGCTACTGAAACACTATTTACAAGTACTGCATAAATCGCTACACACACCATAATGAAAAATCCCTGGAATGCCAGTGCACATAGTCCTTTGAAATAATTTGTTCCTATTGAACCCCATTCCCTATTTGTGACAGTCGCACAAGGCACTGGGGCTACTGAAATATAAAGGTATATTTCGATCATACGGCCATATACAATGACGGTGATCAAAACCGACATGATCTTCATACACATGCTTATAATCATGGTCTCCATTCCAAGACCTATCAGTTCACCTATACTCATAGAAGAAAGCTGTGAATTAAACATACTCTGCAGTGTAGCGGTAACATCAAGACTTGTACTTCCTGTTATATGCGCTGCTGCAGAGTTGACTATACTGCTTCCTACATCAAATACGGCTACCACGATATCAAAGGTCTTAGATAATAACATGACTGCTATACATGCCTTAAATAAGAATCTGAAAAACAAAGATGTATCAAATTCATGCATATTATTTTTATCAATCACCATGGTAATAAGTTCATAAATTACCACGAAGCTGATTATCATACCTGCTATCGGAATCATTACATTTTCTGATAGCGTTTTAATCATGTTAAAAATACCTGCATTCCATGCACTGGGAGTTCGGCTGACCTCACTCGCAATCGTGCCTACCTTTGTATTCACATCAGTAAACATGGTGTCGAGGTTTGTCAGCACCCATCCCTGAAGCATTTCCTTTATCAGTTCAGTAATCTTATCAACTATGGTATCCATTCAATACCTTATGAGAACAATGATGTAAGCTGAGGGATCACCGTCTGAGCAACGATAATGATACCGCCACCTGCCATAAGCTGCTTAATACCCTGTGACTTTGCACCAGGGTTATCATTACCATAACCCTCAAGAAGGTTAATTACACCCCATACACCTACACCTGCTCCAATTGCTGTTACTACGGTCTTAAGACCAGTTACTGCTGTTGTAAAAAATGCCATTTTTTTATTCCTCCGAATTTTAATTTAGTTTTTGGACACTGTGTCCAAACTTGTTTTTTTGCATAAAAATAGCCAGCAATTATAGGGGACCGCTCTTGCGGAATTGCTGACCTTAATAGCTAATATCATCGCATAATCTCATTTACGCTCGTTAGCTTCACTATTCAATTATTCCTACATCGACTACCTCATCAATAACTTCATCCTGTTTCACTTTCATTGTGCCAGGCTTAATACTGCGAAGGTATTTCTCGATGTCAAAAGTATTTTTATCATCAAAATCTGATAAATACTTATATTGCTTATGCTTGGTAATATCAAACTTATCTGAGAAAAATGGTCTCACACCTCTTACCTGCATAATACATTTGCCGCCATCCATGACAGCTATCTCATCCTGGCTCATAAGCTCCTTACCAGTCTTTTGGAAGTTCATTCCATATGACTGAGTTGTACCTCTGGTATCAGAGGTGTTATAAAGATCAATGGTCTCTTTTCCAAGGATTTCTGCCATTTCCTTAAGAGTTGTTTTCTCTTTACCACCTAAAAACAGTGTTGTGTCGCAGTTTCCTTCAATCGTATCTGCATTGTCCTTATAAATTGCCTTAAGCTGGGATTTCGACTGTAAAATAATAGAAGCTGATATTTCACGCGATCTGATAGTCGCAATCAGCTTCTCAAAGTTAGGAATCTGGCCGATATTTGCAAACTCATCAAGTAGACACCTGACATGAATCGGCAGTCTTCCTCCATATACATCATCCGCTTTATCACATAGCAGATTGAATAATTGTGTGTACATAATGCTGACAAGAAAGTTAAATGTAGCATCTGTATCACTGATAATTACGAACATAGCTGTTCTCTGTTCGCCCAGGGTATCAAGTTCTAGTTCATCATAAGACGTAAGTTCTCGAAGTTCCCTGATATCAAAGGGGGCAAGTCTTGCACCACATGAAATTAAAATACTTTTTGCTGTCTTGCCGGCAGCTAATTTATACTTGGCATATTGGCGTACAGCAAAGTGATTTGGATCCTCTGATGCTAATTCCTCAAATAGCAAATCAACTGCATTTTTGAATTCTTCATCATCCTCTCTTGCTTCACTGGCATCTATAAGATCGATAAGCATTGAGAAGTTCTGCTCTTCCGGTGGGGCTTCATACCATATATAAGCAATAAGCGCTGTATAATACAGTTTTTCAGCCTTGACCCAGAAATCTTCTGTGGCCTGTGCGCCTTCCCCTTTGGTGTTCACAATAATCGTATTTACAAGTTTTAAGATATCCTTTTCACTACGAATATATGCGAACGGATTGTAGTGACATGATTTTGCAAAGTTAATTGTATTAAGTACTTTTATACGATACCCATTCTTCTGAAGCATCTTTCCAACCTCAAGTAAAACAGTGCCCTTCGGGTCAGTAACAACATATGAAGAATGCATCTGCATCAGGTTCGGTTTTACAAAAAATCTTGTCTTACCGGAACCAGAACCACCTATAATTAGCACATTTTTATTACGTGCAAACTTAGGGCTGCTTGGTCGTCCATTCATCTGAAGTCTTTCCGTGGATGTAAGTAGAATATTATTTTCAAAATTCTCCTTGTCCATATATGGTTCAATATCCTTGGGTGTTCCCCACCTGGCAGAACCATATTCTTCGCCATGTCTGAATTTCTTAGCATTCTTTGCTTTGAAATACACAATCGCTCTCATACCAATACCTACAGCTGCACCTATTAAAAGATCCATCGGATGCAAGCTCGGTAACGGATTCATAAAAGCTGTGTTATTACTAAGCGAATCCATCAGTCTGTTAAGTGCTGCATTTCCAGGTGTTACCCTGTATCCATAGGCAAATTTATCTGCCACATATCCAAATATCACATATGGCAATACCTTCAGGATTACCTTTTTAGGTTCCATGGATTTTGTCTTACTTTTGATTGTTTTAGGGATATTTTTTAGATCTTTTGTAATGCCTTCTATTACACTAGCCATTTTTCCTACCTCTGTAATTACCGAGCCAGGTGGTTCTGTACTAACAGAAGACTACAGGCTTTGTCCACGATCTTTATGTTTATCCCTTGTGCGCTCCCTATTCTTATTCTGGGCAATCGTCTTCTTGAAGGTTTTAAGCTTCTGACGTACTGAAACTTTTGATTTCTGTTTCTCATTAACTTTGACAAATTCTTTGAAG
>JAKSHZ010000073.1 GCA_024399115.1 Bacilli bacterium
TATGAAAGAAAATAAAAAAAGATCTACGGCATCCTGGATTTTTGAATTTGCAGGAGCAAAAAAATTGTTTTACATCTTCAGCATCTTAATTGCTGTTATTGGTGTAGGTTTTAGTATTTTGCCATATCTTGTTATGACAAAAATTGTTTTCCAGTTGATTGATGGTTCTAAAGACTGGAGTTTGTATTTACGTGAATGTGGCTTTATGGCACTGTTTTGGTTGTGCCGTTGCGTGTGCCACAGTATAAGTACTACCCTTTCTCACGTTGGAACTTTTAATGTTCTGGCAAATATTAAAAATCGGTGTATGGAAAAATTTCCTAAATTGCCTTTGGGTGATGTACTGGAACGCTCCAGCGGAAGCATTAAAAATGTTATTTGCGAAAGAGTTGATTCCATTGAAACAACCTTGGCCCACGTATTTCCGGAGTTTACTGCAGGAATCTGTGGTGCTCTGGCAATCTATGTAATTATTTTTACTACAAACTGGAAGCTGGGATTAATTTCTATTGGAACACTTCCTTTGGGAATTATCTTTTACTGTCTTATGTGCGTAGGATATCAGGAAAGCTTTGCCCGTTGTGTAAAAAGCACAAAAGATTTAAACGATACTGCGGTTGAATACATCAATGGTATTGAAGTTATTAAAGCTTTTGGAAAAGCAGAAAGTTCCTATGAAAAATTTGTAGCTGCTGCAAAAGAAGGTGCTGCCTGCTATGTAGACTGGATGAAACGCTGTAATGTCTGGTTCAGTTTTGCAATGTCTATTACTCCCGCAGTTTTACTAAGTGTACTTCCATTAGGCGGCCTTATGCTTTATCACGGAAGTATTAATTCAACTCAGCTGATTATGGCTATGATTCTTAGTACCTGCGCAATTACCCCATTAATTACGGTAATGAGCTACACAGATGACCTTGCTCAAATCAAGTTAATAATTGGTGAAGTCACAGATATTCTTGAAAGTCCTGAATTGTCTCGTCCAAGTGTTAACACAGCTGTTCCATTAACAAATGAAATCACTCTTAAAAACGTTCACTTTGGATATAAAGAAAAAGAGATTCTTCATGGTATCAACATGGAAATTCCTGCGGGTAAGGTAACGGCTATTGTTGGGCCAAGCGGAAGCGGAAAATCCACAATTGCAAAACTTATTGCTTCTTTATGGGATGTAAATGACGGTTCAATTGAAATTGGTGGAGTTGATATCCGTAATATTACTTTGGAAACTCACAATAATATGATTGCCTATGTAAATCAGGATAACTATTTGTTTAATAAATCTGTTCGTGAAAATATTCGTCTGGGAAATCCAAATGCAACAGATGCGGAAGTTGAGGAGATTGCTAAAAAAGCTGGTGTTTATGATTTTATTATGAGTTTGGAAAATGGCTTTGAAACTGTTTGCGGCGGAGCTGGGACTCATTTAAGTGGCGGTGAACGTCAGCGAATTTCTATTGCCCGGGCAATGCTTAAAAATGCTCCAATTGTAATTCTTGATGAAGCTACAGCCTACACGGATCCTGAAAATGAAGCAATTATTCAAGCCTCGGTTGCAAAGCTTGTTGAAGGAAAAACTCTCATTGTTATTGCACACCGTCTTTCTACAATCACCAATTCCGACAGAATTTTTGTTGTAAATGATGGAAACATTGACAGTTTTGGAACACACGAAGAACTGCTTAAACAAGGCGGCCTTTACAAGCAGATGTGGGAAGCTCATATCAGCGTAAAAGACGAATAAGGGGAAAGAATTATGCTTAAAATATTCAAACGTTTTTTTGATTTTTGCGGAACAGTCAATAAGAGAAAACTTAAATCCAGTATGTGGCTTGGAGTTGTAAAAGCATTTTTTGAAGCACTTAAAATTCCTGCCATTTATATAATGCTTACAGCCATTGTGCAGGGAAGTTTAGAACCTAGAACAATTCTTATATCTTTTGGAATTATGGTTTTTAGTGTAATTGGAACAGGTCTTATTCAGAATAAATGTACAATTTTACAGACTGAAGCTGGTTATGAATCTTGTGCAAATAAAAGAATTGAAATTGCAGAACACATGCGCTATGTGCCAATGGGATATTTTAACAAAAACTCTCTGGGACAAATCACAAATGTAACAACCAACGTTGCAGAATCTATGAGTAATATTGCAACAAGAATTGTAATGATGTGTACTCAAGGCTATATTTCAACCGCAATCATCATAGTTTTTATGTTTATTTTTGACTGGCGGATTGGACTTATTGCTTCAGTGGCAATCGTTCTGTTTTTTATGGCAAATTCAGGTTTACAGGCTCAGGGAAAAAGACTTGCAAAATCGAAGTATGATGCTGATGAAAAACTCGTGGACAGCGTTCTTGAATATGTTCAGGGAATTTCAGAAGTAAAAGCCTACAATCTTGTAGGAGAAAAAAAGGCTGATTTTGACAAGGCAAACGAAAACGTAAAGAATTTGTTTATCCGTCAGGAAACATCATTTATTCCTTTTTTATTAATTCAGACTCTTCTCCTGAAAGGCGCAGGTGTTTTAATTGCAATTGCGTCCATCAGTTTTTATCTTAATGGCTCTTTGGCTCTGGCAGACACTCTTTGTATGATTATTTCTTCATTCCTGGTATTTGCTCAGATGGAATCTGCTGGAAATTATTCTGCACTTTTAAGAAATCTTGATTATGGAATGGAACTGATTGAAAAAGTACTTGCTATCCCAGAAATGGACATTAACGGTGAAAATCTGGAACCTGTTAATCATAATATTGAACTGGAAAACATTTCCTTCAGTTATGACAAACGCAAGATTATTGATGGAATTTCACTTAAGATTCCTGAAGGTTCAACTACAGCTTTTGTAGGGCCTAGTGGCGGTGGAAAAACAACGCTGTGTCATCTGGTTTCCCGTTTCTGGGATGTAGATTCAGGTACTGTAAAGCTTGGTGGCAGAAATGTTCAGGATTACAGTATGGATTCTTTAATGAAGAACTTCAGTTTTGTTTTTCAGAATGTATATCTTTTCAAGGACACAATTGCAAACAATATTCGTTTTGGACAGAACGAAATGCCAATGGAAAAAGTGATAGAAGCTGCAAAAAAGGCCTGCTGTCATGATTTTATTATGGCTCTTCCAGATGGTTATGAAACTGTCATTGGAGAAGGTGGTGCAAGCCTTAGTGGTGGTGAAAAACAGAGAATCAGTATTGCCCGTGCAATTTTGAAAGATTCT
>JAKSHZ010000074.1 GCA_024399115.1 Bacilli bacterium
GCTTTTGCAATATTTACAAGCATTTTCTTTGCCCATGAGGTTTTATCTGCATAATCAGCATAGGCTTTATTTCTTGTTTCTCTGTAATCGTCAAAATCAGGGAATGTCATAAACCAATCTTTATTAATAAGCTCATTATAAAGTCGATTTAAAGAAGTTTTATTTCCGTTTTCAAGAACTGCATCACTAATAATAAAATCTACTGCACGTTTAATTCGTTTATTATTTTTATAATAATCATAGGCTTTGTAATCACCTCTTTCGTATCTTGCAATTACAGTATCTGATGATTCTCCAAAAGAATAAATGTTATCTGAACCAACCAAATCAGATATTTCAACATTTGCTCCATCCATTGTTCCAAGAGTTACAGCTCCGTTCAGCATAAATTTCATATTGCCGGTTCCAGAAGCTTCTTTTGATGCAAGGGAAATCTGTTCTGAAATGTCGCAGGCAGGAATCATTTTTTCAGCAAGGGTAACATTATAGTTTTCAACCATTACAACATTCAGGTATGGAGAAACTTCCGGATCAGAAGAAATAATTTTTTGCATACAGAGAATAAGATGAATAATATCCTTTGCAATTGTGTATGCTGGAGCTGCTTTTGCTCCAAAGAAAACTGTTATTGGTGTGGCAGGTTTATTTCCTTCTTTAATTTCAAAATATTTGTCTATTACGTACAGAATATTCAACTGCTGGCGTTTATATTCATGAAGACGTTTTACCTGAATATCAAAAATTGAATCTGGATTAATTGAAAGATTCTGAGTGTGTTTAAGATACTTCACCAGATCCCTTTTCTTTCCATCTTTTACCGCCATTAATTTTTCAAGAACTTTTTCATCATTCTTATATTCCAGAAGTTTTTCCAGCTCTGCAGCATCTGTCTTCCAGGAATCTCCAATCAATTCTGTAATCAATGCCGATAATTCAGGATTACATGACATAAGCCATCTGCGGAATGTAATACCATTTGTTTTATTATTGAATTTTTGTGGATATAACTTATAAAAATTATTCAGTTCTGAGTTTTTCAAAATCTCTGTGTGAAGATATGCAACACCGTTTACACTGTATCCATAATGAATATCCATATGTGCCATATGAACAAGGTCGTTTTTAATTATGTAAGTGGATTCATCATTTACGGTCTGGCGGATTTTGTTGTCCAGTTCGCGGATAATAGGCATAAGCTGTGGAACTGCTTTATTCATAAAACTAACAGGCCATTTTTCCAAAGCTTCTGCAAGAATTGTATGATTTGTATAGGCACATACTTTTGAAGTAATATTGATTGCCTCCTCCATCAAAAGTCCTTTTTCGCACAGCTGTCGAATCAACTCCGGAATTACCATAGATGGATGTGTATCGTTAATTTGGATAGCAGCATAATCTGCAAGATCATGAAGGTTACTGCCTTTTGCCATTGCCTCTTCAATAATCAGTTTTGCTGCATTACAGACCATAAAATACTGTTGGTAAACACGAAGAAGTCTTCCCTTATCATCAGAATCATCAGGATAAAGAAACAAAGTAAGATTTTTCTGAATTGCAGCTTTATCAAAATCAATCGTATTTCCAACAATTGATTCATCTACACCTTCAATATCAAAAAGATGAAGCTTTATTGTGTGATTTCCGTAACCTGTTACATCAATATCATACATACGGGACTGGACTGTAAAACCACCGAATTCAACCTGATATGTTTTTTCAGTTTTTTTAAGCCAGCTGTTTTCTGTAATCCATGGATTAGGAGTTTCTTTCTGAAGATTATTTTCAAATACCTGTTTGAATAACCCAAAATGATAATTCAAACCTACTCCATCTCCGTTTAAGCCTAAAGTAGCAATTGAATCCAGGAAACAGGCAGCAAGGCGACCAAGTCCCCCGTTTCCTAAAGAAGGTTCCATTTCCAGCTCTTCAATTTCTGCAAGAGAATGTCCTTCTGCTTCAAGAACCGCTTTTACTTCATCATACAGTTTCAAATTAATCAAATTATTTGAAAGCAGTTTTCCAATAAGAAATTCTGCAGAAATATAATAAATTTTCTTTTTTCCCGTTTCAGAAACCTTATCTTCCGCCATTTCTTTTACAATATTCAACAAAGCAATGTAGATTTCTTCCTTCGAGCTTTCCTTTATGGACTTCATTAATTTGTTTTCCAATAAAGTTTTTATATTCATAATGATTTTCTCCTGCCAATAAACCTGAAGTTTTTTGTTTATGTTTAGATGATAAACCTGAAGCATTCTGAAAACTTGCTTAATAATGATAAATGTTTTGCACAATACTATCTTTTTTATTGATTTTTTGATTATTCGGTGCTAAAAATTGCATAATAATACACTGTTTTATATTTTAAAAACCGGAGAAATATATTGCTTATACCAGAATATGAAAACTATCAGGAAGGAAAAAAGCATGGTCGAAAAGCTTTCCCCTTTGATATTTACCCATGTACAATTCCCCAGGATTTTCAAATGGTTCCAATCCACTGGCACGAAGATATGGAAATTGTATATGTAAAAAAAGGCAGTGGAATAATTTCGGTCAACCTTACTGATTATGAAGTTTATGCAGGAAGTTTTGTTGTTATTCTCCCTGGACAGCTACATTCTATTGCAACAAAAAATCTAAACCGAATGGAATATGAAAATATAATCTTCTCTACAGATTTACTCCAGTCTAAGCTTTTCGATATCAGTGAAACAGAATACTTAATGCCATTTTTTGCAGGCAATATTCCAATTCCCGTACATTTTTATAAAGGTGTTCCTCAATATGAAGAAATTGTCAGTCTTTTGGATAATTGCGATAAGCTGGGAACAGAAAAACCAGAGGGTTCGGAATTATTAATCAAGGCTCACCTTCTTACAATAATTTTTCTTCTGATAAACAAATGCAGATTATCTGTTTCCCGAATAATTAAACCTAAAAATCTGGACAGAATGAAAACTGCATTAAAATATATTGAACTTCACTACAACGAAAAAATCACAATCGATGAAATTGCAAAGGAAACCGGCTGTGCTCCTTCTTATTTTATGAAAATTTTCAAAAAAAACCTTGGAGTACCTTTTATTGAATATCTGAATGATTACAGATTGATTATGGGGGCAAGACTTCTGACCGAAACCAGTAAAAGCATTATGGAAATTTCGTATCTTATAGGCTTTGACAACCTTTCCTATTTTAATCGCTGCTTCAAAAA
>JAKSHZ010000075.1 GCA_024399115.1 Bacilli bacterium
GTTGTGCCTGAAGTATATAGAATAACCGCCGTATCATCTTCATTCGCATTTATCTTAAGTGGTTTAAGTGTTCCATTAGAGGTGATGTTGCTAACATTAATAGTTGGAATATTAGTGAGTTTCTTAACACGGTTAATGGTTTCGTTCGTGACTAACACTATTTTTGCGTTACTATCTTTAAGCATGAACTTAATTCGTTCATCAGGATAAGTATCATCAATTGGCACATAAGCGGAACCATGGTTAAGAACGCTTAAGGCCGTTAATAAGTAGTAATGAGACCGATGAGTAAGGATGGCGATATTACTACCTTGAGGAACGTTATTTAGTTTACTCGTTAGATTATTAATCCATTTCGCGCCTTCAGAATATGTATATTTAGTATCAAGATAATTCACTAAAGTGTTATTTGGGTATTTCTTAAGTGAATTATTAAAGGCTTCAAGAATATCGTGATATTTGAGTGTAGTTTCAGTCGCGTTAATTTTATTAATGACTTTAATATCTTCACTAAGCGTATAGTTAATATCTTTAAGATTATCTTTAGTTAATAAACCTTCTAATATCTTTTGATAAGTCTTTAAGAAACGAATCGCGGTGTTTTTTGAATATTTATAGGAATGTTCCACACTAAAGACGTATCCGTTTTGATAATCATTAATAACTCCTGATAAATGAGAAACATGAGATGTATTTTTTTCTTGATCTTGCTTATAGTGAATATCTTTAGTAATGCCAGTAACATCATTAAGATTTGTGTTATATTCAAATGATATATTTTGGCTAATATGATATTGACTCGCTAATAATCTAAATGGATAGATGCTATGTTTCATCGTATCTAAAATATGTTTAGAAGATTCTTTGAGATAAGTATCAACAAGTTGATTAGAAGTATTAAGAATAACCGGAATCGTTTTAACATACATTCCTAATGAAGTTTCTAACCCTTCTAAATCGCGACCATGGTTAGTAAAGGTAAAATACGTATTATCGGTATTAGTAAAACGAGAAAGAGTATAAGCAAAGGCACTAGTTAAGATGTTATTAGGGGTAATGGAGAGCCGGTTCGCTAAAGCGAGGAGCTTTTCTTTAATATCACCTAAATAGATTGAGGCTGTTCCTCCGTAAGAATTATTAATATCATCAAGAGGTTCAACAATATTTTCGTTGTCGACAAGCTCTTTTTCGTAGAAGAGTTTTGCTTCATCTAGATTATTTGAATATTGATTCTTCAAACCTTGCTGTGCTTTCTTAATAAAGCCTAAATCAAAGTTACTATCAATTCCATTAATTAATTCGTGATTGATTAAAGTACGCGAGGTCGCATCACTAATCATATGATGCATATCGTAAGCAATATAAGTATTATCTTTATCTTTAACGATATAGAAACGAGTTAAAGATTTACTAAAATCAAATGGTTTCACTAATTCATTAAATGAAATATCTTTAATGTCTTTATTAATAATATTAATATTTACTTTACTGTCAGTAATTCCATAAGGAACACCATCAAGATCAACGATTCTAGTTTTTAAAACTGGATGAATATTAAGTAAATTATTAATGCGTTTCTTGACTTCGTCTAGAGCAACCGACTTATCTAATTTCACATAGCCAAAGCATGAATAAGCTGTACCTTTATTATTAACCTTTTCGTCTAAATAGACTCCTAAGGGTTCTTCGTATAACGGATAAATGTAGATCTTTTCTTTTAAAACCTTAGAGATGAGAATTGTTTCTTCTTTAATGTTATTAAGGAAGATTTGATATTTATTGCTTAAATATGTGCTAGATGCACAGGAACCACCGATAGAATAAATATTATTATGTTTACTGATATTAAGGGAAAAGCCGTAAGTTATTTCGTTAACATTTGCTTTACCAGCATTTATTGTTTTTTCTTCATTATTTAAGTTCGTTGTCTTAAATAAAGCATTAGAATAAGCGAATTCATCTCCTAAGAAGTTAAAGGTAATCGGTGAATGTTTAAATTTAAGTTTTTTAAGATCATAACAAGCAATTAAATAATCAATGCCTAAGTGCTTGTTATCTAGCGCTACTTTCTTTACATTATATAAATCGCGAATAATATCTAAATAAGAATTAGTATTACTAACTTTTACTAATAAAGGATAAATCGCGGTAAACCAACCAATGGTTTGATTGACTTCTCCAATACTCTCATCTCGACCGTAAGATTCCATTTCGTAGATGATGTCACGATTATAGGTCTTTTTATACGCTCGAGAAACGGCAAGTAAAAGGAAATCATTTTCGCTTAGTTCATATGGATTATTAATGTCAAAGTTAGATTTAAAGGAATAATTTATGTTAAATGGATGGCCTTTAATCTCATCTTCATTTACTGAATCGTTGATTGCTTTATACTTATTAATCGTTTCATTAGTTATATTCTTACTATACTTTTTAATGTCTTTAATAAAGGAAGCATATGGATAAGGACGAATGACTTCCTCATTTTTGTATAAAGAAGCAAGATTATCAAGTAAGATAGACCAAGAAACGCCATCGATAATTAAGTGGTGAATGACAAATGTTATATATTCATTATTAATGAGTTTGATATCAATTAGATGATTATCTTTAATATTTAAAGCATTAATTGATTTATTTACTTCAGAAATAATAACATTCTTTATATCTTTACTAGTCTTAACCTCTTTAATTTTAGTAACAATCGTATCTAAAGGACGAATGATTTGGTGATGGTTAATAAAGCTCGCTCTTAGTTCATCTTGAATATTAGTTAATTTATTAAAGGCGGCTTGTAAACGTTTTAAATCAAGTTTCTCATTGGCTTTAACTACGTAGAGTTGATTAAAGGAATCTTTTTCTTTAATTTCACTAAAGAAATATTCTTGAATAGGGAGTAAAGAGATTTCGCCAACAACCGGTTTATATACTTTAATTTCTTTTTGAGAGATAACCTCACAGATGGCTTTTGGAGTTCTTAACGATAGAATCTGACTAGCTTCTACCACTAAATGGTTATTATTAAGGATACTTACTAAGCGAATAGCTTTAATACTATCTCCACCAAGTAAATTAAAGTCATCGTTAATACCTACTTGTTTAAGATTAAATATTTTAGAGAAGGCATTACAGATAGCTTTCTCGATGTCGTTAGTCGGG
>JAKSHZ010000076.1 GCA_024399115.1 Bacilli bacterium
TCTCTTCGTCACCTGCATACACGGTGATCATCATTTTTGAGAAATCCTTGAAATAATTCTCTTTGTTTTGCAAATACTTCTCATAAGCTTTTTGCTGAGCTGAAGTTATGCCTTCATCCACACCACCTTCCAACTCAATCTCCAAGTTCTCCAACTTGCCGAAGAAGCTATTGCGCTCCAATCCTTTCCAAGCGTTCATTCCGTCGTGAACCAATAGTCCAAGCGTCGGGTCATTCAGTTTGTGGAGGTTTTCTAGTTGCGTTCTGGAGATGACACGGGGTTCGTCCTCTGACAAAAGGACAGCCAACCCATTGTCCACATCCCAGCAGCAACCAAAGGCGTATCCGAAACTTCCGTCTCGACAGATAAAGAGATACCACAACGTCATGAACTGATATAGTTGTTTTTCGGTCACTACATCTTTATGGTCGTTTTCGTCAACGCCATCCACTTCACGTGCAATATATTCATAGTTCCATTTGTAATACTCCAGAAGATAATCAGTCACAATGCCTTTGTACTTCTCTTCATTCTGCAAATAGGTCTTATAAGCTTCTCTTTGTACGTCAAGGATGCCTTCTTTTTTTGCATCCTGTACAACAAGTTTTAATGGTCCCTTTGAATTAAGAATAGGGATTTCCATTGTTCTTACCCACGCATCTACTTTATACTCAAAAGAACCTAAAATTTCATCTTTCATTGCATTTTCCATACTTGATTATAAAATTAATATTTACCATTTCCTTCTGCACCCTTACCCTTGCCAGTAGCAGAAGTCTGTTTATTAGATTGTGTTTTCGGTTTTGTAGTCTTACCACTTAGCAACACTTCGTTCGCCTCTCCTCGGAAACGGGGAAAGGCATAAACAAAAATAACAAATTCACTATAGGGGATATCTATCCCTTTTTATATCGTATTATTTTACAATCACTTCAAGAGGAGGTAAAACATGAGTGTTACCGTCTAAGGATTTGACTTTTACGTTTGTCACATAAAACTGAGCCCCCGAGCTTAAACTATTAATTTTTTCTCGCATTTTTCCTGTTATCTCGTTAGATTCTGAATGCAACACCTCAACACCACTTTTAGGGTTAAAGAATTTCATATCGAAATTCAATATCGTATAAAGATTCTTCACATCTAACATTTTGCTTAAATCACTCCAATCGGTTAGCATTGTCGCTACATCTTTCACATTAACCAAATCTTCTTTCCCTATTTTACCGCCATTGAACATGTTTCCAGATTCTAAACGCAGACTGGCATCCGGGCGAGGTAATGGCAAAACTCGGAATCTTTTGGTCCCCATACAGACCTGTTTTTCATCGATCTTTACGAATACCGACACCTGGCATAAGCTATGGGGAGTGGTAGGTGTCACGTCAAAATGACTGCCAATATTTCCAAATGTCGCATTGGTTATATCAACAGAAATATTAGACGACGCTTCCCCAGGCACAGAAATATTTAGTTTATTAACAACCCCTGCGAATAACACATCCATCTCATTTAAAACGTCGATATGAGGCTCCATGCCATAATACTCACCTGCAAAAGGATATTTTACCGATTTTCCTTTTTTGTTGGTTTCAAGGATATAACCTTCAAATGTACATCTACCCAGATGAGCGACAGAAAACCTCAGTCTATTACCTTCCACTATTTTCCCGTTCACGAAAATGGTATAGTCACAAGAGGGGTCGGCATTTAACATTACGATGTCTGCAACATATTGCCATCCGCGAAAAATATTAGTTGAATGAGGAATGACAAGGGCTTGCTTTTTCTCCTGGTCTATAGGATCATGCGAAATAACAACTTTCTTCGGTTGTTCAGTATTGACGATCTGTTTTGTCTTGTCATTTGAATCATCCATTTTTTCAAATACAATTTCCTCCCCTTCAATTGTTAGCACATCGCCTACAACTGAAGTTGGCAATGAAACAGTAAGAACAACAGCCATCAATGATAATAGTATCTTCTTCATACGAATTCTAGTTTGATAACACAAATATAGCAAAATCCTAATTTTCCCTATTGATCAAATTCACCACCACCTTGACCATCGTATCCTTCTCCTCGGTACTTGTTGGCCCAGATACGGAATTGGGTGCCTCTTAGGCTCTTCACTCTATATCCAACAGATATAACCACATCTAGTGAATAAAATGGAACTGGCTTATCAGAAATTGTTTAAATTTAGTTTATTATCAGAAAATTTAACCATAGGGAAGAGAGCATATATCCTATCTTTTTTTCAAAAACATTATTTCGTCATACACCTGTTTTCTAAAGATATTTTCTTCCTTGATTTTTTTAATATAATATCCCCAATTATACTCCCATTCCTCCTCATCTCCCCAAAAATCAGCAGAAAGACAAGAGTATCGCATTGTCACACAAATTGTTCCATCTTCAATTTTTAGATTGCACACCCTTTCTTCTCCGTCAAAATTAGTATCACAATCTATCGTCAGATTTGGATCATCTAAGTAAAATTTACTATTCCTATATAATAGAATAAGTCTCTGATCTTGAACATATAACATAGAACAATGTCCATCAACATCAGATTCATAATATCCATCTCGCATAGGATATGAAGCATCAACATTTTGGATGCTTGTACCGTCATAACTTATTTTGTGATTGATACATGGCAGACGTGTTAAATAAATTTTATCAAAAGGATGGTTTTGGGTGTGGTTGAACAAATACCAGTTTTTTAAATCCATATTTTCATTTAGCAATGAAATATATTGACCAAAATTTGGGTTCTCTGTTTTGTATTCGCTGTCATTATATCCGCCAGTGTAATAAATTTCCACCAAAGATTTATCGTCGTCATGAATTTCAATTTTCCATATCTCACGTGCCTCCCAAAATTTTTCATTGTCTTCTTTGGCGTGGTACGAGCATGAACACATTGCAATAGGATATTTTCCCCCATGATATTCAAGGAATATATCATCCCTTTCTGAATAAAGGAACAAATATGACCCATTCAAATCCAATGTGTAACAACCACATATGTTTTCCCAACTATCCACAGCATCAATATGATTACATCTTTCACCAATTTTTCTTACGAATTGATCACTTGAATTATAATCTACAAAAACCATTATTCGAACAT
>JAKSHZ010000077.1 GCA_024399115.1 Bacilli bacterium
TATTGCGCCCTTGTAGTCTTTTCGCCTAAAACTCAAAGCCTGCAAGCGAGTTATTAATTTAATTCCTCCAGGAAGGAAACAATTGTGTCTAAAACAGTATCAACTGGATCGTCTACCCATTTTTTGTCTGTTTCGGCAAGATTTATTCTTTTTATTGTAAAGACCTAAGGTGTCAATGACTGACATCGTGATTTTTCTATATTGTTTTTCTCACATAGAAAGTCTTGTTTGACTGTCCGTGTTTTTCAATTTTGTTTTCATCACAAAGTTGTTTAAGGGCCTTTTCAATTGTCTGTCGTGCAAGTGTCGGACAGTGTTCCTGAATGTCACTTTTTGTGAATTTGCCAAGACGTTCCTTCACTACCCTTTCAACCATTTTATAGGCTGAAATTTTATCTTCTATAAGGTTCAATCTTTCTTCAAAATCCCTATATGCAGAAAGGACGATTCCCAGGATATATTTTACAAAAGCTGTGTTATCATTTGTTCCGTCCTGCCAGTTTGCAGAGCTTTCTTCCAAAACATCGTAATAAGTGTCTTTTGTTTTTTCGATTTTCTTTTCCAAACTGATGTACTTACAAACAACAAAGCCGGACCTGTAAAGCAGAAGTGTTGTAAGCAATCGTGACATTCTTCCGTTTCCATCATTAAAAGGATGAATGCACAAAAAGTCTTTTATAAAGTTGCTAATCAATAGAAGAGAATCAATTTCGCCAAGACTCATTGCTTTATTGAAGGTGTCACAAAGTTGTTCCATAGCAATAGGTGTTTCAATTGGACTGAGAGGTTCAAAAAGAACGTTTGAAGTTCCATCTGGGAGATTTGCAACAATGTAATTCTGAGTATTTTTGAACTTTCCTCCAAAATCAGGATTTGAATACTGATAAAGATATTTATGTAGTTGCAGAATGTAGCTAGGGGTGATGGGAATGTATTCAAAATTTTCGTGAATTATATTAAGAACATCACGATAGCCCATAATCTCTTTTTCATCTCTGTTTTTTGGAGCAGTTTTTTCCTGGACCAGCTGCTTGATTCGAGTGTTTGTAGTTACAATACCTTCAATTTTGTTAGAGCTTTCTGTACTTTGAATCTTTGCTATTTCAACCAGTTTTTCTAGTTTCTCTTTTTTCTGGCTGATGAAAAGCTGCTGCCTGCCTTTGTATTCATGTATTTTGGCAATGTAGCCCATGATTTCATTATCAATGATGCAGTTCAGTTTTGAATAATCAAAAGTTCGCATTCCCCTATTATTCTCCTATCTCTCCTATTATAGCATAAAAAGTAGGAGCGTGGTATTAACAATAGGAGATTTTGGAAATTATTTTCCTTAAGCAAGCGGTTATTCGGTGATTTGGCTATATTTCATTCGGTATGTTGGCAGTTTTATTTTTTACGGCAAGCTTTAGCATTTTTAGAATTAACTCTGCAGTAGAAACGGCAAGTCTCCTATTTTGTCATTGAAAATAGGAGACTGTGTTTGTATATAGGAGAGATGCTGCGGAAACTCAAAAACGGCCCAGAATCGCTTCAAAATGCATCGGTCGAGTAATTTGTCGATTTTATTTAAAAACCCCTCTTAAAAGCCCGTTATTTGCGTCTGTATTTTTGCAATAGTATTTTAATAGTAAATTACTATTAAAATACTATTAACACTATTAAAGACGATAGTAATAATATATTATAATTGCAATTAAATAAATAGTATGTTACTATTAAGATACTATTAAATTTTATTTTGTAAAAAAGGAAATTCTGAGGGTATGAAAACAATCTGCATTTACAATAACAAAGGTGGTGTTGGAAAAACATCTCTGGCAGGAGCAATTTCTGTAGAATTTGTGATCAAGGGAAAAAAAGTTTTGATGGTTGATACAGATTTTCAGGCTAACCTTACAAAGCAGTTTTTGAATAAGCGAACCATTGAAAATGAACTTGCTGATTTTTTGTATAACGATTCGATTGGCCTTGAAAATTGTATTTATAAAACAAACTACGATAACCTCTACATAATCCCATCAAAGGATAGACTTGCAAATGGCCGGTTGTTTGAGTGGAACACTTCAGGTGTTCTTGATGAAAAAAGAAATGATGTTGTGGATTATCTTGTTGAGGATGCTCAGAAATTAGGTTTTGATTATCTTGTTTTCGATACACCACCCTCACTCTCAAAAGCAACTCAAAAATATATAAAGGCATCGGATGAAGTTCTCCCGGTTCTGCAGATCGCAAAGTCATCACTTGATGGAATGGTAAACTTTTACATCGATTTAAAGGAATTGCGTGGAAGAAAAGAGACTCCTATCTGCGACAAAATTATTTTTAATCAGTATGAGAAAAGCAAAGCTGTGCAGAAAGCCTTACTGCCAGGAATCATGGCTTTGGAAAGCAAAAAATATTTGGTTCCGATGGAACAAGGTTTTAAGAAAGCTGAATTACAGTGTGTTGCCTTGCAGGAATTGGGAATGAAGCCTGAAACACAGGAAGCATTGAATCAGATAGTTGCTGATATTGAAAAATAAAGAAACGAGGTTATGTATGGCTAAAGGAACTATAAAATCAAATAAAGACGTAATGAATGAAGCTGCAACAGAAGCTTTAAAGAATACACTTACTGTTGTTCAGGACATGACTGAAGTAAAAGAAACTCAGACAAAAAAAGAACGGAATAATGAGACACAGGCCGTAAACTTCAACATGAGTAAGTCTATGTATGAAGAACTAAAAAAAGTTTTCGGTGGTGCCGGATATTCATTTGCTCAGGGTTCAAGAATGACTTTTGATTATATTCTGTCTGAAATAGCAGACGGAAATATTGAGATCAGGGAATCGGGTTTTAGAAAAACTTTGTCGGCTAGAGTAGGTCGATAAATAGGCCGTTAGAGGCCCTAGAAGGCCCTTTTTAGAGGGAATTCAGAAGAAATAGAGTAATTTACGTCTAAGACGCAGAAGCTCGTTTTAAGGGATTTTTTGAATTATGACCGGTGAAGAATTAGGAATAAAATTATTAAAAATGCTCGCGGCCGTTCAATCTGGAAAGGCAACTAAAGGAGTAAGCACCGCAGAGATTACAAGAAAAAGCAATGAACTCACAAAACCGGAATATGATGATTTTTATTATA
>JAKSHZ010000078.1 GCA_024399115.1 Bacilli bacterium
GTATGAGAACAATTGCGAATGCTAACAAGATAGTAGTATTAAAGGATGGCGTTGTCGCTGAAAGCGGAAAACCAGAGTATTTAAAAGAAATTGGTGGAATATATAGTCACATGATTCAACTACAGAATCTATCTGAAAACTGGAAGATGTCATAGAAAATAGAGATATCATAGAAGGTTGATTTTGCTTGATTTTTCGGGGGGGGTATGATAGCATTTTTTCTGTTAGCTTTTCAATACTTTTTTGACAAAATGTAAGGAATAGCAGAAGAATGGATAGAAGATATTACGGACGTACCCACATAGGTGTGATTAGTAATTTCATAATAAAAGATAATCCATTAGGCCTTCGAGAATTCAATGGTGTAATAGAGAATATGAGTGAAGGCGGAATCCTAATCCGTGTTGATATGGATTGCTTCGGAGCTGCAGTTGATTCCATTACAGAGGGAATGATTATATACTTCCAGACATATGATGAGTATGAGCTGTTTGGACAACATAAGGAAGATATTATTACTGGTGAAGTAGAAGTTATTCGTGTAGAACTTGGAGAAGATGTAAAGCTTTTTGGATGTAAAATGAAAAAACTCAGTCCGGAGCTGAACCAGTATATTACGAATAGAAAACTATCTGTATATATGAAAACAATAAAAGAATGATATAATTGTGGCATCAGGAGATAACTTCTGGTGCCATATTATTTTAAGGGGTGAATGGTATGAGAGTTCTTCAGCCAAAAGATGGACAAACATATCTATATTTTTATGAGGATTCAATGCTGAATCCATCGCAGAATATTTCTTTAGCAAAAAAGTTGCTCAAGGAGTTAGGCTGCAAGATTGGTCCTGCATGGAAAAGAGAGCAACCGGAATATCATATCTGTACATGTGAAATGGGTGAGTTTCGCCTGGTGAATGATGTTCCTGCTATTTTTATTGAATCAGATAATAGCGAAATTATTAGCTTTCTTGCAAAAGGACTTGAGATTGTATGCCATAAATATAAAAAAGGCTGCGAAATCAGACTGGCAGATGGTTCATCAGCAGTTATAAAGGACTATATAGAAGAAGATTACCTTGTTGATACGGTTTCAGGCGAAAAGCGGATTACAGAAGATGACATCATATGTAAGAAGCTGATTCCAGATAATATAGTAGGAAAAAATGTTTCCGTATCATTGTGGGATCCAGATATGGGAGAATTAGACGAATATACTGGTATCGTAAAGAAATGTGAGATGTCGGGAAAGGTGCTTGGCATTACTGTAGAAGTGGCGTGGTACGATGATGAGGATGATCCATACATTTTTGAGCATACTATCTATGAGGATGAGATATATAAAATCAGTGTAGACGAATAAAAAACTCTAATATATAAGAGTAAATATGCTCTAACTACTCGCAATTTTTTCTAAAACAATATTCCTCTAAAATGTAAGTGTAAAAATAATCCAGAAAGGAGGAGGTTTACACATGACTAATGAGGAATTTTTGTGTGCTGTTGAAGCAGAATTAAAAGAGAGAAACTTGTCTTTGTACAAACTGCAAGAGCGTATTGATGAAGACATTATCAAAGAAAGTACATTCTATTCACTATTTCATGATAGAAGAACAGTAAGAATTGAATACATCATAGAGATATGCAGGGCACTAGATATGTCGCCGACAGCATTGATTGATCCGGATGGTTCAAAGGATAATCTTAAGCCAGTTCAGATTGAACTTTTGAATGAGTTTGAAGGCTGCGATGAAGCTATGATCCGAAGGATTTTACCAATCATTAAAGGACTGGTCCTTGGTGAAAAAAACAAACAATAGCCGATGCTAATCGAGAAGATTCGGTGGCATCGGTTTTTTAATGCCTGTTTATTAGTAGCTGCTATGGACAGAGCATTTTTATCCATAGCAGCATAGTTTATTTTTTATCACTTATTTCCTGTGAAGAACGAGATTTTTCTGTAGATTTCGACTTCGCAGGTTCTTCTTTTTCTTTTTGTTCACCCATATATTTTTCAAGATTTTCAAGTTGTAATTCCATCTGGGATATTTCGCTATGAGCACCTTCCCAGGTTGAGAGTATCTGACTTTTCTGTAGTTCCAACTGTTGGAATTTCTGCTTGAGTTTGTCTATATCCATGGTGGCAGGATTGATACCATGTTCTTTAAGAAAGCGTACTGCGGAATCATAAATTATGAGTTTGGCTTCATGGTCGTTTCGCCTGTCTCGAAGGTATGCATCAGGATCTTTTGACTTCTTATAGGCATCATGAAAGCGTTTGTTCTGCTTATAGATTTCTGCATATTTTATGACTTCACCAAGTTCTTTCATATCAGATTCTACAGATACTAAAGAAGCTTTGGCAGTCTTTGCCACTTCGCGTTTTTGTTCAATAGAAGCTTTCAGTTCTGCAATAGAACCAGCTGCTGCATATGAGGATGCCATGGCTTTTAAGTTCTGGACATTGGCCCATCGTCTTAAGCCTGGAGACTGCGCAAATTTCTCTTCAGTAGTATCAATAAGAGGAGTAGAAGCAGTAGGTCTTTTTGGAAATGAAACCTTTCGTCTTGCATTAGACTCGATGCGTCTGCTGATTTCTTCTCTAGTATATTTTGAGCCAAGAGTGCGCTCCGAACCACGGACAAATCTTTCGGCACCTGCAGGCTTAAACGCAATATATTTTGGTGCATCAGGAGATAATGATTCACCTTTGATTTCATATCCTTTTGCACGCATAAGCTCCAGGAATGATTCATAATTTCTTGAAAATTTAATGCATTCATCAATATCAGTTTTTAGCTGAGCTTTCCATGAAGTTCCTTCTTTTTCTGTCTGCCATTCGGTGTATTTTTTACCTTTGGCAGGAGAAGGTTTTATAACAGAAATATTATGCTCGGTGCATAGCTCATCTGACAACTGACGGATTCTGTGATAGGAGCGTTTGCAGTCATTATATTTATGATGGTCAGTATTATTTGTAGCTGAAAATATAATGTGATTATGAATGTGATTCTTCTCAGTATGGGTGGCAATTACGTAAGAGTATTTGCCTTCTAATACCTTGTCAGCAAGCTCAGTTCCAATCTTATGAGCCTCATCAAATGATA
>JAKSHZ010000079.1 GCA_024399115.1 Bacilli bacterium
TTACTATAAATTTTTTCCCTTGTTTTCCAGACCTGTTTATAAAAATTCTTTTTATAAGTCTTAATAATAGGACTGAATTTTCCAATTCTGTGTTATTTTTATATTTTAAACTACTTAACATAGCCTACATATAAAATATTAACATGACTTCCTATAAAACTTATGTTTATCATAATAAAAGAAAAATATTAATCCAATACCCGGTTCCATCAAATAATTAAAAATACTGTTAAAATTTAAAACTGCCACACCCAGTAAAAACAAAGCAATACAACAATTTAAAGCGATGTTTTTTTATCAAACATATAGACAACCGTTCCACATACATCTTTTTTAATCCCAAAAAATGTTCTTGTTAGAACATAAAAACATACAAAATTTAAAAACAGGTGGAATTAATATGTGAAAGAGTTGTTTGCAAACCGATACAGAGCCATAAAATCCTTTTTTACTACATAATAATACATACATTCCCTATTTCATAAAACTAAATGTATAAAAAAAAGAAGAAATATGAGCCTCGAATGGGAATCGAACCCATGATCTTTAGTTTACGAGACTAACGCTCTACCAACTAAGCTATCGAGGCTAAAAAATCTGTGTATGGTTGTTTATATAGTTTTATTATATGAACTCTCTTTATTATTAACGGGTTTAAAACCACAGGATTTTAAGTTATCTTCAACAGGACCAATCTCCATAGAATAGTATTTAGAACTGTTAAATTGACTTATTACATTTGTTAAATAAGTCATATTCGAAGAACCTGAAAGTAGCTACAATAGTTTTACCAGAACGCACAGCACCATAAGCAATGTTCACGAAAGAATCACTACAATCGAAGTAATTAGAAGCTACCTCTCCAAAATTACCGATTTTTACCATGCGCTAATTACCCCTCCTCAAAAATTTCGCCATGTCAACTCAAAACCATGCACCATTTCGAGGAGTATAATCATGTGGATAGATAGCGGAACGTACAGCAATTGGTTTTTCGATACTTGAATTTCTAATCTCGACAGCATCAGCACATGAATCTACAACATACACAAGTTTGATTGTTGAATTCTCAATTATTGAACGTATATATAAATTATCTTCATTGTCCTCATAACTTGAATTGACAATGATCAAACAATCAATGGTTGAATTCAAAATGCCTGAAGAATGGGTTAGACTAGATAGTTTTGTATTGTTGATGACTAAGCAATGGATTGTTGAATCTTGAATCCTTATGCAATCAGGTCTTGAATTCTTTATCATAACAAACTTAGATGTGACATTTCTAAGGTCAACCCTTTCCCTATTGTCAAATATCATGTCAACATCACGGTTTTCAACCTTAGAATCGCTGGGGTGGATTACAGTGTAGTCATTGCAGGGAATGTTTGTAATCACTATATTGCCATTTTTCTTCTGTACAATCGGAAGGTCTCCATCAGGTGTAATACCTATTTCAGAAACATTCTCAATGGTTGCGTTTTCTCCTTTCGTTATATCAGATAAAGTTGAACCTATGGTATAGCTAACCTTCCCAATAATTGAATTCCGAACCGTTACAGTATAAACATCTGAGTTTATTAAAGATATATGTTTTATGTCTGCATGATAAATGGAGAAAAAACTACACCAACCATGTTTAATATCTGAATTGATAATGATTATTTTATTGATGGTTGTATGCTTAATGAAAGAAACCCAAAGCCATGAGTGCAGATTTACATTGTCAAGAACTAAAGTGTTGATTGTTGAATGACGAAGCCTTATATAACCAGGTTCCGAATTCTTAATTATTACAACATCTGATGTGACATTAAAAATATCGATTATTTTGCCATGATTGTTCTTGATTATAATGTTATCAGCAGTATTCTTGACATTAACACCCTCATTATCATAAACTAAGGCATGATTGATCTGAGAAACGTTTGCAAGTGTATCCCCATAAGCATTCTGTTCAACATTTACAACTTGAGTCTTCTTAGGAGTGTCTGCTGCTGATCTTAAATTTCCATCTACAATCAAGAAGATGAAGATTCCTACAAATCCTCCACACAAAAACCCGTTAACTCCTACTATGAATGCTCCTAGAGGTCCCATTACACAAAACCCGTAAAGTGTTCCTATTAATGCTCCTACAAGTGCTCCTATGATGTATCCTATAGCTAATCCTATGAAGAATTCTCTAAGTTTTTCTTTTTCTTCAAATCTATCTTCATCCAAAACATGCTCAGTTGCTGATTCTCCTACTATTGCTCCTGCAATCGCGCCAACTACAGCTGATACTGCTCCAGTTATAATATACCCCAGTAAAAATTTTAATACCTGTACTGCTATAATATTAACACCCAGAGTAGTCAAATTACCAAGAGCATGCGAAATAGCAAGACGAATCCAATTACCAACAGTAGTACTATTAATATTGTCGGTAGTCAAATTACCAAGAGCATGCGAAATAGCAAGACGAATCCAATTACCAACAGTAGTACTATTAATATTGTCGGTAGTCAAATTACCAAGAGCATGCGAAATAGCAAGACGAATCCAATTACCAACAGTAGTACTATTAATATTGTCGGTAGTCAAATTACCAAGAGCATGCGAAATAGCAAGACGAATCCAATTACCAACAGTAGTACTATTAATATTGTCGGTAGTCAAATTACCAAGAGCATGCGAAATAGCAAGACGAATCCAATTACCAACAGTAGTACTATTAATATTGTCGGTAGTCAAATTACCAAGAGCATGCGAAATAGCAAGACGAATCCAATTACCAACAGTAGTACTATTAA
>JAKSHZ010000008.1 GCA_024399115.1 Bacilli bacterium
ACAATTTTATTAGGATTCATCGGAATATCTTTATCTAGTTGTACAAGCTATGGCATCTATGATGATGCCGATAAATATTTAGTTGGCAATCAAACATATAATGAAAATATTACATCTTTAGATATTGATTGGGTGAGTGGTACTTTAACAATTGTCGAAGATGAAACAATCACCGGTGTCAAAATCGAGGAAGAAACAAACTTAACTAGCGAAAAAGAATTAGTCCATTCTTATTTAGATAATGGCGAATTAAAGATTAAATTCTTTGCTTCTGGATACTCTAAATTTGGTTTTACATCATTTAAAAAGAACTTAACCTTGACCTATCATCCAGGATTTACCAATATTGAAATTGATTTGACTAGTGGCACATTTAACGCGAATTCATTGACCGCTGATAAGGTGGATGTTAATTTAACTTCTGGCTCCGCTAACATTGATAAAATCACTGCTAACAAAGTTGATGTTGATCTTACTAGTGGTCGCGCAACGATTAATCATATTAACGCTAATGAATTTGATTCTGATATGACTAGTGGCTCTATGACTGTGGCATTTGATAAAGTCAACAAAGCTTCATTTGATTTAACTAGTGGTAGTATTGATATGACTCTTCCTAGCGATGGCGGAACAGTTAAAGTTAATAAAACTTCTGGTAGTGTGAACGCTATTAGAGAATGCACTATTAGCAATAATATTTATCAATTTGGTGAAGGCAGTGCTGACATTGATGTCGGTATGACAAGTGGCAAATTGACAATCAGATAAAAGTAAGGATGAATTATTCATCCTTTCTTTTTCTATTGAAATAATAGACTTTTAAGAATTAGTTAATAACATGCAAGCGTAGTTTAGTGGTAATACTTTAACTTCCCAAGCTAATCGTGCAGTCGTCTGTTCATATAAAAACCCTCCATTTCATTGTACCCGAATGGTCCAATTTATGGAGGGATTTCAATCCATGTGGTGCCGTCTATCGGACTCGAACCAATCACCTATTCATTACTAGTGAATTGCTCTACCGGATGAGCTAAGACGGCAAGGCTACTTAATTAATAAGTTTGCGTATTTATTATACTTAATTTGAACTTATTAACAAGTAATTTTTATAAAACGATTTCGCCTAATAAATCATATACAAATGCTGATTTAATTTGGACTTTTACTTTGTCTCCAAGGGATAGTTTTTTATCACTCTTAAAAAGGATTTTTCCATCAACATCATCAGGAGCGTTCCAATAACTTCTTAAGCAGTAGTAATCATGGTCAGTTCCCACCACTAATCCTTCCATTATTTCACCGATATGAGACTTATTCTTTCTATAAGAAATGTTTTGTTGAGTCTTCATAATTTTATCGACTCTTTGTTTTTTAACTTCTTCATCAATTTGATCAGGGAAATTAAATGCAGGAGTGTCGTCTTCTCTTGAGTATCCAAAACATCCTAAGTGATCAAACTCTATATCCTTAATAAATTGGACAAGATTTTCAAATTCTTCCTCAGTTTCTCCAGGGAAACCTACCATAACAGTGGTTCTAAGAATAGCCTTTGGACACTTTTCTCTAATTTTTTTGAATAAATTAATTAATAAATTTTTATCTCCACGTCTATTCATCAAAGAAAGAATTCTATCTTCACTATGTTGAATTGGAATATCAAAATATGGAGTTAGTCTTGGTTCAGATGCGATTAATTCAATTAGTTCATCTGTTACCTCATCTGGGTAAAGATAAAGCAAACGAATATACTCAAAAGATTTAACCTTCAAAAGCTCTTTTAATAAGTAAACAATATTGACATTTTTATCTTCTAAATCAATACCGTATTTTGTTGTGTCTTGTTGTAAAACTACAATCTCTTTATAACCCGCTTTTGCTAGTCTATCAGCTTCTTCTAAAATTGATTCTGGACGTCTTGAATAGAAATCTCCACGAATCAAAGGAATTGCACAATATGAACATCTATTTGAGCAACCTTCACCAATTTTTAAATAAGCAGAAAAATCACCAGTCGATACAGCACGATATTTCTCATCAATACCAAGCGATTTATCTTCAATATCGTCAAAAATTGACGCTAAAAGTTCATTAAACTTGAAATAATGGCGAATTGGAATGAATAGATCAACTTCAGGAATCTCCTTAACAAGCTCATGATAATAGCGTTCAACTAAGCATCCAGTGACCACTACTTTTTTGCCTGAACTACAGACTTCTAAAATTGTGTCGATACTTTCCTTTTTACTTGATTCAATAAAGCCGCAAGTATTGATAATTACAACATCAGCGTCTTCAACTTCGCTAACAATATTCCAAAGATTACGAGATAAAAGACCTAGGATATTTTCACTATCAACTAGGTTCTTTGAGCACCCTAAAGAGATTAAACCTACATTTTTCATTTTACTATTCGCTTCTTAATGCAGTAACAGGGTCTTGTTTTGAAGCATTTCTAGATGGGATTGCACCACTTAAAACTGACAATAAAATTGATAAAGCAATCATGATTAAAGCATCAAGAATTGAAAATGAAACGATTGGTGGATATACCAAAATTCGTAAAATTGTATTAGCAATAATTTGTAACAAGTAAGTGAAGCCAACACCGATTAAACCACTTGAAAGACCAGTGATTAAGTTTTCAGCTGTGAATAATCTTGTAACGTCTTTTTTACGTCCGCCTAAGCTTCTGATGATGCCGATTTCTTTGACTCTTTCCATGACTGAAATATAAGTAATAACAGCGATCATGAAGCATGAAACAACGAGTGATAATGATGTGAAGATGATAAGGGCAACTGAAACGATATCAATTAAAGTTGTGATAACTGCAATGATTGTTTCAATAGTGTCAGTGTAGGTTAGGTCATCACGTTGGTCTTTTGTAAGAGTTACGCCATTAACTGTGATGTCTTCACTACTATTCCACTTGTCTAAATAATCAGTTAACATATCCTTCATTTCAAAACTTGTTGGATATAAAGAAATTGATTGTGGGAGTTTTTCAAATGTGTAATCTGTATCAACTCCATCGATTGTTTCGACTTTATGGAAGTATTCGGTTCCTGTAGCAGGAATCTTTTTAACGGATAAACCAGATAAACTTCTTAAATAAGTTTTATCTACTTCAAAGTAATTTAAGCCACCAGAGAAACCAGAGAACATGCTTGCAAATGAAGCTGAGAAATCAGCGTTTAATGCACTAGCATATCCTTGAGTGACAGTAGCGTTATTTGGATCGTCTTTATATGAATCGTAATCGTAAGTAACATATGCTTTAAAAGCTGATGCTGATTCTTTTTGGCTACCGATATGAGCGATAATGCCATAAGTTGGATCATTTACAATTTCACTAGATTTTGCATCATTTATAAATAAATCCGCGAATTCTTTAGTGTAGTAAACGCCTCTACTTAAGCATCCGAACTTAGTATCATCACCTGCAATTGCGATACCAGAGATTCTTAAATTTACTCCAGTATTCCAAGTACTCTTAGCTACAGCAGGGAAATTATAAGCAGTAACATCAGGTGTGATTTCGTCTTTAATAAGCTTATTTTCGCCTTGGTCAGCAGCTAATGGAGTTGCAGGGTTTGGATCAGTTGTGATGTCATAAATCATAGTTGTTCCAGCAGCATCAACAATTCTAAGTTTCCAAGGATTGCCTGCTCTAACACCTTCAAATTCACCATATGCTGGATGTTCAATATCAAGTGTAGAGCCTTCACTTCTCTTCATCATGATAGTTTCAACACCACTACCACCTGCTTTAAATCCGATGCCAGTAAAATTATCGTTTTCAAAGTCATAATTCATTTGAGCTAAATCCATTCCACCAGCACCAAAAGAAACATAAGAAACAGAAACACTTCTTGAACTAGAAGCTTCGATTTCACTATGTGAGTAAATTGTGTTGTGTGGGTAGTAGGTTAACTCTTTTCCTAATAAATCTTCAAACTTAAATGATTTATCATAAGGATAAATAGCGTCTAATTCTTCAGAAGTTTTTCCATAATCCTCGTTTTCAGGATCGTTTTCTGCAATAGCACGTTTTGCAATATTGAGGAATTCGTCTTGAGGATAGAAACCCATTTGAGCAAGATTGATATCTGTCATTGTTTGCTTATTTGGATCAACAACTAAAAGAATATCGTTTGCAGAACTTGGATATTCACCTGCTAGCATTTTGTATTGTCCGTTTACGCCATCTCCAACAACGTATTCCTTATTATCAGGAAGTTGTTTTAAGAAACTTGTGAATAAATCAACGAATTGAGCGTAATCAGAGAAACCATCAACAGTCTTAAGAGTTGAGATATACATCTGAGTGATGCCATTAAGAGACATCATATTAGCACTTGAAGAAGCAGTCTTCTTAAATGTTGTATAGATGTTATTTGTAACATCAATGCCGTAGTTGTATCTCTTTGCTGCAACAGCTTCTTCAGGAGCGTCTTCAATGAAAGAGATTAAATTTGCATTAATATCGTTAGTTTTTACTGAAGTAAAGTCTTTGTACTTGTCCATCAAGTAAGCGATCATAGAATCGAGACCGATCTCAGTCTTTTTATCAAAGACTACATCTTCAACTACTTCTTGAGTTTGTAAACCAGTCATCAATGAAGAATAATCAACAGATTCTTCTGCGATACCAATTGGGTAGTTCGAAAGCATGTCATCTTCCATTGAGACAATGTAGCTTTTAATACCGTTTGAGACAGCAAGAACACTACTGACACCAACAATACCAATACTGCCTGCAACAGCGACTAATGAAGTTCTTTTTGCTTTTGAGAAAAGGTTACTTAAAGAAAGACCAAATGCTGTAAAGAACTTCATTTGGGAATATTTCTTACCTTTATTAATCTCTTGTTCTTCGTCATATTCGCCTGGTTGGATTTTGTATGGGTTAGAATCGCCCTTAATTTCGCCATCGAACATATTAATAATTCTTGATGCGTATTTTTCTGCTAACTCAGGGTTATGAGTGACCATGATGACTAATCTATCTTTAGCGACTTCTTTTAAAAGATCCATGACTTGGATAGAAGTAACACTATCGAGAGCGCCAGTTGGTTCATCTGCTAATAAAATTTCTGGGTCATTAACTAAAGCACGAGCAATTGCAACTCTTTGCATTTGACCACCAGATAATTGGTTAGGTTTTTTGTTAATCATCTTAGAAAGACCAACTTTGCCTAATGCATGAGTAGCTCTTTCTTTTCTTTCTTTCTTACTAATTCCGGAGATTGTTAAAGCTAATTCTACGTTTTGTAAAATTGTTTGGTGAGGAATTAAGTTGTAGCTTTGGAAAACAAATCCGACTGAGTGGTTTCTATAAGTATCCCAATCTTTATCTTTATATTCTTTTGTGGATTTTCCTTTGATCAAAAGATCACCACGAGTGTATCTATCAAGACCACCGATGATGTTAAGGAATGTAGTTTTACCACATCCAGAAGGTCCAAGAATTGCAACAAATTCATTTTTGCGGAAATCAATGCTGACTCCACGTAAAGCGTGAACTGTTTCAATATCTTTTTGAACATAGTTTTTTACCAAGTCTTTGATTTGCAACATAATAATTCCTCCTAAAAATATCTATGATATTATTAAGCAAAAATAATTTGTTGTCAATTAACGCGTAATAAAAAATCGGAATCCCGATTATTTATTTCATCATCTTGAAAACACTATCTCAACGAAAAGGTTACAAGCGTTCATTCATTCAGTGTCAAATTTTCATTTTGAATGAGTTTTAGTTTATTTGATTTTTAATACGTCAACTACTGCACAAAACTCTTCAAAATGCGTTTTTTCAATGTTTTTAGTATCGAAACGATAATGAGTTTTTCTTTGTTGCAGGAGTCCGTTACTCACCCAAATTTTTATTTGCGTTTTTAAAAGCTTTTGGGTGTTCATTCATTGCTTCGATAACTCTTCATTTCAACGGTTGTAATTATATTATTATATAATATTAATTGCACTAACTTTTCGCTAAACATTTTTAAGCACAAACACATACCCGTTTAGCGAAATTAAACAGAGTCAAAAATGTAGTATAAAGAATTAGTAGTTTTTTAGTATTTTGATGAATTTTTGACTCTCAAATTTTCGATTTTCCACAATTTTTAGACACTGTCCAAATTTTTAATTTTTTTACTTTACATACGCATTATTTCATATAAGATAATAGCACTTACCTCGTTTTGCGAACACTGCATCAACTTAGTAATAAGTGTTTTATTTATAACAATTCTGAGGGCTAATGTCGGAGGGAACAAATATGTTACAAATTAGAAAAAGAGACGGTCAACTTGAAGATTTTGACCTCAAGAAAATTGAGAGCGCTATTGAACGTGCTTTCGCTGCAGAACACAAATTCTACAACGAAGACATCATCCAAATGCTCGCATTACGCGTAACCGCGGATTTTAATAAGAAAATAGTAGACGGAATCGTCGCAATTGAAGACGTCCAAGACTCAGTTGAAGTCGTTTTAGTCCAAGCTGGCTATGTTGATGTCGCTAGAAGTTACATCATCTATCGTAAACAACACCAAGCTTTAAGAGACATCAAGACTACTACTGTCGACTATAAAAACATCATTGATAACTACTTAAAGATCAATGACTGGCGTGTTAAAGAAAACTCAACTGTCACATATTCAGTTGGTGGTTTAATTCTTTCTAACTCAGGCGCTGTCACAGCTAACTACTGGTTAAGTGAAGTCTATGATAAGGAAATTGGAGATGCACACAGAAACGCAGATATCCATATCCACGACTTAAGTATGCTTACAGGTTACTGTGCTGGTTGGTCACTCAAACAATTAATTAAAGAAGGTTTAGGTGGTGTTCCTGGTAAAATCACTTCTTCTCCTGCTAGCCACTTATCAACATTATGTAACCAAATGGTTAACTTCTTAGGTATCATGCAAAATGAATGGGCTGGCGCTCAAGCATTCTCATCATTCGATACTTACTTAGCACCATTCGTTAAGATTGATAACTTAACATATAAACAAGTTAAACAATGTATCCAATCATTCGTCTATGGTGTTAATACACCATCTCGTTGGGGTACACAAGCACCATTCTCTAACATCACTCTCGACTGGGTTGTTCCAAACGACTTAGCTGAACTCAACTGTATCGTCGGCGGTAAAGAAGTCGACTTCAAATATAAAGACTGTGTTAAAGAAATGGCTATGGTTAACAAAGCATTCATCGAAATTATGATTGAAGGCGACGCTAACGGACGTGGTTTCCAATACCCAATCCCAACTTACTCAATCACTCGTACATTTGACTGGTCAGAAACAGAAAATAACAAATTATTATTCGAAATGACTGCAAAATACGGCACTCCATACTTCTCAAACTACATCAACTCAGATATGGAACCAAGTGATGTTAGAAGTATGTGCTGTAGATTAAGACTCGACTTACGTGAATTAAGAAAAAAATCAGGTGGTTTCTTCGGTTCAGGTGAATCTACAGGTTCTATCGGTGTTGTTACAATCAACATGCCAAGAATCGCTTACTTATCTACTGATGAGGCTGACTTCTATAGAAGATTGGACAAAATCATGGATATCTCAGCTCGTTCACTTAAAGTTAAGAGAACAACAATCACTACTTTATTAGAAGCTGGCTTATATCCTTATACTAAGAGATATTTAGGTGGTTTCTCTAACCACTTCTCAACTATCGGCTTAGTCGGTATGAACGAAGCATGCTTAAATGCACGTTGGATCAAGAAAGATTTAACTAACCCAGAAGCAGTCGCATTCACAAAAGAAGTCTTAAATCACATGAGAGAAAGACTTTCTGATTACCAAGAATTATATGGTGACTTATATAACCTCGAAGCTACTCCAGCAGAATCAACTGCATTCAGATTAGCTAAACACGATAAGAAACACTATCCAGATATCATCACAGCTAGTGAAAACGGTGGCACACCTTACTACACTAACTCATCACACTTACCGGTTGGTTACACAGAAGATATCTATAAAGCACTTGATATTCAAGATGAATTACAAACTCTCTACACATCAGGTACTGTCTTCCATACATTCTTAGGACAAAAACTCCCTTCATGGAAAGCATGTATGAATCTTGTTAGAAAGATTGCTGAAAACTATAGAATTCCTTACTACACAATGTCTCCAACTTACTCAGTTTGTGCAGATCACGGCTATATTGCTGGTGAACAATACACTTGCCCAATCTGTGGTAAAAAGACAGAAGTTTACTCAAGAATTACAGGTTACTATAGACCAGTTCAAAACTGGAACGATGGTAAGAGCGCAGAATTCAAGATGAGAAAAGTTTACAATATCGAAAATTCCAAACTCACTCATGGCGTTCTTAAATCAGACTTAGATAAAGAAGAAAAAGAATACGTCGAATCAGTAAATAAGATTATTCTCTTCGCTACTAAGACATGCCCTAACTGCAAAATGGCTAAGATGTTATTAGATAAAGCAGGCATTTCATATGACGTCGTTGACGCTGAAGAAAACGTCGAATTAACAAAGAAATTCGGTATTAGAAAAGCTCCAACATTACTCGTTCCAAACGATGATGGCTCATTCGAATCATACGAAAACGCAAGTAACATTAAAGGCTTCATCGAAGGAGTTAACAACTAATGAAAGATGTCATCATTATTGGTGGCGGCCCTTCAGGAATGACATGCGCTCTTAACTTGTTAAGAGCAGGTCACTCAGTCTTAATTATTGAGAAAGAAGCGTTTGGTGGTCAAATTGCTACTTCTCCTAGAGTTGAAAACATTCCAAGTATCAAAGAAATTTCAGGTCTTGAATTTTCAGATCAATTATTTGAACAAATCAGCGTTCATGGAGTGGAATTCGAACTCGAAGAAGTATTAGAAGTAGTTAAAAATCCAGACGACACTTTCACAGTCAAAACAAACTACGGCGAACACATGAGTAAAGCTGTAGTTATCGCAAACGGAGTCTCACATCGTAAGATGGGTCTTCCAAAGGAAGAAGACTTCGTTGGTAAAGGAATTAGTTTCTGTGCTGTATGCGATGGCGCTTTCTACAAAGGAAAAGATGTTTATCTTATTGGAGACGCAAACACTGCACTTCAATATGCATTGATGCTCTCTAAAACATCAAGTCACGTCTACATGATCACTTTATTTGATAAATTCTTTGGAGATAAGATCCTTGTTGATCGACTCCTCGCTACTCCAAATATTTCAGTAATCCATAACATGAACCTTATTGAGTATTTAGGAGAAGATGAGTTAAGTGGTTTAAAATTTGAAAACACTAAAACTCATGAAATTGTCGAATATAAAACTGATAATGTATTCGTCGCAATCGGTCAAATTCCACATAACGAATTCTTATCTGGTTTAGTCGAACAAGAAAAAGGATTCATCGTTACAAACGAAAAAATGGAAACTAATGTTCCTGGAATCTTCGCGATTGGTGACACAAGAGTTAAGGTTGTTAGACAAGTCTCAACCGCTGTTGGAGACGCCTCTACCGCAAGCTTCTTTGTGGATAGATATTTACAAAGTAAATAAAAAGGTCAATTCGATTGACCTTTTTTAATACCCTCTAAGTTCGATCTTTTCGACGTATTTCTTCAATATTTCGATATATTCTTTTGCTTTTTCTTCTTCAACTTCGTGAAGTCCATGTCTGATACAGCCATCTCTTTCAACGAACTTTTGAAGATACATTTTCTTCGCACCTTTGATAAATTTTCCTATCTCATCAATGTGTGCACTTTCGTGAAATTCTTTGACTAAAGTTGTTCTAAATTCGTAGTCAATTCCACTATTAATTAATAAGGATATAGTCTCTTCAATTTTATCGATTCGAATTGCGTCAGTTCCGCAAGTCATTCCATATAATTGTGGTTCGTTTTTTATATCCATCGCGACGTAGTCGATTAACTTATTTTCAATTAAATCTTTTACTAGTGCTGGGTTAGTTCCATTAGTGTCTAACTTAATCTCATAGCCCATACTTTTAACTTCAGAAATTTTCTCTTTTAGGTCAGGCATAAGAGTAGGCTCTCCACCACTAAAAACTACAGCGTCGATAAGACCTTTTCTTTTAGTTAAATAAGCGATGATGTCGGACCATGGAATTACTTCTTCTGCGTTAAGAACTAAGTCTCCATTATGGCAAAATGGACATCTAAAATTACAAGGTTTGCAGAAAAGAACACAGCTAATTCTGTCCTCAAAATCTAGTAATGACATTTTATCTAATCCGACGAAATCCATATCACTATTATACACAAAATTATGGTTATATTAAAATATTTTAATATTTTATTGTCTAATATCGCTTTATCCCTTAAAATATTTGTATTATGAAAAACAATATATCTTGGGATGAATATTTTATGGGTATTGCAGTGCTCTCAGCATTACGCAGTAAAGATCCAAGCACTAAAGTGGGAGCATGTATCGTTGATAACGAAAATAAAGTAGTTTCAATCGGTTACAACGGAATGCCTTGTGGCGTTCCTGAAGAAGAACTTTCTTGGGACAAAGGGGAAGGATTAGATAGCAAATATTTATATGTTTGCCACGCAGAATTTAATGCGATTTTAAATACAAGAAATGGAGCTTCACTAAAGGGATGTAGAATTTACGTAACTCTTTTCCCTTGCAATGAATGCGCTAAAGCAATCATTCAAACAGGCATCAAAGAAATTGTCTATGCCGACAATAAATACAAAGATACTATCACTACTCAAGCTAGTATGAAGATGCTCAATCTTGCAGGAGTTAAACTCCGTCAATATAAGGGAAAACTCCCTACTATCGAATACAAGGACTAATTATGACAATTAAAGAATACGTTGCCGCAAGAAAAGCCGAATTCAAAGATGTCGTTTCCAAAATGGAAAAAGTCCCATGCATTGGAATCGTTCAACTTAACGAAGACCCAGCTAGTAACGCATATGTTAAAGGTAAACTTAAAGATGCTGCTGAACTTGGTATCAAAGCAGATTTAATGAAATTACCTATCGATACTAGCGAAAAGGATTTGTTATCTTTTATTGATGGACTTAACAAAGACGACGTTCACGATGGATTCATTGTTCAAATGCCTCTTCCAAAACAAATTGATGAAGAAAAGGTTAAATTAGCAGTTGATCCAAAGAAAGATGTCGACGGATTCCATCCACTTTCAAGCTTATTCCCATGCACACCAAAAGGAATTATGTCATATTTAAAATATGAAAATGTTCCATTAGTTGGTAAAAACGCAGTCGTAATTGGAAGAAGTAACATCGTCGGTAAACCTATGGCTAGAATGTTGCTAGCAGAGTCATGCAACGTGACTGTTGTTCATAGCAAAACTTCAAACGAAGACTTAGCTAGATACATCGAAAATGCAGATATCATTGTCGTCGCAATCGGTAAACCTGGATTCCTCGATAATAGATTTAAATATAAAGAATCAGCAGTTATCGTTGACGTAGGTATTTCTAGAGATGAAACAGGATTACATGGAGATGCAATTCCTGGACTTCCAGTAGCAAATCAAACACCTGTTCCTGGTGGCGTTGGCTTGTTAACTAGATTAGCCTTATACGAAAACTTATTAGAGATTGTTTCTAAAAAATAAAATAGCGATTGAATCGCTATTTTTTTAATGAGATAACCTTATTATTAAGAAAGACTTTTCCTTCTTTTTTTAGTTTATATATCGTTCTTGAAGTAGCTTCTCTAGTTAATCCAAGAGACTCTGCAAGTTCCACCACACTATGATATCTAATTTCATTATTCTTTTGGTGAGCTAACGCAAACATAACTCTTTCTGCAGCAGAATTAATTGAAAACAATGTAGTTTGATAATTTAATATTGTCGCAAAATTACTTTGTAATCTTAAGAAAGTTTCCAAGAATTTTTCATTTTGTTGAAGAATAATTTTAAGATCATCGCGATGAATAAATGTAACTTTACAATCAGTTAAAGCTATTGTGTTAACTCTATAAAAAGGCTCACTTGAGAATACTAAAAAGATTCCAATCATTTCGCCTTGTTTTAGAGTGTGATAAACGGTGCTGTGACCATTTACTTCTGGAGAAGAAATTTGAACTCTACCACTTTCAACAATTCCGATTGAATCGCACTTTTCATCACTATTAAAAATATAGTCTCCAGCGTTATACGAGATTGTTTTTGTTCTTATTTTTTCAAAGTCAGTAAGTAAATCTAAGATATTCATACACGTGATTTAAGTCACATACATTTTATATGTTTCTAAGCTTCGTTTTCAAGTTAGATGCATCAATATTTATTTATAAATAATGAACCAAATATAATAAAAAACTAAAAATTTTAAAAAGTGTGAAATTTCCTATTGATTTTTTTCCATTTATCGTTAATAATATTTGAGCGTTTTACAAGTGGACCGTTGGTATATCGGTTTATTATTCTTCCCTGTCACGGAAGAGAGACGAGTTCGACTCTCGTACGGTCCGCCAAACGCTTTTTTTAAAGGAAAAAGCATTTGATCGTCCTACGAGACAATCGGTGTTAAAAATAAATGGCTCGGTAGCTCAGTTAGTAGAGCATCAGACTGAAAATCTGAGTGTCGCCGGCGCGCTCCCGGCCTGAGCCACCATTTCGATTTCAAATTCCCAAGATTGGGAATTTTTTTATTGCGCGCCTTAGACACTCATATTTTTAGTAAATAAAAAGATGCCTGAAGGCATCTCTTTCGGTATTAATTAATAATTACTTACAAACTTTGCAGCAAGCAACTTCGAAGTATGCTTGTGGATGAGCACATGTTGGGCAAACTACTGGAGCAGTTTTTCCAACGTGGACATGGCCACAGTTTCTACATTTCCAAACAACTACGTCTTCAGAAATGAATACTTTGTTACCTTTAACTTTATCTAATAATTCAAGATATCTTTTTTCGTGTTCTGCTTCGATTTTACCAACTAATAAGAATTTAGCAGCGATTTCATTGAAGCCTTCTTCTTTTGCTTCTTCTGCCATTCTCTTATACATATTTGTGTGTTCGAAGTTTTCACCACTAGCAGCTGCTTCTAAGTTTTCTGCTGTTGAACCAATACCATTTAAGTATTTGAACCACATTTTTGCGTGTTCTTTTTCATTTTCAGCTGTTTCTAAGAAGATTGCTGCGATTTGTTCATAGCCTTCTTTTTTAGCTTGGCTAGCGAAATATGTGTATTTGTTTCTTGCTTGAGATTCACCAGCGAAAGCTTCTTGTAAATTCTTTTCTGTTTTTGATCCTTTCAATTCCATAGTTTTTGCTCCTTTATTACATAATAACCCTATTTTTCTAATGTGGTAACAAAATGTATTTTTCGTTCATCATATTGGTCTCTGGATTCTGGTTCTTCGTTTGGGTGACCAACTAAGATGACATTAAGTGGAATTATATGGTTTTTAGCCCCAATGACTTCTTTTATCTTGTCAGATAGTTTCTTGTTAGGGTAAACACCACACCACACTGTACCAAGGCCTAAATCAGTAGCGCGTAATAAAATATTCTCAGTCGCTGCACTACAATCTTGTACCCAGAACTCTTTTAATCCTGGCATTAGTACTGTGTGATGTAAATTTCCTGCAACAATAATGACGGTGTTCGCGCCATAATTTGCAAATTTCATACACTTAATTACTTCTTTTACCTTAATAGGATCTTGAACTACATAAAATTCCCAAGGTCTTGTGTTACAAGCACTTGGTCCAGACATAGCTGCATGCATTAATTCATCTATGTCTTCTTTACTAACTACTTCTTCAGTGTATTTTCTTACACTTCTTCTCTTTAGTAATGCTTCTTTTAATTCCATATGAATACCTATCTAAAGATATAGTAATATGTTTATTTATTTTTTAATAGAATTAAATGTTATTTTCTTTTTTGCTTGTATTAAAAACTGGTTTCTTGCTATTTCTTTTGAAATAAATGTATAAAGTTAAAGCAATTGTGATGATTGCCATAATAAGTAAGTAATAAGGGAAAAATTCGAATCCAAAAAAGTCACCAATAACACCAATTAATGGAGTCAATGTGAATAAACCGATATATGAGAAAGTAATTTCAATACCCATAATTGATTGAGAATATTCTTTACCATAATGTTCTGGTGTCATTGCAGTTAAATTTGGATAGATTGGACCGCAACCAAATCCAATTAAGAAGCTAGCAATTCCAAAGATGACAAGATTGCTAATCGGAAATATAACTACTAATAATGCGACTATAGTTAAGATTTCTCCAAAGAAGATCATTTTTGTCTTGCTAACAAAGTTAGAGATGAGACCCGCAATGAATCTTCCCACTGCTAAACCTACATAGAATAAACCTGCTAATTTTGCTGCGGTTTCAGTTGAAAATCCTCTTGAGCCTACCATAAAAGATGCGCTCCACTGACCGAATCCAACCTCGACTACGCAATAAAATAAGAAGACTAATGAAACAACTAAAATGTATGGAGTTTTAACCATTTGCATAAATCCTAATGTAACTGGTTTTTCTTCCTCAACTTCATTTGTTTTCTTATTTTTGTTCCATAATGGAATACTAAGTAACATAACGATTGCGATAACAAGTTGAACGATGAAAGCAATGAAATATCCCTTTCTCCAGTTTTCATTATCTGCAAGCGCAAACGCCATAATATAAGGAGATAAACTAACGCCAATTCCATAGAAACAATGTAAGAAGTTCATGTGCATTGTTTTGTAGTGAATTGCGACATAGTTATTTAATCCACTGTCGATTGCTCCAGCTCCTAATCCTAGAGGAATTGAAGAGATGAAAATCAAAATGATATTTCCAGAAAGTGAATAACCTAATAAACCAATGACGGTCAAAATTGTTGAGACTACAATTACATTCCTAGTGCCAAACTTATTGATTACTCTAGTTGAAAAATAGCTTGAAAGCATAGTTCCAAACGTAATAAATGTTGTTAAAATTGATCCAATAGAAATAGACACACCTAGATCAAGGTGCATTGCTGGCCAAGCAGGACCAAATAATGAATCAGGGATGCCCAATCCAATGAAAGCGATATAGATGCAGATTAGTAATAAAGTCGCCATGACTATGATTTTATCATAGTTTTTAACTTATTGTAGAAAATTTATAAGAAGTTTTTGAATAAAAATCAGTATTAGCATCTAATACGATAGATGGGAAATTTTCTTGATGAATTGCGTCGGGGAAAAATTGAGTTTCTAAGCAAATATGACCTGTGTCATTGTAGACTTGTAAGCCAGGCATATCTGTAAAAACCTCCACTGTATTGTGAGTTGAATCTCCAGTCATCTCTGCAACCTTACGGAATCCATCTCCTTTTAAAACTAGGTTAGAATCGTTGTTTCCTTCGTAAGATTTTTTCTCAAAATAGTCTAATTTCGTACCAGAAGCAGAGACAATTTCACCGGTTGGGATAAGATCGCTTTTTGCTTTTGTATATGTATCAGCATTTACCCATAAAGAGTGATTTCTCCAAGTGTTTGTTTCTACACCATTCATATTCATATATAGGTGATTAGTTGGAGCAAAAAGCGTTTTCTTATCACTTCTTGCACGATATTCAATTGATAATTCACCTTCATCAGAAAGAGTATATGTCGTACTTACATGAATATTGCCAGGGAATCCTTGGTCTCCATCTCTAGAATCTAATTCGAATACAATTGTGTTATATGTTTGACTAGTTTTAGTCCAATTTATCTCGCCAAAACCTTGGGCACCACCATGTAAACAATGTTGTCCATTATTTCTATTTACATTATATGTAACTCCATCAAGTTGGAAGCTTGCATTTGCAATTCTGTTAGCGACACGACCGGCTACAAAGCCATTCTCGGCAATCTTTAAATCATTTAATCGGACAGAGCTGATCTTTGCCCCTTTTCTATCGAACTTAACTAACATTCCATTAAGGTTAGAAAGTTGCATATCGACAACTTCACGTTCTGGTTCAGGTTCAGGTTCGTTATTTTCCTCGTTCTCGTTATTGTTTTCGCCACCACTATTGTTACCAGATTCATTGATCGGTTCATCATGATTCGGACCGTAAATTTCTTCGTTTTTACATGCAGATAAGCTTAAAACGACTAATAAAACGCTTAATAAATTAACTTTTTTCATAAAATACCTAGTTAAAATATATAACATTTATCAAATTTGATAAAGAAAAAGCAGGTTGGCCTGCTTTGTCTTACTTAATTCCTAAGAACTCTTTTGTTCTTGGATTTGTTGTTTCTTTAAAGATGTGAGTTGGTGAACCACTATCTTCGATAACACCTTTATCCATGAAGATAACTTTATTACTTACTTCTCTAGCGAAGTTCATTTCGTGAGTTACAACAATCATTGTTAATCCAGATTTTGCTAAATCTTTCATAATTTCTAATACTTCGTTGACCATTTCAGGGTCTAAAGCACTTGTGGGCTCATCGAACAAGATAACATCAGGTTCCATGCAAAGGCTTCTAGCAATAGCTACCCTTTGCTTTTGACCACCTGATAATTGGCTAACTCGGTAATCCTTTTTATCTAATAAACCAACTCTTTTTAAATTAGTTAATGCGATTTTTTCAGCATCTTCTTTATTTCTTTTAAGAACTGTCTTTTGAGCGAGTGTTAAGTTTCCTAACACATCGTAGTTATTAAATAAATTGAATGATTGGAACACCATAGACATCTTACTTCTAATGGCGTTTAAATCGGTCTTTTTATCTAAAATATTTTTTCCTTCGAACAAAATTTCACCAGAATCAGGGATTTCTAAGCCATTTAAGCATCTTAAGAATGTTGATTTACCAGATCCGCTCGAACCAATAATGGAGATTACATCTCTCTTATTAACTTCTAAAGAGATATCTTTGATAACAGATAAACTTCCGAAAGATTTTTTTAAATTTCTTACAGTGATGATATTTTCTGCCATACTAATTTACCTCCACTATAGGTTTATTAGACTTAAATGGATTTAAATTAATTTTCCTATTTTCTAATTTTGCTTGAATGATTTTAGCTACTAATGTTGCTAATAAAGTTAATACTAAGTAGATGATGGCGATGATAATGTAACCTTCTACTTTGAAGTAGTTTTTACTAGTTGCAACGCTAACAGATGCGTATAATTCGGTTAAACCGATAACGTTAAGAACTGATGAGTCTTTAACGTTAACAATGTATTCGTTAAGGATTGTTGGAAGAGCGTTTCTGATTGCTTGAGGCATGATGACTTTAGTCATAGTCTTAAAATAAGACATGCCTAAAGCTCTACTTGCTTCTTCTTGGCCCTTATCAACACCATTAAGACCAGAACGTACAATTTCAGACATGTATGCACCAGTGTTAATTGTGATAACGACTAATCCACAGAAGAAATAACCGTTAAAAATCCAAAATGGATTGATGTCTAACCAGTGAATTCCAATGATGTCTGATCCAAAGAAGATAATCATTGCTTGGACCATCATTGGAGTACCTCTAAAAAGATTTACGTATACAGAAGTAAGTCCTAAAACGAATCTTTTTAGAACTCTTTTGGCTTTTGAGTCGGTTTCCTTAACTTCCAAATTTCTTCCTAAGGCGACTACTATACCAATAAGAAGACCTACAAAAGTACCGACTAAAGCCAAAACTAAAGTAGATAACATTCCATTAAGGAATGTAACCCAGAAGTCTTTTAATAATACCCCTATTCTATAAAACATAGATTATCTACCAGCGCAAATAGCTTGAGCAACTGGAAGTTCAGCAGTCATAGCATCGACTGTTTTATTTCTAACTGCAATTGCACATGTAGCGAATGTATCTAATGGGTTAACGTGGTTAACACCGAATGAAGTTGCCCAGTCATCAATGACTTCATCAGTGACTGTTTCGATTTGAGAAACGATCTTTTTACCTCTGAATGCTTCTAATGAAGTTGCGTTTGCTAATTCACTATTTTTTCTTACGATTAAAACCATTTCACTTCTGTAATATTCGGCACTGAAATCAATTGATTCTCTTCTTTTTGGAGTATCAGTCATACCAGCGATGACAGCGTTAACAGTGCCTGCTTCAAGTGCAGGAATGAGAGCGTCCCATTTTAATTTGACAACTTCTAATCTGTAATTCATATCATAAGCAAGGAATCTTGCCATTTGGATATCGTAGCCTTCTGCAAATTCATTACTACCTTTAACTTGGTATGTATAATCATTTGCTTTTACTTCAGTCCAGTTAAATGGTTGGTAGTCACATTCAAGACCGATTGTTAAAACTGGTAAAGATGATTCAGTTGGGACTGTATATGGAGTTGTTTCGGTTGTGTCGTAGACACCAGCAGCTCTATCGACTGCTTCAATCATCCATTTTGTTCTTGTTGCACTATCAATTTTTGCAAGAGAAGCATTGAGTTTACCTTCTAATTCAGTGTCACCTTTTTTAATACCAATTGATACACCTAAGTCTTTTTGTGATTCTCCTAAAATTGTTTGGTCGAAATGGACAATTGTGAGCTCATCATCAGCTCCACATCCTGCGACAGTTAATGGCATAGCGAGAACTCCAAGTCCTAACATAGCTAATTTTAATTTCTTCATAAATGAACCTCCTATAGAAATTAAAAAGGTTGCATTCTAATCAATGCAACCTCATTTTTAGTTGGTTCATTGAATAGCGCCTCTACTAATTGTAGGAGTCTATAGGAGTATTCCTCCATAGACCAATCAACACTCATGCCTGAATGTTGTTTCGGCAGCCTTACCTTTCCTTAGAGTCATTAGATGCCTCTTCGTCTAAGTACTATTTTTGGCTGCACCTCTATCAACCTTATGACCAAAATTATACGGATAATTTGATATAAATCAACAAGAACACACTTAAAATATTAAAAATTATTCAAATCTATTTTTCAACTTTACATTTTAAGATATCGTCTTGATCTTCAGCTATATTGAATAAAAGACTTAAAACTGGCCAGTGAATTGTGGACTCGCAATAATCATTATTTTTTCTACTTCTTCCGCCTGGTTGAAAAACTAATTGACCAAATTGAATCCAATTAGTAGGCAATTCTTTTCTAGATTTAATAGATTGATAGATTTGATCTACTGAAATTAAAATTCCTTTTTCAAGATTTCCGTAATAAAGAAAATCAATCTCTTGTCGATAGTCTTGTGCACCTTTAATAATTGATCTTCTAATAATCGCATCAATTATTTTTTCGTCACATAATTCTTTATTAGCTTCTAAAATCTTATCTCCATATTGTTCCACTATTTCTTCTTTGTTAAGTGGCTTATCAAAGTGTCCATATGCATAACAATCTCCAAATTGGTAAAGAGTAATCATATTTAGTGTCTTTCTACTAATTCCTAATTCTTTAAGGAACTGATAGATTCTACTAAACTTCTCCCTGTGCATTGTTGGGTTCTTTCCGTTTTTAAGTGACACAATCTTCTTAGAACCCTTGATTCTGATGTCGATATCGCCTTTTGCGAAGTAATTCTCGTGTTTTGCGCAAAAGACTGTCGTATCGTCTGAAATGCCTGGAAAGATGTGTCTTAAATGTTTCTGCCACTTTTCTGTAAGCTCAGAAACTTTTTTGTTGTTTAGATAATGAATGAAATCAAATTCATATCTGATTGATTTATTTTCCATGTTATATGAAAAACCTCCTTACTATATATAAGGGGGCGTTTTTTGAAATTTCTTACAAATTTTCTAAAATTTTTTTATTATTTTCTAAAATTTTTTTATTGAAGGCTTTGCCTTCTTAAGCCGTAGGTCATGTCGGGACTAAATAAAAAAATCTGTTTCCAGATTTTTTAATTTGGTACCGACGAGGCGACTCGAACGCCTGACCTACGGCTTAGAAGGCAGTTGCTCTATCCAACTGAGCTACGTCGGCATATGTGCGTTATTAATATTACATATTTATTTTTTGTTATTCAAGCAAATTAATTAAAACGTGTGCCCAAAGTTGCATTGCTATCCCCCCTCACCCATATTTACCGATGAACAAACGCTTTTTGGTTGCTTCCTTTATTATTAATTAATAATATAGATATATAAGAATTTTAGGAGCATAGTATGAAAATATTCGATTCTTTTTGGAACGAACCTATTTTTGCTGGCTATTCACTTTCAAGCTTTGATTGGTGGGTAGATATTTTTGTCATTTTAGGATTCGCTCTTGTTGTAGGAGGGATCGGCGTTCTTCTTAACAACATTCTAGGAAAAAACAAACTAGAGAACAAAGCCGAAGCAGACGAAGCTAAGAAAGAGTACAAGTCACTTAAAGGAGAAAGTCGTAAGAACTTCTTCAAAAGCGCTTCTACTCCAATTAAAAACATCTTGAGATGGAACAAAACTAAAAAATGGCTCATCCCTGTTAGCTCAGTTTTAATGGTCATTTCATTAGTTGCAGTTCCTGTTTTACCTGTCGCAGGCGAACAAATCTTAATTACATTACAAGGTAGTAAAGTCACAATTTACGACACAGAATCATCTATCCAAGCAGCTGCAGAAGCTAGAGAAAACGTCGTCACTATCGAAGAAGAAGGTATCGTTCTTCTTAAAAACGAAAATAACACATTACCTTTAAACATCTCAGAAAATAAAAAAGTTAACATTTTCGGTTCATGTTCATTCGGTATGTTATATGGTAACGGCGGATCTGGTACATTCGCAACTGACTGGTCAAATGGCGTTGTTGAAAGACGCGCTGTTAGATTTAATGAAGCTATGGATGAAGCTGGTTTTGAATATAACCCTCACCTTTATAACATTGTCGCTAATAACTTCAATAAGAAGGGTACATACACTATTTCTGATCCAGGAAGCTTCAAAATCAACACTGGTATCAATACATATAACTACGCCGAAATCGTAAAGACTTGTATTCCTTATGAATATGAAGTTCCAGCTGCACAATACACTAGAACTGATTTAGCAGGTATGAACAGTAAATCTTTATTAGATGAAGCTAAAGAATACTCAGACACAGCTATCTACACTATTTCTAGATATGGTACTGAGTCTCAAGATATGAATACTTCTGAAATGCAATTAAAGACTGAAGAAGTAAATATGATCAACATGATTAAGGAAAATTTCGATAATGTTATCATCTTAATTAACGCACCTATCATGGTTGAATCAGGCATCTTAGACGACGAGAAAATCGACTCAGTTTTATTCGTTGGTTCTCCTGGTTTAACAGGTACAAAAGCAATCGCAAAAGTTCTCAAAGGCGAAGTTAACCCATCAGGTCACTTAGTCGATACTTGGGTTTACGACGCAAAGAGCGCTCCATCATATCAATCATTCGGTAATGACACTGTTCTTACTTATACAGCTGGTAACTCTGGTAAACCATTCGTTGAATTCGTTGAAGGAATTTATGTCGGTTACCGCTACTACGTTACAAGAGCAAAAACAGACACAACATTCAATTATGACGACTATGTTCAATGGTCATTCGGTCATGGTTTAAGTTATACTACATTCGATAAAAACATTCTTAGCTATTCAGTAGATCAAGCTAATAAGAAAATCGAAATTTCTGTTGAAGTAACTAACACAGGTGACGTTCCAGGAAAAGACGTTATTCAAATCTACACTCACGCACCATATAATCCAGGCGGAGTTGAAAAATCTTGGTTCTCTTTAACAGCTTTCACTAAAACAAATTTAATCCCAGCTCATGAAACTAAAAACTACAAGATTGAATTCTCATTCAGAGATATGGCTTCTTGGGATAACACAAATGCATATTATGTTCTTGAAAAAGGCGATTACGAAATCTCATTAAGAGATAACGTTTGGGATGAAGTTAAATCTACTAACAATAACGGTGGACACTTCAATTTCAACCTCGCTAACGATATTAAATACTTCAGCAGCTATCAAACAGATACTGATTACACTAACTTATTTGCTGATGTAGAACATGGTCCATGCGATACACCTATTACTTATTTATCACGTAATGACTGGGAAGGCACTTGGACAAAAACTTCTGACATCAACAGAGCAGCTTCTGCAGATAAACTTGAAGGTGGTAAAGCATTAGGAAACTGGAATTTTGAAGACAACCAAATTGAAGGTCCAACACCTACTACAGGCGCTCATAATTCAATCACTCTTAGAGATCTTAAAGACGCTGATTGGGATGATGAGAGATGGGAAGACTTACTTGATAACTTAACTGTCGATGAAATGAAGAGCCTTATCGATAACGGCGGTTTCAAAACAAGCGCTGCATCAAGTATTAGTAAGGCTGAATCGAGAGATTATGACGGTCCAGCTTCTGCATTCCACTCAGGAACAGGACACCCAAGTGAAGTTGCACTTGCATGTTCTTGGAACGTAAATATCGCAAAATTAATGGGTCAATCAATCGGTAAAGAAGGTGCTGCAAGAGGCATCACTGGTTGGTATGCTCCTGGTATCAATATTCACCGTAACCCATACGGCGGACGTAACTTCGAATACTATTCTGAAGATCCACTCATCTCAGGTATGATGGCTGGCTATACTTCTCAAGGTTTAGCAGAATTCGGCGTCTACGCTTATGCAAAACACTTCGCATTAAATGAACAAGAAAAGAACCGTGAAGAATTATATTGCTGGGCTAGCGAACAAGCTATCAGAGAAATCTATGCAAAAGGTTTCGAACACTATGTCAATTTAGGTGGTCTCGGAATCATGACTTCATTCAACAAAGTCGGTTCTTACTGGGCTGGTGCTAATAAATCATTACTCACTGGTCTCCTTCGTGAAGAATGGGGATTCCACGGTGTTGTTGTTACTGACTACTGCTATAACTCAACAATGGGTGCTAACGTCGGCTTAAGAGCTGGTAACGACTTATGGTTAATTAAAAACGGTTCTTACGGTTGTGACAACGTTCAACAAAAAACACCAAATGACGCAATCAAATTATTCAGAAGAGCATGTAAAAACATCCTCTTTGCTTGCGCTCATTCAAATAACGTTTGGACAATTGAAGACTATCAAGCAGTTGGCATTGATGAAGTTATCAAAGCAACTGATAGATCATAATCATCAATAACCTACAAATGATAAAGGCTGTGATTCGTTCACAGCCTTTTATTTATTCACTTTATTATGAAGATCGATTGCTACATCTCTTGGTAAAATCTGAGACAATTCTTCGATCGAAGCGTCCCTTAATAACGCTATATCTGGGTATGCTTTTTTAATCATTTCTTTACGTTTATCCCCCAATCCAGGAATACCATCTAATATCGAAGCAGTCATAGCTTTTCCACGTTTTTCTTTATGATAAGAAATTGCAAATCTATGTACTTCGTCTTGCATTCTAGTTAATAAGAAGAATAGTTTTTTATTCTCTAAAGGATAGACCTCTTGTTCGATATTCATAAGGCCACTTGTTTGGTGTTTATTGTTCTTAACTAAGCCAAACACAGGAATAGAGACATCTGCCCCTTTAAGAGCATCCACTGCTGCTTCAATTTGAGTGAAACCACCATCGACAAGTATCAAATCTGGGAATTTTTTGCATTCTTCTTTGCTTCTTGAGTAGTGTCTGAAAATGATTTCTTTCATGCTCTTTAAATCGTCACGAGCTTCCTCATGTTCGATTTTAAATTTTCTATACAATTTCTTTGCAGGTTCACCATTAACGAAGCTAACCATAGCTCCGACTGGAGAAGAACCTTGTAAGTGAGAATTATCGAATAAATCGATTTGTAAAGGCGTTTTAATGTTAAGAATATTTCCTAATTCTTCTAATAAAGAAAGCTTATCGTCATCGATTCTAGATGAAATAAAGTATTGGTTAATTTCATTATCTGCGTTTTCTTTAGCGGAGATTATTAAATCATGAAGTCTACCTTTTGTTGGACAAAGAACGTTAGAGTCCACTACATCTTCAATATTCTTTTTAACTAAGTCTGAAGAAACAACAATCTCACTAGGCATATCAATATGAGAATAGAATTGCGTGATTAAATCACTAACTTGGTCTTCAATTTCGCCAAATGATTCAACAATATATGCTTTTTTGTCTAAAAGTATGCCTTTTCTATACAAAAGCATTGCTAAACAAATGTAACCTTCTTTAGAAGAGAAGGCGAAAATGTCACGATCTTTCTTATCAGAAATCTCGACATTTTGTTTAGCGTTAATATGATCAATTGCTTCAATAATGCCTTTATATTGAAGAGCAGTTTCAAAGTCTAACTCTTCACTAGCTTTATTCATTTTTTCTACGTATTCTCTTCTAATCGAAGCATTGTCGCCTCTCATAAAAGACTTAATATCGTCTCTAAGTTTAGAATTTGTCTCATCATCAATCTTATTAACGCAAGGTGCTAAACATTGATGCAAATGATAATATAAGCAAGTTTCTTTACCCAAATTCTTGCATTTTCTAATTGGGAAAATCTTATTTAGTAAATCGATTACATCGAAAGCAAAAGTGCTTCTTGGATATGGTCCAAAATAGTCATACGCACTATCTTTTTTGTTTCTTTTGATAGTCAAATATGGGTCGCCTTTTTTCTTAATAGCGATATAAGGATAATGAGAATCATCCTTTAAAAGGATGTTATATTTAGGATAATGAGTTTGAATCAAATTCATTTCCAAAACAAAAGCTTCTTTTTCATTATTACAAATAATTGTCTTAAAATACTCAGCTTCCATCGCCATTTTTGCGACTTTACCTGCTTGAGGACGTAAGAAATATTGACTTACTCTTTTATATAAATCTTTCGCTTTTCCAATATAAATGATTTGATTATCAGAATTGTGCATTAAATAAACACCAGGTAAGTGTTTTAAATTATCGATACAATTCTTAATTGATTCTTTCATCTTATTTAAAAATAACTACTGTAGCTCCACTAGCACCTTCGCTAGCGTCACCTAATCTATATGTAACATCTTTTTGTTTATCTAAATATGAGTGAACAGCTTTTCTAAGAGCGCCACTACCATATCCATGAATAATTCTTACTTGTTTATGTCTTCTAACACGGCATCCATCGATATATTTTTGGACTTCATACATAGCTTCGTCTACGTATAAGCCAATAATATTTAATTCAAGACCGACACCTTCACCAATTCTTGCATCGTAGTTTGTTTTATGAACTTTCATGTGTGATTTTGGTGCTTGTACTCTAGTAATTTTATTGAGCGGAACATCAATTGACATGCCATCACTAGTGTTAAGATGTGCTTTATTACCTTGGACTCTGGTGACTTTTCCAGACACATTTAAAGAAGGCATTAAGACATAGTCTCCTACTTTAATCGCTTCATCAAATGTTTCTGTTGCTTCAGTTTCACGTAAATCAGTCAACTTTTTCTTAAGTTCAATAACCTCGTGAAGTTTGATGTTTCCGTTATTAAGTTGAGACATGATGTACTCAATCTCTTCTTCGGCTTTTTCAATCATCTTAGCTTTTTCGTCTTTGACATCTTTAAGAAGGTTCATTTTTCTTTCTTCTAAAAGTCTTTCGTCATTTTCGATTTTCTTAAGCTTACGATCAATGAGTTCTTTTTCTTTAATTGATGCATCTAAAGTTTTGTTTGCTGTGTCTAATTGTTTTTGAAGAGTTTCTAAAAGTTCTCCAGTACCATTTAAGTCCTTTGAACTGATATATTTTTCTGCTTCATCAATGATTGATTTATTGATTCCATATTTCTTAGCGACATACATTGCATAAGAATGTCCTGGAGTAGATTGTCTAAAGTGATAAGTTGGTAAAAGATGTTCTTCATCGAATTCCATTGAAGCGTTGTCAATGCTATCAGATAAGAAAGCATATTCTTTTAATGCATCGAAGTGTGACGAAATCATTGCAAAGCAATGCTTATTCTCTAAATACTTAGCAACAGAAATAGCTAAGCCTTCACCTTCCTTAGGATCAGTACCAGTTCCAAGTTCATCAAAAAGAATTAAATCTTTGCCACCAACTAAGTTTGTAATCTCTGCGATTTGAGAAATATGAGCAGAGAAAGTAGATAAGTTATCACTTAATGATTGGTTATCACCAATATCGATCATGATGTTTTTAAAGTAACCTAATGTAGCTTTTTCAGCAGGAACAGCTAAACCACATTGATTCATTAACGCTAATAAGCCTACCGTCTTAAGCGAGACTGTTTTACCACCAGCGTTAGGACCAGAAATAATGATGATACGTTTTTGTTCATCAATATGATATGAGTTAGAAACAACTTTTCTTTCATCAATAAGTGGATGGCGTGCCTTAATTAAGTCTAAAAGAGGGCTAGAAGAAATGTTTGCGATAACTGCGTTAATTTTATTAGCGTATAAAGCTTTCGCGCTTACAAAGTCGAAATGGGAAATAATCTTATTATTAATAACAATCTCTCTTTCTTGTAACAAGCAAAGTGAAGTTAACTCTCTAAGAATTCGTCTCACTTCATCATTCTCTTCAACCTTTAAAGCAGTGATTTCATTATTAATATTTACAATTTCCAATGGTTCGATAAATGTAGTCGCACCACTATCTGAAACATCATAAACAATACCAGTGACTTTGCTCTTATTAACTGTTGCAACTGGTAAAACAAAGTGACCATCTCTAATAGTTGCGTCATCACCTGTTAAATAAGATCCATATGTGATAGCTAAAGAAGCCACTCTTTGTTCAAGTGTTCTTTCTGCTACTTTAAGTCTGCTTCTAATTTCTTTTAATTTTGCAGAAGCATTATCTGCGACAGTTAATGCATTTGTGATAACTCTATGAATCTCTCTTTCAAGGTTCGATAAGTCATAAAATTTTTCAACATAAGCTTTGCTTCTTACGTAACTACTGTCTAATTTATTTAAGAAAACGCCTAATTTACCCGCAGTTAAAACGTCTTCTGCGACAAGAGACAAGTCCCTTGGAGTAAGAAGAGCAGTTTTCTTAGCGATCTCGATAAGTTTTAATGCATTCGCGCTATTACTAATTGGTAAAGGGCCATATCTAGTAATAATTGACATGATTTCATCCAAGTCTAAAAGAGCATCTCGAACGTCTTTTTCAGTAGGTAACATAGCAAGTTCCTCAACGAAAACTTTGCCAAGTTCTGTTCTATTGAAATCTAAGATTGCTTCTTTAATTTTATTAAACTCAAATGTCTCGTAAATGTTTTGCATAGCAATACCATATAAAGATTACACCAAAAACTATAAAATTTTAATAAATATTAACGATGATATGCTAAAATATGATTATGCAAGAATTTGTAACAATTAAAGTAAACGAAGCTACTCTTAACAAAATGAAACATTTTTATAAAGATTTCATCGTACCTAACGATGGAGAATATGTTTTCTTTTGCGCCAAAGTTGAAAATGTAGTTGTTCAAGGCTTCTCAGGTAAAAAAGCTATTAAAACTGTCACTTTCGCAGGTGATGGCGCTCTTCAAGAAGCAAAAATCTGGGATGAAAATGCAGAATTATACAAGCCAAAAGAAAAAGTAGTCGGAGAATGGCTCTGCACAGATAATCAAATCGGTAGCGACGAAGTCGGAGTTGGTGATTTCTTACTCCCAATGATCGTATGTGCCGCTTTTGTTCGTGCTAAAGATCTTAAAATTTTAAAAGAATATGGCGTTACTGATTCTAAGAAAATTAAAGATGAAGAAATCATGCAAATCGGCGAGGCTCTTTCAAAGAAATTTTTCATCTCAAAGTTAACTTTACCTAACGAAAAATATAACGAAATGATTTTAAAAGGTGAAAATCTTAACTCTTTAAAAGCTAAAATGCATAACCGTGCACTACTTAACCTTTATAAAAAATTCCCTGATACTCAAAATATTTTTATCGACCAATTCGTTAAACCTGAAACATATTTCAAATATTTAAACGACGCTAATGAACCTCAAATCAGAAACTTAACTTTCAGAACTAAAGGTGAATCATATTATCCATGCGTTGCTTTAGCTAGTGTTATGGCTCGATACTCTTTCCTATTAGAAAAGAAGAAAATTGAAGACCACTACAAAATGAAATTCCCATTCGGAGCTAGTAAAATTGCAGATGATTTTGCTAAAAAGTTCATTAAAAAGTACGGTTTAAGTGAATTTAATAAAATAGCAAAGAAAAACTTCGCTAATTACAGCGAAGCAATCTCAAATATTGATTAGATATATTTATTATATAAATAAGGATGGAAACATCCTTTTTTCTTTGCTAATGAAACTATTTCTTAAGCTTAGCCATTACCTCATCAAAATATGGAGGCAATTTTGTTTCAAAAGTCATTAACTCACCAGTCGATGGGTGAATTAATGATAACTTAACTGCAGTGAGAAGTTGGCCACCTTGATATAAAGCATCGTAGTGTTTTCCATAATACAATGGGTCACCTTCAACAGGGAAACCGATTTCTGACATATGAACTCTGATTTGATGAGTTCTACCAGTGACAAGTTTAAGTCCTACTAAAGTATGAGTTTCAAATCTATCTAGGACTGTGAAATGAGTAATAGCAGTTTTTCCATCTCTATCAGCAGCCATTTTGAGTCTATTTCCTTTATGTCTACCGATTGGCATATCGATGGTACCTGAATTTTCTTTGATAACACCTTTGACTAAAGCAACATATTCTCTATTCATTGTGTGATCTTTGAGTTGTTCTGCTAATTTATGATGTGCTTCATCATTTTTTGCTATGCAAATAAGTCCACTAGTATCTTTATCAATACGGTGAACGATACCTGGACGGATAACTCCATTAATCGTTGATAAGTCCTTGCAATGATTTAAAACTGCATTGACTAATGTTCCTTCCCAGTGACCTGCAGCTGGATGAACTACTAAACCTTGAGGCTTATCAATGATTAAAATATCACTATCTTCGTAAATGATATTGAGTGGGATATCTTCTCCCTTTAAGGAAATAGTCTTATCTTCAGGGTAAGTGATTTCGATTAAGTCGTTTTCTTTTACCTTGAGTGAAGATTTTGCGACTTCACCATTAACTTTAACTAATCCTTCGTCGATTACTTTAGAAAGGTAGCTTCTTGATTTTTCAGAACAAAAAATAGCTAAAACCTTATCCAAACGTAAATTTGCTTCTTTAAAAGTAACTGTAAATTCCATTATTCCGCTCTATTCTTTTCTTGTTCTTCAAGCTTTTTCTTCTCTGATTCAGAAAGAACTTTAGTATTATCAACTGGTCCTTTCTTTGCTTTTTCTTTTCTAGATTCTTTAACTTCATCGATGATTAAGTAAGCCGCAAGCATAAATGCACCGATAACTACGCCACAGTCTGCGATGTTAAAAATGTAATGCCATAAATTATGTAGCTTACTTCCGTTAAAGAAATCGATAAAGTCAACTACGCCTCCAGGTTGACCTGCGATAGCGTGTAAATATTCTGGTGAATAAAAGATTCTATCGATCATATTACCGATTGCACCTGCAACGATAATCATGAGCGCAGCTTTCATATAACCAGGAATTTTCTTTTGGTTTTTTGCAAAGTAAATTGAGATGCCAACAGTAGCAACCGCAGCGATTACAATATAAAGAATTTTGCTTACCATTGGGTTATCTGGACCAATTCCAAATGCTGCATGTCTATTAATTGTGTAGGTTATAGACAAGAAACCTGGAATCAATGTAATTGAGTCTCCTTCATTCATATTATTTGCGATGATATTTTTCGAAATAATATCAACGATTAAAAGAAGGATACCAACCCAGATATATGAGTGGAAAAACCACTTTAAAAAGTTAATAATTTTTTCCTTGTTCATTACTTAACAACCTTTGCACATCTCTTACATAAGTATGTGCCATCTTCTTGAACTTCAGCGTCATCTTCATAGTTCCAGCAGCGTTCACAGAAGTGTCCTGTGTGATGTTTTACGCTAATTTTTGCAGTTTCATAGCTATTTCCATCGTTTTCGACATTTCTGATTTCACTGACAACGAATAAACTTGAAGCGTGTTTAGCATCGATTGAATTGAAGAGTTTTGCTTCTGCACTATTTTCATCGTTGAACTTAACTGCAACGAATGCTTCTTGGGCAGATCCGATAACCTTATTTGCTCTAGCTTCTTCAAGAGCTTTTAAGACATCACTTCTGACTTTCTTGAATACTTCATATTCAGCTAAAACTGATTCATCAACATCTTTCTTTGTAGGATAATCTAAGTATTGGACATTATCTTTTCTTTCGCCTGGTAAATTCTTATTTAATTCATCCATTGTGAAAGGTAAGACTGGGTTAAGAAGTCTTAATAATGTGTCACCAATTTCGAATAAAACAGATTGCATTGTAGTTCTTCTAGTTGACTTAGCAGCATCACAATAAAGTGTGTCTTTAGCGATGTCTAAGTAGAATGAAGAAAGGTCAGCTGACATGAATGTCATGATTTCACTCATTGCACTTGCGAAGTCATATTTATCGAAGAATCCGATTGTGTTATTAACAACTTGGTGGAGTTTATTTAAGATGTATAAATCTTCTTTTTCATAAGAAACATTACTTGTATCGCCATCATAATCAACTAAGTTCCATGAGATGAATTTAAGTGTATTTCTGATCTTACGATATTGTTCACTAACTTGTTTGATTAAGTTATCGCCGATTCTAACATCTTGTTGATAATCAACAGTAGCAACCCATAAACGTAAGATATCACTACCATAAACATTAGCAATCTTAGTTGGGTCTACACCATTACCTTTTGATTTATGCATTTGTTCACCGTGTTCGTCTAAAACCCAACCGTGTGAAACAACGTTTTTATAAGGTGCGTTTCCTGTTGAAGCAAGAGAAACAATTAAAGAAGAGTTGAACCAGCCTCTATATTGGTCACTACCTTCTAAATATAAATCTGCAGGGTATGAAATACCTCTATCGATTAATGTGCCAGCCCATGAAGAACCACTATCAAACCAAACATCCATAATGTCTGTTTCCTTAGTGAATTCACCCTTAGGTGAATGTTCATTAGTATATCCTTCTGGAAGGAGCTCTTTAGCGCTCTTTTCGTACCAAATGTTAGAACCATTTTCTCTAACGAGTTCGACTACGTGAGCGAATACTTTTTCATCAATGATTGGAGTCTTATCTTCACAATAGAAGATTGGAATTGGAACACCCCATGCTCTTTGACGTGAAATACACCAGTCATTGCGATCTTTAATCATATTAACCATTCTATTTTCACCCCAAGCTGGGTACCACTTAACGTCATGAATAGCGTTAATTAAATCTTCTCTAATTGGTTCGATTGAGCAGAACCATTGAGCTGTTGCTCTGAAGATAACTGGCTTATGTGTACGCCAATCATGTGGGTATGAGTGAGTGAATGTAGCGTGCTTTAAGAGCGAACCATTTTCAGAAATAATCTTTAAGACTGCTTCATTAGCGTCTTCATAGAATAATCCTTCGATAGTTTCACCTGTTCCAGGCATCATTCTACCATGTTCGTCAACTGGGCAATATGGATCGAGTCCTCTACCTGGATATTTTAAACAAACTTGATAGTCTTCAGCACCGTGTCCTGGAGCAGTATGGACAAGTCCAGTACCAGCATCGTTTGTGACGTGAGTGCCGACGATAACTAATGAATCTCTATCTAAGAATGGGTGCTTACAGACGACAAATTCAAGTTCACTACCTTGGATAGTTTTAAGTAATGTAACTTCTCCTAAATCGAGTTCTTCAGTTAATTTATCTTTAAATTCTTGTAAGAAAACAAGTTTTCCTTTGTTCGATGTTTGATATTCACCATATACGAAATCTGGGTGAGCAGAAATAGCCAAGTTAGCAGGTAATGTCCAAGGTGTTGTTGTCCAAATTACGAGTCTTGCATCTTGGCTGACAACGCCTTTTCCGTCTTTAACTTCGAAGCCTACATAGATTGAGTGAGATAAGACATCTGCGTATTCGATTTCAGCTTCAGCTAAAGCTGATTCACTACTTGGTGACCAGTAAACTGGTTTAAGTCCCTTGTAGATAAGGCCTTTACAAGCCATCTTTGCAAACATTTCAATTTGTCTAGCTTCAAATTCTTTATTGAGGGTAATGTATGGATGATCATAGTCACCTACTAAGCCTAATCTTCTGATTTGTGCTTTTTGTTTTTCGACTTGAGTTAATGCGTAATCTCTACATTTAGTTCTGAATTCAACTAATGGAGTAGTTTTTCTATTAACACCTGATTTTGTGACTTGGTTTTCAATTGGAAGTCCGTGTGTATCCCATCCGAAAACGAAAGGAGTTCTATAGCCAGACATATTTTTATATCTAACTGTGATATCCTTTAAAATTCTGTTGAGCATGTGTCCACAGTGCATATCGCCATTTGCGTATGGAGGACCATCATGTAAGACGAATTCTTTAGCGTCTTTTCTATTGAGATTCATGTTCTCATAGACGTTTTCTTGTTTCCATTTTTCAACAAGAATTGGTTCTTTGACTGAAAGATTACCTCTCATTTCAAAGTTTGATTTGTTCATTAACAATGTGCTTTTATAATCCATATTTATACCTCACTAATTAACTTTTACTGAAATTTGACTAATGTATACTGCTTTAGTGCAGTTAGTTAACTCAATTTTTAACACACCTGATTTAGGTGAACTTAAGTCTACACCATATATTTGAGGACCGTTTTTGTCATAACTGAATGATCCTGACTTAATTTCTTCCCCTCCGATAGAAATCTTGTAATTATATGTCGTACCGCTAGCGGTATTGAGTCCTATATATACTGCGGAAATTTGGTTCTTCCCATCACTCACAAAATCTGAACTAGATTCAATAGTCACAGTTTGAGAAGGAGCTGATGTACCATTTCCGATTTGAACGTACGTGTCCTTCTTTGCAACAGGGCAGTCATTAATTCCTGTAGAAACTTTATAACTTACTCCACCAAAACTTAATAATGCCGCAGGAGTTGTTTGAATCTTAGTTGCTGAGAACCTATCTTTAGAAATCATGAAGTTATAGTTACAAGCGTTAACTCCACCAGCAGATTCAACAGTAATAACATAAGAAACATTCCCAGTTGGAGTTACTAAGGTAATTGTCTTTTCTCCGACATCAGAAGCTACAAACGTGTATGCACCGTTAGTATTTTCAAAATCAGATGCTTGAGTAGAGAAGTCTTTGTTCACTCTAACGAATGTATAATCATCTTTTGTAAGACTATTTCCAACTAAATATTTGGACTTATGAGATGTTAACGCGTAATGACTTAAGTCTTTAGAATTGAGTTCAAGATCAACTGCGCTTGGTTTTAAATCTTTAAGATTTCCTGGTTGATCTTTCTTATAACCATAAACGTAATCAACTAATTCTGGATAATCAACGAATGGGTTTCTGTTTCCTTGTTTCTTACCTTTATTAGAACCTTCGTTTTGGTGAACATAAGAATAAACAACTTCGTTATGCCACATTTCAGCTCTATCAACTGTTGTAGAATTCCAATCTAATAAAGTAGATAAATTGCCGATAGCGAATTGTCCTTCACCATATCTATAATCTGAATATGCCGATGCGTAATTATTAAGAATCATATCACTTGGATTAGATGTTGTGACATATGCATCAGCATTGTTTGTGTACTTAGTTAAGTATTTTGTTCTTGCTGCAACTGCTCCTTCATCATTAGATGAGCAGAAGTTTGTGAATGTAATTTGAGAATAATCAATATAATCCTCAACGATTTGAAGAGGTTTATATTTAGCAGCTACTTTAACTGATCTAGTGTGGCTGCCACCACCTTCATCTTTGTAATTGTATTTGAGAGTTAGATTTGAAGTTTCTTCTTCGTTATACATAACTCCCATGTAGAAAATAGCTCTAGCCATTTTGCCTTTATCACAATCATTAGGTTCGTAATTCTTGTTATCAGAATGAGTATCAGCGTCTACTGCTTTACTATCTATTGTTTCTCTACTTGGAGAATAATATCCTAAGTTTTTGTTACCTCTAGCACCATTTGCAGCGCCATAAGAAGCAAATAAATTATGGAAGTCTGTTGCTCTACTTGTTCCGCTATTTGAAATACCAACAGCTTCACCTGTGTTATATGCGGTCATGAGTGACGCGCAAAATGCGTGCTCACGTTGCCAGCCTGCAGAACCTGCTGCGCCACCATATGTGTTAGCTTTGTAATCATCTTTTTGGGAATAAACTACATTAACTTTTTCAAAATTTGTTAATGATTGTTCGCTCATTTGGTTAGTTTCCCAGTTACCGTCATACACTAAACCAGTGAACCCAGTGCTAATTAAAGTGTGTAATTGCGCTTTGAGATCTTCACCATTTGTCCACGATTCAATAGGAGAATAATATCCACCATAATAATCTGCGACTGTGTATTCTCCATGCTCAACATTACTATTTGGAAGTCTTGGAATTACAGTTTCTTCAACGTAACTACAAATTGAACATGTTCTTGTTTTTAATCCAGTTGCAGAAGTTGTTGCTTCTCTAACTACAGAAAATTCTCCAAAACTATGTGGTGTACTATCTTTTGTTTCGTAGAAATGCTCACAAGTTGCAGCATAATAATGAGAATTTGGGGTTTTTGTAAGCTCAGTAGCATATGTATGAACATGTTCTTGAGGAACAAGAGCTGGAATAGATTCAGTTAATGTGTACTTACACACTGTACATTTTTTTGTTTTCGAACCGTCAACTCCATAGTCTGCTTCAGTAGTAATTTCCCATTCACCGAATGTATGTGGACCTTCATCAGCAGTTAAGTCTAGGCATCCACATGTGGCTGAACGAGAATGGAATTCACTATTGCAAGTCCATTCACTCGCATATGTGTGCACGTGAGAAGAAGTACAGCTGGCAATGCCAACTGCACCAAAAAATATTAAGGAAGATTTTGCGATTTTCCTTTTTAACATTATTAATCCTCTAAGAAATGTGGGAGGATGTCATCAATATCGACATCTGATTTTGCTTCCTCTTTTTCAACCTTTGGTTCAGATTGACCAAATGGATTTGAATTAAAGATATTTGCATCGTTTCTAGTTGGTGCTGCTGCATTAGCTGTTTCTTCGAAACTGAATGTTTCTTCGAAATCAGCAGCAATAACACTAACTAAGATTTCATCACTAAGTTGTGGGTTGATTTCAACACCAAACTTAATATCCATATCGTGTCCAGTTGCGTTAATTAATGAGTTAACAGCATCTTGGGCATCGAATAAGCTAACTTGAGGGCCACATGTAACAGCGACGATAGCTTTACGAGCGCCATTAATTGAAGTCTCCAATAATGGAGAGTTAATAGCACTACTTGCAGCATCTTTTGCTCTGTTAGGGCCTGTACCTGTACCAAGACCGATCATGCCAACACCTGAATTTTGTAATGTTGCTTTAACATCAGCAAAGTCGAGGTTGATGATAGCTGGTAATAAAATTAAATTAACAACAGTTTTGACAGATTGAGATAAAACTCTATCTGCTTCGTTGAATGCTTCATTGATTGGAGCGTTTCCTGCAGTCATTAATAACTTATCGTTAGAAACAACTAATATACAGTCGACGTTTTCTCTTAATTTATTTAATCCGTTAATAGAATTAACTTTTCTTTTTTGTCCTTCAAATGTGAATGGACGAGTGACGATAGCGACAACTAAAGCACCACTTTCTTTTGCAATTCTTGCAACAACAGGAGCAGCACCAGTACCAGTTCCGCCACCCATACCTGCAGCAACGAATACCATGTTTGCGTCTTTACAGATCTCTCTGATGTCAGCTTCACTTGCTTCTGCTGCTTTTTCGCCAACACTTGGTTCACCACCAGCACCTAAGCCACCAGTAATATCGTTTCCAAGAATTAATCTGTTATTAGCTTTTGAAGTAGATAAGGCTTGCTTATCAGTGTTTGCAACCCAGAAAGTAACATTTTGAATGTCATCTTGGATCATTCTGTTAACAGCGTTATTACCGCCACCACCTACACCGATAACAACAATCTTTGCAGCTGGTTCAAAATTGTCTAAATCATAAGTTTCCATATTTTCTACTCCTCCTAATCACGAGTCATATTGTTAGCTCTAAAGCGAGCATCTTCGTTCATTGACATGTACTTGCTAGCAACCAATATCATTCCTAAGCAATTTGTGAATGTTGCATCTCTTGCTCCAATAACATTTGGTGCAACAACTCTAATGTCTGTGCTTTCAACTTTGCCTAATAAATATTGAACTAAGCCTTTAAGTTGAGAGCCACCTCCAACTAATACGATTGGAAGTCTATGCAATTCTTGATTTTGTCTCTCTAATAATGCTGTTCTTGCATCGTTTAATAAATTAACAAAATCATCTAATCCTTTATAAATAATGTCGTTAAGATCTTCCTTATAATAACGGATAGTTCCTCTTTCGCCTGTTGTGTCAGTGCAAATTGGAGCTCTGAAGTTCATCTCTCTAGTGTCGATTCCATAAATTTTCTTATATTTTTCAGCATCTTCTAAAGAAAGATTGAACTTAAGTGCGATAGCTTTTGTTAAATTATCTCCACCCCAGTTGAAGGACTTAACGCCATATAATGAGCCTTTTCCTACTAATGAAATCGAACTCTTGTCACTACCGATATCGATCATCAAATAGTTTTGTGGTAAATCATCTAAAGTTGATAAATACTCAACTGCTCCTAAAGGACCGCAAACAACTCTTTTAACATCAACGTCAGCATTTTCGAAAACTTTTGAGTAGTTTTTGAAGATTCTTTCAGGTGATAAATGGACTTTTGCATTGAGGACTAATCCTGTAGAAGTTTCTCCGATTGGGTTTGTTTTGATAACTCTATTTCCATCTAATTGGTAAGATTCTGGAACTATGTCTACTAATACATTGCTTGATTTTAAGCTTGAGTTTTTGATTAATGAGTAAAGGTTTTTAATGTCGATTGAGGTAATTTTTCCAAGTTCAGAAACAATTGTTGTTCTTTGTTTTGATTGGAAAATTTCAAGTCCATCAGCTGGTAAACCAGCCACGCATTCTGAAATTGAATAATTAAATTTTGCGTCAGCATCGTTAATTTCTTTAACTGACATGACGCTTTCTACTAATCTTTGGAAATCAAAAAAACCTTCCTCAGTTAATTGGCCATATGGCTTTGTCATAGTATAAATGCTATAAACTTTGCCATTTAATGTATAGCCAACAACGAGCTTAAGTTTTTTACTTCCAAGTTCAATTGCTGTAATAGTATTTTCCATAGTTCTACTCACTTATGTTTTATATTTTACTAGTAAAATAATAAATAAACAACCTTTATATAAATATAAAAGCATAATTTTTTAAACAAAAGAAAAATCCACAATAAATTGTGGATTTATCCTTCTCTGGTCAGGAGAAATTTAGGAGACTATTTATTGTCGTTTACAGAAACGTATTCTGTATCGTTTGTGTCATCTTCTTCTGCTGCTTTTACTTGAGTAGCGTTGTTATTTGTACGAGAAACAATGTAGGTTGGAATTGCGACCATAGAGAAAACACATAAACATACAATAAAGCCAAAGAATGTTGAACGTGCTGCATAGTAGCCACGTTTGTGTCCAAATTTTTCAAGTTTGTCTTTCATCACCATAGTGCACTCCTTTCTACTTAGCTTCGATTATTCTAAGTTTTGCGCTTTTTGATCTGTGATTAATTGCTAGCTCTTCTTCGCTTGCCTCAATTGGTTTGCGGTTTACTAAAGTAAATTTTGTTGTACTAGCCTTCATAGGTCCGTCAAATCTATCTCCAATTTCGACAGATACTGACTTAAATGCATTCTTTACGATCCTATCTTCACCAGAATGGAAGGTAATAATTGCGAGTCTTCCTTTTGAATTTAATCTTTCTAAAGCCTTATCGATTGTCTTAACTAAAACGTTAATTTCGTCGTTAGTTGCGATACGTAAAGCTTGAAAAGTTTGCTTAGCAGGATGACCTACTTTACTAAGCTCTTTCATTGGTTTGCTTCTCTTAATGATATCTACTAATTGTAGGGTAGTTTCAATAGGAGAATTTTCTCTTGCTTTTACAATGTTTCTAGCAATTGAATAAGCGAACTTTTCTTCACCATAATCTCTAAAGATTCTTGTGAGTTCGTCTACACCATAGGTGTTAACGATTGTATAAGCCGATAAGCTTTGTCTCTTATCCATTCTCATGTCTAAGGGACCATCGATCTTGTAAGAGAATCCTCTCTCACCGTTATCGAATTGTGGACTAGATACACCTAAGTCCATTAATATTCCATCAACCTTGTCAATTCCAAGGTTAGTTAGAATCTCATCAATATGAGAGAAATTGTCTCTCACGATTTTGAAATTACTAGCAATCTTACTAAGTGTCTCTGTACTTTTTACGATTGCTTCTTCATCTTGGTCCACTCCTATCAATAGACCATCTTTATTTAATTTAGATAGGATTACGCTGGAATGTCCTGCGCGTCCGAGCGTTAAGTCTAAATAAATACCGTTTGGCTTAATATTTAGCCCTTCGATACACTCGTTTAGCATTACTGGTATGTGTTCAGCCATACTAGTTATTCCTTAATGAGATTTTCTGCAATGTCTTCGAAATTCTTGTCTGCTTCAGCTTCGTAAACTTCGTAAACTTTGCTATCCCAGATTTCGATGTGGTCACCCATTCCAATAACCATAACTGATTTTGAAATCGAGTATTTAGTGAGTAAGTTTCCAGGAATAATAACTCTACCTGCTTTATCAATTTCGAGTTCGCTTGTTGAAGCTAATTGAGTTCTCAAATAACTACGAGCGTCCTTTTTGTTGAATGGCATGGAGTTAAATTCAGACATTAATTTTTCAAATGCCTTTTCTGGGTACATTGAGACCGCGCCATCGAATCCCTTCATTATGTAGAGGCGAGTTCCAATTTCGCTTCTCATCTTGCTAGGAATTACGAGACGGTTTTTATCATCTAATGAATGAGCATAAGATCCAAAAAACATAATCTCCCACTTTCTCCCACTTTTATTCCACGTGCCCATATTATATTACACGAATATTAATAATCAAAGCATTTTTAGTGGAAAAAAGAAAAACAGCAGACAATTGCCTGCTGTTTATACTTTGTATAAAAAACTACTAATTATTTATAGATCGATTTCATCCAATTTTGCCCATCTTGGGTCAGTTTTTTTGGATCTTTCTTCCTCTAATTCTTCTTCGGTTAAGATACGATATCCCACTCCGTCCTTTGGTTTTTCGGCACCTTTTTTAATGGCGGTATGTGGTACTTTATCCAAGATTAAACCTAAGATATATGGCTTTAAATCAATGTCATTTTTAGGTTCAAAATAGCTTGAATCGTCTTCCTCATTTGAAGAAATTGTGAGGTCTTCTTTGAAAGTAATTTTTAATGGAATATCTTCTAAAGTGTATTTACATGTCGTAATAATTTCAGAAATTCCGTTAATAGAAATTAACAATAATTCATCAAGTTCAGTCGCATCTACCTCTACATGGCAAGATGAAATAGATTTACAGTGATTTTCATCACCGATATAATCACTGAAATCGATATCTTGAGAGAAATGTTGTTTCTTCCCTTCTGGGAGAAGTGCTCTATTAATTGTCATTACATTCTGATTTCTGCTTTATAAGCTTTGTTTAATGCGAACTTAATCTTGTTTTCAACCTCATTAACTTCAGCATCTTTTAAAGTTGAATCACTCTTTTGGTAGACGATTGAAATAGCAACACTCTTCTTACCTGCGACAATATGAACACCTTCATAAACGTCAAAGACGTAAGCATCTACTACTACACCTTTACCTTCGACTTTGATTGTCTTAATTAAGTCTTTAACTTCAACTGCTTTATCAACAACTAAAGCTAAGTCTCTAGTGATTGATGGGAACTTAGAGAATTGAGCCATCTTAGTGACTGAAACTTTTGCAGTTAATAAGCTTTCTAAATTCATTTCTAAAACAACACAACTTGTCTTACCAAGATCGTAAGCACCATACATATTTGGATGTAATTCACCGAATGTACCAACTACTTGATTTTGGAAAATAATGTTAGCTGATTTTCCTGGATGTAGTTTATCTAAGTTAGTTGTTGGTCTTTCGAATTTATATCTAGAATTTTCAATTCCTAATGTTTGGAAGATACCTTCAACAAGACCCTTCATTGAGTAGAAATCGAACGCTACAGGGCTCATATGTCCTTGTACATACTCATTTCCAACTAAAACAATAGCTAAATGTTCACTAGCAGATGATTTAGAAATCATGTTACTAGTTTCGAATAACATAAGGTCTTTATTTTGGTGAGCAATGTTATAAGAAGCTGATTTTAATAATGAATGTAGGATATGAGTTCTGAAGACTTCCTTATCATCTGTAAGAGGGTTAATGATTGAGTAATGTTCTTCGTTATTCAATAAATTGAATGCGTCCATTTCTTTCTTAGAAACTAATGAATAAGTTAAGCATTCATCAACACCAGCGCCTAATAAATAATCACGAATATTTTTAATTCTTTGTTGTTCAAGAGTTAAAGCACCGACCTTCATATCGAGGTTAGGTAAGATACTCTTAACGTTATCGAAGCCTAAAATTCTAATGACTTCTTCGCTTAAATCAGCATCACAAGTTACGTCTAATCTATGATCAGGAACTTTAGCTGTGAAAGTATTATCGCTAGCTACGTCAACGTCGAAATAGACTCTTGATAAGACGTTTTTAACTTGTTCCATTGTGAATTCAGTTCCTAAGCGTCCGTTGATTCTAGCAAGTGAAGATTTAATAATCTTAACTGGTTTTTCTTCGTTTAAGTATGTGACGATATCAGAACATTCTTTTGCTTCACATAAATCTTTTAATAAGTCTGTTGTATAGTCTAAGACATATTCAGATTGGAAATGGTTAGTGCCTTTAACGAATCTAGAAGAAGATTCACTGCCAAGGCCTAATCTATTTGATGTATGACGAATGCTTGCACCGTCAAATGATGCAGATTCGATATAGATGTTTTTAGTGTTTTCATCAACTGCACAAGATAATGAACCCATGATTCCACCTAAACATTGTGGTACACCATCACTAGTGATAACGATGTCACCTGGAATAATCTTGTATGCTTTTTCGTCAAGTGCGACTAAGTCTCCACTATAATCATCTCTTGCGATTAATTCTGCTTTTGCAAGTTTATCAGCGTCATACATATGTAAAGGTTGACCAGTCATTAACATGACGTAGTTACCAATATCGACGATGTTATTGATACTTCTAACGCCCATAGCCATTAAATAAGATGACATCCATCTTGGTGATGGTTTTGTGACGATTTCTTTAACTTCTCTAGAAGAGAATTGAGTACATTTTTCAGTAGCACTACCGACTTTGAGATTAGTTTTGAAATCGTTATATTTATTTACAGATGGGATTTTAACTTCTCTTTCGAATAATGCAGCAATTTCCTTTGCAACATTGAATAAAGAAAGTAAATCAGGTCTATTTGCTAAAACTTTTAAATTTAAAACAGTATCGTCTAAACCTAAGAAACCGAAGACATCTTCGCAACCGACAGGAGCGTCAGCAGGTAATTCTTCAATTCCACTTGTTTGATATTCTGTTAAATATTTTGATTCAATGCCTAATTCTAATAATGAGCAGCACATACCGTTACTTTCTTGTCCACGGATGACTCCTCTTTTAATTTCGCCACCAGGGAGTTTTGCTCCAGGCATAGCAACGATAACTTTAATGCCAGCTCTTGCGTTAGGAGCACCACAAACGATTTGTTCGACTCCATATTTTTCACCTAAATTGACTTTTAAGACATGTAAGTGATCGCTATCTGGATGAGCAACACATTCAACTACTTCACCAATAATTAAATTAGTGCCTTGAGCGAGTGTGTAAACTTCTTCAACTTCAATACCAGCAAAAGTTAATTTGTTGGCGATTTCTTCAGCTGTTAAGCCTTCAAGAGAAACATATTGATTAACATTTTTTAAACTAACTAACATAATTTCTTGCCTCCAAATTAATTTTTCTTACCAAATTGATGAATGAAACGAACATCGTTTGTGTAGAATTTACGAATATCATCAATTCCGTATCTGAGCATAGCGACTCTCTCGATACCAATACCGAAAGCGAAACCGCTATATTTATCAGGATCATAGCCATTCATCTTTAAAACATTAGGGTGAACCATTCCACCACCTAAGATTTCGATATAGCCAGTTCCTTTACAAATGTTACATCCTTTGCCACCACAGTTCGCACATGTGATATCAACTTCAACTGATGGTTCAGTGAATGGGAAGAATGAACTTCTTAATCTAATTTCACGTTTTTCACCGAACATTTTCTTAGCAAATAATTCTAATGTAGCTTTTAAATGTCCAATGTTAATATCCTTGTCAATGACAAGACCTTCAACTTGAGCGAATTGATGTGAGTGAGTTGCATCATCATCATCTCTTCTATATGTTTTACCAGGGCAGATAATTCTGACTGGTTCGCCTTTCTTTGCTTCCATTGTTCTTGCTTGAACAGGTGAAGTGTGAGTTCTTAAAAGAGTATTAGCGTCGATATAGAATGTGTCTTGCATATCTCTTGCTGGGTGATCTTTTGGAAGATTTAATAATTCGAAGTTATATAAATCTGATTCAATTTCAGGACCCTTTGCTACTTCAAATCCCATACCTAAGAAGATATCTGTGATTTCATCAATGATGACATGGAATGGATTTCTTGCACCGACATGTGCGTCCTTTCCAGGAAGTGAGATATCAATTGATTCTTTTGCTAATTTTTCGTTTAATTCTTTTTCTCTAAAGATGGCGAGCTTCTTTTCGATTTCAACTGAAATCTTTTCTTTTGCTTCGTGGATTGCAGCACCAAAAGATTTTTTCTCCTCATTTGGTAATGTTCCGATTAAAGATGTCATAGATGAGAGTTCACTTTTCTTACCTAAGAAAGTGTTTTTGAGCTCAACTAATTCATCTGCAATGCTACTAGCTTTAATTTTCTCTAAAGCGTTTGCAACAATTTGAGTAATTTTCTCATTCGCCATAATATTTCTCCTTTTTAATCAAAACGCTTATTCATATTAACACAATTTAATCGATAATAAATAAAATATTTATTTTCGTTTCCATAAGATTACAAAAAAATAGAGGTTTATTTATGTTCAAAAAGAAAAGCAATCCAGTATCATATTTTATCAATCCGATTATTGCCACTTATATCAATCCAATATGTCTTAATGCAATGGAACTTGGTCACATAAACCACCATCAGATTTAGCTAGAAACTGGGATTTTAATTACAATTTGATTTTAGATCCAGAAAATATCGATCCTTAAGTTAGATATGATTCAGCGATAGCAGATGACAGTTATATCTATAATAATTTCGTCGAATTTGAAGACCTGGTTTTTGTAAACTTAATGAAAACAATCTTATCGAACAAATAATCTAATTATTTCAATAAACTTTAAAATCAATACTATATTTGTCTTCGTTACAAAAGAAATTAACAGAAAAAAATCCAGTTTTTACAAAGCATATTGAGAAAAATTTTTCAGTAAAAACATTATATTGCTTATCAATAATTCTATCTCCAATAACAAACGACTCATTTGTCTCGACGGTTATTTGATTTTCATTAGAATCAAAGATACCTTGATAAAATAATTCTAACGAAATATAAAAATTTGTATTTATTTGAGCATTATGACAAATATGTCCACTATCAGTACTAAAATTATTTAGCAAATCAAAACTATTATTTTTATAATTAAACGAAGCAGGCCAAAGATCTATATAACATATTTTGAATTCTACTTCTTTTTCTACAATTCTCATTTCTTTATCGCTATTTTTTTGAAAATAAAGCTTTTTTTCTAACAAATCTTTCCTACTTGAAATATTGTTATTATCCGGCGATTGACAATTGCAATGATTTAAAACTAAAAAACCACATTCATCGACCGAAAAAAAATCATATCCTTTTGAATCGTAATTTGTTAAATATCTATACTTCGTATGATATAAAAGTTGTTTGTTTTTAATATCATATATAACTGTTTCTGAACAGCTTCCACTACTTCCTTTTGTATTATTTGTATAGCATATATCATCATAGCCATCACAATTAATATCAGAAATAAAAAGATCATTGGTGATAGACGGTAAATCGAAATTGTTATCGAAAAATATTATCGAATCTTCAAAAAATAAATAATCCCTCAAAAATTCAGAAGATATTGTCGAAGAAATTCCTTTTTTTCTATCCTCTGCCTTTGATTCTAAGTTTCCTGAAACAAAAAAGTCACCCTCGATTTCGTTTTCAGAAATATTAGGTACTTTTGCTACACACGAAGTTAATAAACTTCCTAAAAATATTAATGGAAAAATCGTCTTTTTCATTTTATTAATTTACTGCAAATTACTGCAAAAATTGCATCAAAATCCCCCCGGCAACAGCTACGTTTAATGAGTCAATCGATTCTGAAATATCTATTTTTACAATTTGATTTGCTAACTTTAAAGTATTTTCACTAACACCGTGAGCTTCGTTTCCTAGTACAAGGACAAAATCATTTGATTTCTTAACGTTTTCTAAAGAAACGGCTTTGTCACTTAACGCGGAAACAATGATATCTTTGCTGCTAAATCGTCCAAGATCATCATTAAAAATAGGGAGCAAAAACAATGCTCCTCTAGTAGCTGACACTACTTTTGAATTGAAAACATCAACGCAATTCTTAGAAAGAACTAATGCATCATAATTAAAAGCGAGCGCAGTTCTAATAATTGTGCCCATATTTCCTGGATCATTAATGTCATCTAAATAAACAATTTTATGATACTTAGAGTAGTCGTTATCCCATTTTGGGAATTTACAAATAGCCACTATTCCTTCTGGATTCTTTTCATTAGAAATCTTTTCGATAATTTCATCCGTTACATAGTAAGTTTTTACAGATGAAGGAATGTTTTTGAGTTCAACAGTTGTAAAGATTGAGTCAACTAGGTTAGCCTTTAAGCCCATTTCGAGCATCTTTTTTCCTTCAATCAAAAACATTCCGTTCTCTAAACGATACTTTTTCTCATTTAAAGAAGCAGCGAATTTAATCTTTGAATTTGTTTTTGAAAGAATTTTTTCCATCTACTTGTGCTCCGCGTGAATCAATTTTTTCCTTAATTCATTATAGTTAGGACAATATTGATAGACAATATCATAAAATGATTTTGAATGATTGAAAACTTTGCAATGTGCTAACTCGTGATAAATGACTGAGTCGATAATTTCTTTTGAAAAATGCACTAATTGAAAAGAGTATGCAATGGTATATGTTCTTCTAGAATTCGATCCAAATCTTGAACGTGTATTTCTAACTTTAACTCGGTATGTATTGATATTTATGCCCATTAAAGCACCATACTCATATGTCTTTTCATAGACGTAATTATAGAGCATTTTATATAGTTCTTTTTGGTAATTTTTTTGGTCAGAATAATCAAGTATTTTATTATCTATATTAATATTATTAATAGGATAGCGTTCTCCAAAGATATAAACATATTCATTAGAAACGTCAGTCGCCTTAGCGCTTCTTTTGATTAAATTAGGTCCGAATTTATCTAAGCCTTTAATAATAAAGCTAAGCGCAACTCGTTTAGGTGCAGATACGTAAAAAGTCCCACTCCTAAAACGATATGTGACATTTTTCATTCTCTTTCTAGTTATGACAACTGGATACACTTTCCCATCAAAAGTATATTCGTTATTTTCGATAGTAAATTTCATAAAGACATTATAGCTTCAGATACACCAACATTTAAGGGATTTAAATAAATCGTGATATTTTATCATTTCTTTGTTAAATTAAACTAAGAGGTATCACAAATGAAAAAAAGAACATTATTATGTCTTGGAATTGCTGCATTATCTTTAACTGCTTGCAAAAATGGTACAAGCGAATGCACTTACCAAGAATTCAAAAAGCAAGTTGACGAGACTGCAAAAAGCGAATTGCCAGAAGTAAAATCCTTAAAATTTAGCGGTTTTATTAAGGAAGGCGACGAAAAATACGAAGCTAAAAATTTAAAATACGAAGAAGGCGTTACAGACATTGCAGATTTAACAATTAAAGAAATTTCTATTCTTACTGTTGTTGGATTGTTATCAGAAGCAATAACATCAATACCTGATGACCCAGAGACAACATATTATGTTGGCAATGGTTTTAGAGCTAAAGACAAAGATGCCGAATTAGCTTGGGATGAAAATTTAAACTTAACTTTCGCAAAAGGCTCATACGATTCAGTCGAAATCGATTTCAAAGTTTCATATTCATACGTAAAGTAATAATAAAAATTTTATATTAAAAAGAGGATTATATCTTTGTGCCATTTCTGTGCACTAAGTATGTATCCTCTTTTAATTTTTATCTATATTTACCATGTGTAAATTTATATTCGTATTCTCTATAGTTTGGACAATATTTCGAGAAAATCTCGTAAAATGCTTTTGAGTGATCTCCGACAAAACAATGTGTAATCTCATGAATTACAACGCTATCAATAATTTCCTTTGAAAAATGAATAAGACCGTAAGAAAGAACAATCTCTTTATTATATAAATCATTATAAGCAAGGTGCTTATCATCATTGCGTACGAAAAGTTTATATTTTTCGTTCATACCCATTATTTTTGAATAACGTTTAAATGAATCTTTTCCATATTCTTCAAGGATTTTTTCTAATTGTTTTTTTAATATTTTTTCATCACTACTGTCGATTCTTTTTCCATCAATTACAATGGTGTTAACGTTATATCTTTTACCAAATATAAAAATATAACTAGGTTTTTTCTGAAATTCTTTAGGCAATAAATTCTTAGCGTTTATATTTACCCAATATTTAACTGTAGCATCACTAGTATTTTGTGGAGCTTTCACTACAAAATGACCATCAACAAATTCAATTGAAGGTTTAATGTATTTATTATCCCTATCGGCAACGATTAAAAACTTTGTTCCGTTAATAGTTATATTAAGATTAGTGACCATAAAAGAATTATACCTTGTTAAAAGAATGCATTAAAAGTAAAATACCAATGTTTATGGAAAAAATACTTATATCTGCATGCCTTATTGGCGATAAAACTAGATATGATGGAAAAAGTAACTATCATCCACTAGTAAAACAATTATTAGAAAAATATGAACTCGTTCCTTTCTGCCCTGAAGTTGAAGGTGGATTACATACACCACGTCAACCAAGTGAAATTGTTAAAGGACAAGTAATTAACGCTTACGGAAAAGACGTAACAAAGTACTTTAGAGAAGGCGCTAGCAAAGCTTTAATGCTCTGCCAATACCTTCAAATTAAAACAGCAATTTTAAAAGAGAGTTCACCAAGTTGTGGGTTAAATGAAATACACGACGGAACATTCTCTGGACGTAAAATAAAAGGCAGCGGTATCACTGCCCGATTATTGATGAAAAATGGTATTCGCGTTATTAGCGAAAACGACATCGAAAATTTCTTAACTAATAATTAGTTTCTTGGCGGTTATAATTAACGCCAAGTTTTTTATAATACGCACCTTCAATTGTGCTCCATCTTACGTGAAGTAATGGAACAATATTTAAGAACGCTTGGAAAGCTTTGACATAGCTTTTTTCGTCTTGCTTCTTCATAAAGTTAACTGTCAAAGAATATGTTTTTAAGATTTGAGCAGTTAGATCTTTTTCGTGTTTAGTGAAGCTATAAGTCATCTTGCTAGACTTAATATCGATACCTAAAGAAAGGAAGAAATGAAGTCCATCAGCGTATTCATCTAAGACTCTTTCTTTTGCTTCTGGTCCTTTGTTGCTCCAATATTTGAAGCAACGTGTTGAGTTTGCGAATTCTCCAAACTCAACAAGAAGAGCCAAAGTTCTTCTAGGACGAGTTGTTTCATAAGTAACTCCATGATTAGCTGCAATAGCTGCATCGAGTTCACCTTGTAATTTATAAAGGTTAGTTAAATCAAATTTTGCCATTATTTTACTTTCTCCAATTTCCAGATTTCTGTTGCGTATTCACCAATTGTTCTATCACTTGAGAAGTGTGAAGAATTAGCGATATTCATTAAGCATTTCTTAGCCCAACCGAGTCTATCTTTATATGCTTCTTCTGCTCTTTCTTGAGCTTTAACGTATGAATCAAAGTCAGCTAAAATGTAATATTCGTCACGTTTATTCATGATTTCATCAAAAATCATTCTGAATTTGTCGTGTTTATAGCCAGCCCATTCACCTGCGAATAATGAGTCCATAACACCTTTGATTCTAGTGTCATGATTGTAGTAATCCCAAGGGTTATAATCTCCTTGTGAATTGTGCTTTTCTACTTCTTCGTTTCTTAAGCCAAAGATGACTGCGTTTTCTTCTCCTGCTTTCTCAACGATCTCGATATTAGCACCGTCCATTGTTCCCAAAGTAACAGCGCCATTCATCATAAATTTCATGTTACTTGTACCACTTGCTTCTTTACCTGCAGTTGAAATTTGTTCTGAGATATCTGCTGCTGGGATAATCATTTCAGCAAGAGTTACACCATAGTTTTCTACAAAGATAACTTTTAAAAATTTGTTTGTTTCTTCATCGTTATTAACTACTTTTGCAACAGCTAAGATGAGTTCGATAATCTTCTTTGCGTAAGTATAACTTGGAGCAGCTTTTGCACCAAAGATATATGTATGTGGGTAGATTCTATAATTAGGATCTGCTTTCATACGTTGATATTGATAAATAACGTTGAAGATATTTAAGAGTTGTCTCTTATAAGCGTGGAGACGTTTGACTTGAACATCAAAAATTGAATTAACGTCAACATCAACTCCGATATTGCTCTTAATGTAAGCTGCTAAAACTTTCTTATTTTCAAGTTTAATATTGTTGATTTCTTTTAAGACTTCTTCATCGTCTTTATATGCTTCTAACTTCTTAATTTGAGGCATATCTGTAATCCAAGATTCACCTATTTTTGAATTAATTAAGTAGGTTAACTTAGGATTGCAGCAAACAAGCCATCTTCTATGAGTGACACCGTTAGTTTTGTTGTTGAACTTTTCTGGCATATATTCATAGAAAGATCTAAATGTTTGAGCCTTTAAAATCTCAGTGTGTAAAGCAGCAACACCATTAACTGAGAATGATGTGTAGATAGCTAAATTACACATATGAATTTGACCATCTTTAATGATGTTCATTTGATAACGATTTTCTGGAGAAACATTTCTAGCAGTCATTTCAATATTGAAACGTCTGTTAATTTCTTCAATAATCATATAAATTCTTGGAATTAAGTGTTGGACATAATGAACAGGCCACTTTTCAAGTGCTTCTGGCATGACTGTGTGGTTTGTGAAAGCCATACATTGAGTTACTTCGTTCCAAGCATCATCCCATTCCATGTTATATTCATCTAACATGATTCTCATCATTTCAGGGATAGCTAAAATAGGGTGGGTATCATTTAATTGGAAAACGTATTGTTTATGAACGCCAATTAATGTTTTGTTATGTCTGTAATAGCTGTTTAATGTAGATTGAAGGCCTGCACTAACTAAGAAATATTGCTGACGAAGTCTTAAAATTCTACCTTCTTCAGTTGAATCATCAGGGTATAAACCATGACATAATTCTTCTAAAGTTCTGCAATATTCTTTGAAGTCAACGTTTGCAGGTAATCTATGATTACTTGGTTCTGCATTCCATAATCTGAGTGTATTTGTTACGTGATTTTTATAACCAACAACCGGTACATCGTAAGGAACCGCTTTAACACAAACGAAATCTCTAGTTCTAATTCCGTAAGATCCATCTGGTTTTAAGTATGTTTCTGGAGAACCATAGAATTTAACATCTACAGCGTATTTCATACGTCTAACTTCCCAGACGTTTCCGTTCATGAGCCATCTATCTGGTAATTCAATTTGTTTACCTTCAACGAATCTTTGCTTGAAGAAACCATATTGATAACGGATACAGTTACCGTGACCAACATATCCCAAAGATGCGATTGAATCTAAGAAACAAGCAGCAAGTCTACCAAGACCGCCATTTCCTAAACCTGCATCACTTTCAACTTCTTCGAGTTCATGAATGTTGATGCCTAGCTCAGATAATCCGTCTTTTGCTGTTTCATAAATCCCCATGTTTTGCATGTTATTTACGAGCAATCTACCGATTAAGAACTCCATTGAGAAATAAATTAAAGTTCTAGCATTATTGTTAATTGATTTATTTCTAGTGTCAGCATAGTCAACGTTAGCGAAATCTCTAACCATTTCACCAAGGATTGAGTATCTTTCTGTAATATGGCTATCTTCGATAGATACACCATATTTTTCTAACATTCTTCTAGAATATTCTTTTTTAAATTCATTCTTGTTTGAAAACATAATACACTCCTATTTCTTCTTAAATATACAAGCTGCGAAGCTACCTAATTTAATATCCATATGATATGGAAGTCCCTCAAAACTGCCTTCCCCACTTTTAATAGGAAGTCCATTAAATTGGTTATCTCCGCCATAAACGTCTTTGTCAGAATTAAAAATCTCTTCGTATGTTCCTTTTGTCAAAAGAGGAATTCGATAATTTTCATAGTAATTTGGTGTCATATTGAACACAAATACTAAAGTATCGTCATCAACTTTTCTTTCAAAAGCGAAAACACTTTGATCAGCATTATCCACCATCAACCATCTAAAGTGAGCTGGATTATGCTCTTCGAAATACATAGCTTTCTCATTTTGATAAATGAGGTTCAAGTCTCTTACACATCTACTAACAGAGTCATGTTTTGGGAAAGTTTTTAAAATCCATGGTAAAGATTTTTTCTCATCCCATTCGTCAAAACTACCTAATTCGTTGCCCATGAAGTTAAGTTTCTTTCCAGGGTGAGCGAATTGATATGTATATAGATTTCTAATTAAATTAAACTTTTGATAATAATCTCCCCACATCTTATTAATGATTGTGCCTTTTCCATGTACAACCTCATCATGAGATAAAGGAAGCATGAAATTGTCACTATAAAAATAAGCCATAGAGAAAGTTAGTTTGTTATGGTCATACTTTTTATAAACAGGGTCTTTTGAATAGTACTTTAAAGTATCATTCATCCAACCTAAATCCCACTTATAGTCAAAGCCTAAGCCATTATATTCTGTTGGTCTAGTTGTGCCCGAATATGAAGTTGAATCTTCTGCAATCATCATTACCGAATTATGCGCAATATGAATCTTCGCTGTTAATCGTTTAACGAATTCTACAGCACCTTCGTTAACGCCAATTGAAGAATCACCATTGTAATAAATGATGTTACTAACAGCGTCAACTCTTACTCCATCAAAATGGAAATAATCTACAAAGTAGTTCATCGCAGACATAAGAAAACTTCTTACTGGGTCTTTACCTAAATCGAATTGATAACTACCCCAAGGAGAAATTCTATATTTGCCGTTATATTCATACATATGTGAGCCATCAAAATTAGCCAAAGCCCATTTATCGACAGCAAAATGTACTGGAGCAAAGTCAATAATCGCACCAATTCCTGCTTCATGAAGTCTATCGATAAGACACATTAATTGAAATGGGTTTCCGTATCTTGAATCTACAGAGAAAAATCCAGTAGCTTGATAGCCCCAAGAACCATCAAAAGGATATTGGCATAACGGCATAAACTCGACATGGGTGAAGCCATTTTCTTTTATGTATTTAATAAGTGGTTCACTAACTTCTTCATAAGAAGGTGTGTGTCCATCTTCAGCTAAACCTTTCCAAGAACCAACATGCATTTCATAAATTGACATTGGTTTGTCGAAGTTTCTAGTTCTAGTCTTCATCCAGTCATCATCATGCCAAGCAAAATCTTTGACATTAAAAGTTCTAGAACAGCTACCTGGTCTCATTTCTGAGAAAAAAGCATATGGATCAGCTTTGTCGACATAACTATTTCTGCAAGTTTTGAAATGATATTTGTAATGTTGATAATCAACAACTCCAGGAATAAATGTTTCCCAAACGCCACAATCATTGATTTTTTCTAATTTATTTGCGCCGTAATCCCAGTTATTGAAATCCCCAATAACGCTGACGTCACTAGCTAATGGAGCGTAAAGTCTAAATACAAAGCCCTTTTCTCCATCTCTAACTTCAGCATGAGCGCCAAAGTAATTATGAGCCTCAATTGTTTGTCCGTTTAAGAAGTCGTAAATGAAATTATTATCCATAACTCTTTTATTATATATAAAAAGAGACAAAATTCAATTTGTCTCCTTAATCTTTTTATATAAATATAAGTAATTTTGTTCGAAACACTAAAAAAGACTGAAAACCCAGACGACAAATATGACAATTAAAGCGAAAGCAGCAAAGCCTAAAAGAGCTTTAAGTATAGCTCCACCGATCATAATTGTTAATAAAAAGCCGATGCCAGCAAGAACAAGCGCTCCAAGTCCTTCAAGTAAACCCATTTTTAGTTTCCTATCTGTAATTATTATAAATGATTCTTTGAATCTTTTAACAGGATTTTCTACTAAATTTAAAACCATATAAATATTGAGGAAAAAATCGATTTCAAAAAATAACCTACATTAAGGCATATTGCTATTCTAAATTTTTCTAGTATTCGAATACCGATATTTTCAATTAATTGAAAAGATATTTGTATTATCTTATAATTTAGGACGGTTACTAGTAAGGAGAAATAAATATTATGGCAAAAGTAATGACAGTTAACTCAGGTAGCTCAAGTTTAAAATTCAAACTTTATGAGATGCCAGAAGAAAAAGTAATTTGCTCAGGAAACTGCGAAAGAATTGGCGCAGCTGATGGCATTTTCACAATTAAATATGGTGACAAGAAAGATGTCACAACACCTGTTTTCAAGGATCACGCAGTTGCAGCTAAATTAGTTGTTGATTCATTAATTGAAAAAGGAATTATCTCATCTTATGACGAGATTAAAGCAGTCGGACATAGAATTGTCCAAGGTGGTAAATACTTCTCAAAATCAGCAATGTTCGATGCTGATACTGAAGCAAAAATCGAATCATTAATTCCACTTGCACCTTTACACAATGGCGCACACTTAACATGCTTCAGAGCTTTCAAACAAGTTCTTCCAAACTGTCCAGCAGTTGCTACTTTCGATACAGCATTCCATCAAACAATGTCACCTGTTGATTACACATTCCCTATTCCATATGAATTAACAGAAAAATACGACATTAGAAGATATGGCGCTCACGGTACTTCACACAAATACCTTTCTGAAGAAGGCTTAAAATACTTACCAGGTGTTGAAAATCCAAAAATCATCACTTGCCACATCGGCTCAGGTTCTTCAATCTCAGCTATTGAAAACGGCAAATGTGTCGCAACATCAATGGGCTTAACTCCATTAGGTGGAATTATGATGGGAACACGTACAGGCGATATGGATCCATCTGTCTTCAACTATGTTGTTTCAGTCACAGGTAAATCAGCTGAAGAAGTTTACCAAATGTTCAATAAAAAATCAGGTTTATTAGGTGTTTCATGTGTTTCAAATGACTCACGTGATGTTTTCGCTGCTGCTGAAAAAGGCGATGCAAAATCACAATTAGCATTAGATATCTTCAATAGAAGAATCGCAGACTTCATCGGTCAATACTATGTTAGATTAGGTGGCGCTGACTTAATCATTTGGTCTGCTGGTATCGGTGAAAACGAACCAAGAACAAGAAGCGCTGTTTGTAAATTAATTTCTAAAGCTCTCGGCGTTGAAATCGACGAAGAACTTAACTCAACATTACATGGTAAAGAAGCTGTCATTTCTACTCCAAATAGTAAAGTTAAAGTCGTCATCATCCCAACAGACGAAGAAGTCATGATTGCTAGAGATGCTTACGATATGTGCATCAAAGGTTAATAAAATGGACAAGTTAAATCCGATTATTAAAGACTTTTTATCATCTGAAAAAAGAGAAATCACTAAGATCATTTCAGCTATCAAAAAATATGATAGAATTGCTATCTTCCGCCACATAATGCCAGATTACGATGCATTAGGAAGCCAATACGGATTAGCAACTTGGATCAAAGACAATTTCCCAAATAAGGAAGTCAGAGTACTTGGTGATAATCATGTTACTTTTACTCCAAGAATTTTCCCTGAAATGGATTCTTTAAACGAAGATTGGTTTGCCACACCATTCTTAGGAATCATCTTAGACTGTGCAAACAAATCACGTATAGCTGATCCAAGATGGAAAAAAGCAAAATACAAAATCAAAATCGATCATCACCCAGTAGTAGAAAATTTTGGTAAAGCATCAATTGTTAAAACAAACGCTTCCGCTGCTGCTGAAAATATCGTTAGTATCTTGTTAAATGCAAAAGGAAATTATGTTCTTTCCCCAGAAGCAGCAAGATACTTCTATATCGGTATTGTCGGTGACTCAGGTAGATTCATGTATAGTTCAACAAGCAACCACACTTTTGCAATTGCTTCAGAGCTTATTAAGACAGGTATTAACATTTCAAAGATTTATCAAGAAATGTATTTAAAGCAAGTTGATGACTTATATGTCACAGCTTACGTCTTAAACAATTTTAAGATTTCTGAACACGGCGTTGCTTACTATGTCCTTGATAAAAAGACACAAGATGACCTCAAAATCACTACTGAAAGAGGCAAAGAAAATGTTAACCTATTTTCGAACATTGAAGGTGTTAATGTTTGGTGCTCAATTACAGAAGATGTAAAAGACCACTGCTGGAGAGTTTCAATCCGTAGTAAAGAAAAGGCAATTAATGGAGTTGCTGCTAAATGGGGCGGAGGCGGACACGCACAAGCTTCTGGTGCGAAACTCAACAATCTTTCTGAATTAGATGAATTCGTTCAAGATTTAGAAAACTGATTTCTCTAAAAATATATAAAAATTCAAAAAAGACGATCTCACAATTAAGTGGGATTGTTTTTTGTTTCATCGTATTTCTAAAGAAAATCGATGAAAATCTTTAATAATTTATAATTTATAAGTTTTAGTTGAAGAATGTTTTTGTTAAGTCTAAAATTATCGTATATCAATAATTCGGAGGGATGAGATGAATAAGAAAACAACACTTATATTGGCGATTATATTAGGAGTAACAGCGGTAGTTTCTATCGTATCTGCGTTTGTAACAGCATCCGCTATTTCAATGGCGCACTTCTATGGATTGCCTTATTACTTATTAAGTGAATTAATTAAACTTATCGGCCAAGGAAACACATTCAAAAATATCATTGGATGGATTCTATTAGCGGTATTTGGATTAGCGCCAGCAGTCTATCCTACAATTAATGTAATTAAAGAAAAGAAAATTAGCACTATTTCTATTCATTGGTTTGTATTTACAGTTATTCATTTCTTAGCTCTTTATTTCTATATTAACCCTCAAGAGATCCTCCCAGAAGAATTCTTTATTAATAAGGATTTATTAGAGGTAGCTAAGACTGGAATCGCTATTACTACGTATATTTTTATAATTACTATTCTCGTTTGTAAGTCTCACTTTGATATCAATAAAGATGAAAATAAAGCAACAACATATGCACTAGTGATTGCTTTTATCATCGCTATCGTTTCAGTTTTTAGTGGTTTATATGTTGGATTACGCAACGCCGTAAATCAAATAAATTCAGTAAAAGGATTAGAAGATTCAGCTTCTATTGTCACACTTAGAATTATTGAATTTATTATCTATATTGCTCCATATGTATTTGGAGTAATTGCATCATTCAAACTTATTTCAGTTATCGAAGAATTTAATAAAAACTGTTTCGGTGATGAATTAGAAAAGAAAATCGAAAGTCTTTCAAAGTACGTATTCTTATTAATCTTATTAGTATTAGGATCAACTTTCTTAACTAATGTTTTAGAGTTCATTTCAAGTAGAGTTACTTTATCAGTTCACTCAAATATCAATATAAATCTTCCACTTATTTTAAGTGCTTTCTTACTTGAATGTATTTTAAGTTTCTTAAGAAAAGCTATTAGTATTAAGAAGGAAAATGACTTAACAATTTAAAATATGGCTATTAAAGTTGACTTAGAGAAACAATTAGAAAAGAAGAAAATGACATCGAAGCAATTGTGTGCTTTAGTAGGCATAACAGAAGCTAACATGTCAATTTTAAGAAGCGGAAAAGCAAAAGCGATTAGATTTTCTACGCTTAATGCAATCTGCTTTCATTTAGATTGCTCACCAGGGGACATATTATCGTTTGATGGAAAGGAATATATCACAGATGAAGAAGAATAAAATTTTATTAGCAATGATTACCACTACTTTATGCGGATGTTCTGTAGTTCAACCTGAACCAGAGGCACCAGATTATGGAGATGGACTTCCAGAAAAACCACACAAAGTTGTTATCGGTTTAACTGAATATTATGCTCCTACTCCTATTCCTGCTCATATAGAACACGAAGATTACACTGAAACAAATCCAGCTCTATCAAATTGTACATATTTTGGATTATATTGCCCTCTTTTCGGAGAAACCGATGGAACTAAATATCTCATCACTACAAAGCAAGAAAGTGATTTTTTAGATTTCAAAGTTGAAACATATGGAAATATCTTCGAATCCGAAGCTTCTGGAACCATTATTTTGGACACAATACTTGATATGCCAATATACAAAAATGAAAGAATAGATTTATACTACATTGTGTTCGACTTAGATACAAAAACAATAACAACTGAACTTATGGCTCCATTACAACTATCTCAAGGTAGTATTGAAACTGGAATTTCGTTCGATGACACATACCACAAAAAGCAAGAAACTGAGTGTATAACATTTGAAAAACATTCAATCTTAACGATGAAATATAACTACATCGATAGAATTGATAAAAGTTATAAAATTTTTGAGTACAACATAAACGATGAATTAATCAAAACTTCTAATGGTGATTTTGAAGATTCATCATTCACATTGGATGCAAATACCGAATATTACATTATCGAAACAACCTCGAAGAAATATGAATTCGCTAGTTCTATGTCATCAAATGTTCGAGTTAAAGATGAAAACTATAAGACTAGAGAATTACATAACCACGACGAAGGAAAAATTTCGATAGATTTCTACCCAGATCCAGACGATGAATTTATTAAAAAAGTTTCCTTGTGGATTGACACCGATTCTGAAAATTAGCAGAAAATCCTCCTCAAGGAGGTTTTTCTTTACGCCTAATCATTAAATTACGTTTTGGACTTAATCCAATAATAGGATTAAATGCATTATTTTTATTTATTTGGTTTCACTTTTGAAATATACTTTAGTATATGAGTATTTTTGCACCTATCAATATTGTCTCTGGATATTCGTTTTTGCAAAGTGGATTAACTATCGAAAAAATCACCACTGTTGTTAAAAAGAATAACTATTTTGGAATGGGCCTTGCAGATAACGAAGTAATGCATGGTATTCCTGCTTTTATTAAGGCTGCAAAATCAATTGAAAAACCATTCTTAGTCGGCATGAGAATTGAAGATCAAGGTCTTTCTCTCCTTTTATATTGCACGAACGAAGATGGCTATAGAGCACTCGTAAAAATCGTAAATACATTACAAAATGAAGACTTTTCATTAGAAAACGTTAAAAATATCAATTCTTTAATATGCGTTTTAGAAACTAAATATGCGGGGTTTAAAGAATTATTTGCAAATATTGACGATATTCATTCAAAAAGAAAATTATCTGATTTAGCAAAATTATTCAGCAAATTCTATTTAGGTATTGAAGTAACATCAAGAGAAGATGTCGCTTATGCAAATAAGATTAGAAATTTTGCTCATGACTTTGAATATGAGACTATCGCTTCTCCAAGAGTTAGATATGTAAATAAAGATGATGCTATTGTTGTTCAATTAGTAGACTCAATCGCTTCTAGCCAAGATGAAGCATTAGAAATCAAATCCGCAATCGGTCAAGAATATTTCATGAAAGAAGCAGATTACGCAAAAATCTACACTTCTGTCGAAATGCAAAACACTATTTCTTTATTAAAAGAAAATACTTTTAATTTTGAAGT
>JAKSHZ010000080.1 GCA_024399115.1 Bacilli bacterium
AAGCTTTATGTGCAGAATTCTTTGAGTTTGCTCCGAAGGTAGAAGAAGAAAAAAGGCTTTCATATAGATCAAAAGAATTGAGACAGGAAGCTCTTGTTGCTGAATTAAGAAAAGATAGTGTTCTTCACAGAATGCCAGACTTTATGCAGTGCATTGAGGATTCAAAGACACGAAGTTATGTTCCTACAGGTTTTCCAATATTGGATAAGGAACTTGATGGAGGTTTGTTTCCTGGACTTTATATTGTTGGGGCTATCAGTTCTCTTGGAAAGACAACTATGTGTCTGCAGATTGCGGATCAGATTGCACAGCAGGGAAAGGATGTTCTTATTTTCTCTTTGGAAATGTCTCGAAACGAACTTATTGCAAAAAGTATAAGCCGTATTACAAGCATTGAAGATGTGAAGCTTACACGAAGTAATACTAATGCAAAAACAACACGAGGAATTCTGACTGGCAGCCTGTATGAAAAATATAATGAAACTGAAAAGAAGCTGATTGCATCTGCAACTGAAATCTATAAGTCGTTCTGTGATCATCTTTATGTTTATGAGGCAAGTGAAGAAATTACGGTTCAGTCTATTAGGAAGAGGGTAGAGCTTCATACTAAAGTTACAGGAGAGGCTCCAATCGTATTGATAGATTATCTGCAGATTATTGATCCGCCAAAAGATCAGCAGTTCCTGACAGATAAACAGGTTACAGACAAGAATGTAAAGGCATTGAAAATAATCAGTCGTGATTTCAATACAACTGTAATAGGAATCAGTTCTTTTAATCGTGATAATTATACTTCAGTGGTAAATATGGCCAGCTTCAAGGAATCAGGAGCAATCGAATATTCAAGCGATGTTCTAATAGGACTTCAGTATAAGGATATGGTAGAAGCTGCAGGTGATAAAACAAAGGCTCAGGGAGTATCTGACAAAGCTGCTGAAGATGCAAAAAACAGAAGGTCGGTTGCAGTACAACTGAAAATCCTGAAGAACAGAAACGGAAGCAAAGGAACTGTGGATTTTGACTTCTATCCAATGTTCAATAAGTTCAAAGAAAAACAACAGTAAAAAGTAGGTGAGGTTTGTCGCAAAGTATGAGTTTAATTAATTTTCAATGGAAAAATTATAGAGATAGTGCTGGAGTTGAAACTGCAACACGATTAATTCTTTTATTTACATATAATGTTTTTAAGTATCCAAAAAAGAATTTTGGTAAAAATGAATATTCCAATGATTTCAATATTTATAAGGTAAACATTGCAAAATGTTTTGATTTTAAGTTATTAGAAAGAAGTCCTTTGTGGAACGATTCAATAGAAAGAGCATTAAGAAAGTATTATTTTGATGAAGAAGTTAATGAGAATTCAGGAGAAACATTAAAAGATTTTTTCATAAAAGAATTTAGTGACAATACAAAAATTCAAAAAAAAGCCTTTAGAGAAGATAGAAAAGTTTTCATAGAATGGGGATTATTATTGGCCCTAATTAATTTTATATTTAACTTAATAATTATAATTAAGGCAAAATCAATATCTGGAGTTAGTATCTCTACTTGGCTTTATATAGGTGCATTTTGGCTTGTGTCAGTTCTTATGATAGGAACAAGTATCTTTGATTTAATTTATACAAGAAAGATAAATAAACTAAGAAAAATTATAAGGCTGTTTAATGCAGATTTATTTTTTCAGAAATTAAATGAAGAAATGGATTTTATGAGTTCATACTTTACTGAAGAAGCTGTAAATCGGCAAATAGCAGAATTAGAGAGAAATGATACATTTAAGGATTTAAAAGATGCATCAAAAGAATTTGGAGAATTAGTCAAATATTGTATAAGAAAGGATTATTTTTTATTTGGTAAAGATAAAATAACTTTTACAAAGAATTTTCCTAAATATTGTATTGTAAACTTACTTCGTGAAGAAGGTTTTTTTACAGATTATAAAGGAGCAGGTTTTCCTTTTTATGTAGAAATGAAAAAAGACTTAGATAAATTATTTGATTGTGATACTTCAAAAGCAGGAAAGAATAATTTAACAGAATCTAAGTCTGCATGGAATCCAAATGTTAAGGATCTAGGAAATAAAATGCGAAAAGCAATGGAGCAAATAAGAAAAGAGATGGTAGTAGAAAAGTAGTAGAACTTCTACCGAGTAAGCCTGAATAGAATGGGATAAGCATAAAGAGAGCAAATAAGCTCTTTTTTGCTTATCCCATTTTTTTTTGTCTGGAGGGCTAAATGGATAAAATTACAATTCTGGAATTTCCAGAAAAGACATTGCTAATAAGAAGGGAAACAGCTTCTGTTCTGAATGTATCACTTGCAAATTTTGATGCTTCAATATCGAAAAAATTGAAGCGAATCGAAATAGGCAGGAGAGTTTATTTTGCAAGAGATTCAATTGAGAAATTTCTTGGGGAATGTACTAACACGAGGAGGGAAGATGAGAATAAGAAAGACGAACAATAAGTTTTTTTATTTTCCTGAAGAAAATTCTTTAGGACTGAAACTTCCTTCCTGGTGGCCGGCAGGAGGTGCATATGGCTATAGCATTTGTGCGTGCTAATCCCATCAGTAGGTTGAAAGGCCAGTCTGCAGTGGCCAGTGCAGCTTATAGAGCATGTGAGAAGCTTCATG
>JAKSHZ010000081.1 GCA_024399115.1 Bacilli bacterium
TGGCTTCATTGAAAATGCCACACGAAAACTGTTGAGAAGGAGCGATAATAATGAGCAAGACTACAACAAAGATGGCTATTGCATTTGCTTTTAAAGAATTATTACTTGAAAAGCCTTTAGATAAGATAACCGTAAATGATATTGCGGAAAAATGTGAGATGAACCGCCAGACCTTCTACTACCATTTCCACGATATATTGGAATTAACCGAATGGATTTGCGAAGAGGATGCAGAGCGTGCCCTTAAGGAAAACAGGACCTATGATTCCTGGCAGGAGGGTTTTTTATCTATTTTTAATATGATAAAAAAGGATCAGGCTTTTATCATTAATATTTATCATAATGTTCCGCGGGACTATCTTTACAGATATCTTTACAGAGTGACGTATCAGCTTCTGTATAATGTCCTTGAAGAAGCTGCCGATGGAATGGTGGTCAGAGATGAGGACAAGGCTTTCATAGCCAATTTTTATAAGTATGGTTTTGTGGGACTGGTACTTGAATGGATTGATGGCGGCATGAAGGAGGAGCCAAAGGTTATCATAGACAGACTTAACTCACTTATTCAGGGTAGCTTTAACCACGCTCTTAATAATGCCAAAGTAAATAAATAATACGACAAAGTATCTCTTTTGTCGTAATCTATAGCAATTTTAGGGGACTGTCGTTTAATCTGACAGCCCCCATTTATTGTTCATGGCATTTTTTCTTTCGGGTATTTATATTGTACTCATAAGAACACAGCTCGTCTAAAGAGACGAGGACAACATGACCTGAAAGGAGATTATTATGTATTATTCAGCAGGAACTTATGAATCATTTGCAAAGCCTGAGAAACCGGAAGGAGCAGACAGAAAGTCGGCATATATTATCGGAACCGGTCTGGCAGGTTTATCAGCAGCATTTTATCTGGTAAGAGATGGTCAGGTAAAGGGAGAGAGAATTCATCTTCTTGAAAAGCTTGACCTCGCCGGTGGCAGCTGTGACGGACGTAAGGATTTTAGAAAAGGCTTCTATATGAGAGGCGGTCGAGAAATGGACAACCATTTCGAATGTATGTGGGACATGTTCAGAGATGTCCCATCCATTGAGACACCGGGTATTTCTGTACTTGATGAATATTACTGGCTTAATAAGCATGACCCTAACTATTCTCTTTGCAGAGCTTCTGAAAAATGTGGACAGGATGCTCATACAGATAAACTTTTCACACTTGATAAGCAGTCTGCACTTGCACTTTCAAAGTTATTTATGACACCTGAAAAGGACCTCGAGGATAAAAAAATAAGCGATATTCTCCCTGATTCTTTCTGGAGTACTAATTTCTGGCTTTACTGGCAGACAATGTTTGCTTTCCAGAGATGGTCATCTGCTTTGGAAATGAAGAGATATCTTTGTAGATACTGCCATCATATTGATGGACTCCCTGATTTTACGGCACTCAGATTTACAAAGTATAATCAGTTTGAGAGCATGATTTTACCTCTTATCAAGTATCTTGAAAGTCATGGGGTAACTGTAGAATACGGTGTTGATGTAAAGAATGTAATCATTAAAGATACTAACGGAAAAAAGGTTGCAACTCAGATTATCTATAATAAAGACGGCAAGCAGGACAGCATTGATCTGGTTGAGGACGATTTGGTATTTATTACTAACGGTTGTTGCACTGACACATCTTGCTATGGTGACCAGAATACAGCACCTGATATCAGTAATGTAAGAAACGGTGTTGGCGAGTCCTGGGACCTTTGGAAGAATATAGCAGCTCAGGCTAAGCATGGTGAATATGGTAATCCTGACAAGTTTTGCAGTGATTATGAAGCCACCAACTGGATGAGTGCAACAATTGAAACGAAGGATGAAGAAATCATTCAGAAAATCATCAGCATTTGCAAGAGAGACCCAAGAGAAGGAAAGGTTACTACCGGTGGTATCGTAACTGTAAAGGACAGCACTGAGAATTGGTATCTTTCCTGGACTATAAACCGCCAGCCTCAGTTTAAGGCACAGGATAAGGATACGGTTCTTGTATGGGTATACTCTCTTACAACAAACAAGGAAGGTAACTATGTAAAGAAGGCAATGCGAGACTGCACCGGCGAAGAAGTATGTCGTGAGTGGTTATATCACATCGGTGTTCCAACCGACAAGATTAACGACTGGGCAAAGAACCGTTGTAATACAACAACCTGCTTCATGCCATTTATTAATGCATTTTTCCAGCCTAGAAAGGAAGAAGACAGACCACTTGTAGTACCAAAGGGAGCTGTGAACTTTGCATTCCTTGGACAGTTTGCAGAAACACCACGAGATACTATTTTCACTACAGAATACTCTATCCGTACAGGTATGGAAGCAGTATACACGCTTATGAATGTTGACAGAGGTGTTCCTGAAGTTTGGGGATCTCAATATGATGTAAGAGAATTGCTCCGTGCAGCCTATTATGGTATTGACAAAAAGAGTATTGACGAGGTGCCATTGTCATTCAAGGAGAAGATGCTTTTGAAGATGGTACTTAAAACAGTGAAAGGAACCGATGTTGAGATTCTTTTGAAAGATAGCGGCTTGATTAAATAATAGGATTAGCCGGTAAGGTTATGTATTT
>JAKSHZ010000083.1 GCA_024399115.1 Bacilli bacterium
GTAAGCGTATAATTAACACCCCCTACGAATAAAAATAAACATGAAATAGAATCTCCTCATAGCGAGGAGATTTTTTTATGATTTTTCCAGTAAAACGAGTAAAAGAAGAATTGGTAAAAGAGTTTGCTGCATCAACAATGAGAATTGACGATTTTGCAGAAGCTCATAGTATTACACCGGAAGCCTTAAAAAGCTGGATTGATGAAGTAATGCATCCAGCACCAGCAGCAAAAGGCGATTTTGATGTATTTTCAACAACAGATTTTGTAGAACTAGATATTCCTAAAGTATCAAAGCAGGGGATAACACTTTCAAAAAACAGAAAAGACTTAATCACTGTAAGGGCTGCAGGAATTGAAATTGATGTTCCAATCGAGACCTGCGAAACAAACTTATTCAAAATCCTACAGACGGCGGCAAGCATATGAGATTAGATTTTTCACATACAAGAATAATCATCAGACCAGGAACAACAAATATGCTCGCTTCCAAAGACCAGCTTCTGGAAATCATCAAGAACATAATGAAAGACGATCCGTTCAGTGGAGCTGTGTTTCTGTTCTGCAATCGTAAACGAAACATTCTGAAAATGATATGGTGGGACAGAACCGGTTTCTGGGTAGCACAGAAGAAGCTTGAGAAAGGACACTGGCCATGGCCTGATACACATGAACAGGTCAAACAATTGAATATGGATCAGGTAGAAATGCTTCTGAAAGGAGTTGATTTCTTTAAAGGACATGATGAGCTGTTCTTCTCTGAAATAAATTAAAGAAATATTCCATACCCATCTTTTAACATTTTTCAATTTATGTTAACATTTAAATCGTGGGTGTGGAAAACAATATTACATTAGAAGAGGCTCTAAAAATGCTAGCTGCTGCAAAACTCAAGATTGAGGAACAGCAGCAGTCTTTACAGAAAAAAGACGATGAAATAGCTGAAAGAGACCTAAAAATCAATGCCCAGATTGCAGTAATAAACCAGAAAGATAAGCAGCTTGAAGCTGAAAAATCCGAAAAAGAACAGATAAAACTTGAATTAATTAAGGTTCAGGAAGAATTATCATCTCAATTAGCACATAGATTCTGTGCACATTCCGAAAAGTCAGATAACCAGCCAAGCCTTTTTGATTTTGAAGATGAAGAATTTACCCCATCTGAAGAAGAAATTGCAGAAACAGTAGCAGGTGAGGGGCCTTATAAAGAAGTAAAGGTCAGAGAGTATATCCGGCGTAAATGTGGCCGCAAACCGATAGATGACTCAACTCCAACAAAACAGATCTATCATGATATTCCAGAAGAAGAGAAATTATGTGCATGTGGCTGTAAACTCAAAAAAGTAGGGGAAAACTCTACAAAACGTCTACGAATTATCCCTGCCAAAATGTACGCCATTGAAGATATCTATCCAAAATATGCATGTCCAGCCTGTGAAGGAAGCGGAGATGAAGATAAACCTGTTTTCCGTCAGGCGCCTGCAGTAAAATACTTAATTCCAAAATCAATTGCAACATCAGAACTTCTTGCATATACAATGACAAATAAGTTCTGCGAACACCTTCCTTTTTATCGACAGGAAAAAGCATTTGAACGCCGGTGCATTACAGTAACTAGAGCAGATATGTCCAACTGGCAGGAACAGATTTATAAGTGGCTTAAGCCAATGGATAAGCTAATTATGAATCATATTAAGTCCGGCAATACCATGAATATGGATGAGACTACCGTAAAAGTTCTGAAATATAAAAATCAGAGCGAAAATGATTCAAGAAAGAAATCATATATCTGGCTTGGAATCGGAGGTCCAAAGGACAACAAGGCTGTAATCTATAGATATTATGAAAGCCGGCATCATAAATACATAAAACCTTTCATAAACGGATTTAAAGGCTATCTGCAGACCGATGAATATCCCGGATACGAAACCGCCATAAATGAGCATGCACTTTTATATCCTGATGATAAAATTATTCATGTAGCATGTCTGGCTCATGTCCGCCGTAAGTTCTTTGATGCCTCATTAAACGGTAAAACTCCTGGAGCGAGTAAAGCTGTTAAATATATTCAGCAGATATATAGGCTGGAAGAAGAGTTAATTGCCATGAACCTTTCTCCAGAAGAGCTTGTCTCAAAGCGTAAAGAAATTATTAAGCCTGTATTCGATGAATTTCATGAATGGCTTTTGGAAATGAAACCTAAAGTTCCTCCGACACTTATGTTTGGCCGCGCCATAAATTATGCACTTTCTGCATGGAATCATCTTCTCAATTATCTGGATTGTCCTGAACTTTTTGTTGATAATTCCATTTCGGAACGATCCATAAAACCGTTTGTAATCGGTCGCAAGAACTGGCTTTTCTCAGGTTCTGAAACTGGCGCTGAAAGTTCCTGTTTTTTATTTACACTTATTGAAAATGCAAAACTTTATAAGCTGGATCCATATGAATACTTGCGTTGCGTTTTTGACCAGGCACCATTCTGTGAATCCGAAAAAGATTTTGAAAAATTACTCCCATGGAACATCAAAATAACTGAATTCAATGAAGAGGGAACCTGGAAAACAGACGCGTAGGAGGTTAAAAATTGACG
>JAKSHZ010000084.1 GCA_024399115.1 Bacilli bacterium
GGTGAATATCCTATCTCTCTTAAGAGCGACTCTAATACCTTTGCTTGGTCCAAATTCTTTTCAATCCAGTCAATCATATGTTGTACTGTTTCTACGTATTCATTCATCGGTTGTCCTCCTGTAAAAACAGAATAACAAAGATTAATAATTATTATTTGATATTTCTTGGGAAGGTTATTTCATCTATATATTTATTCTACAAACAATTCCAGATATGATTGGATTCTGGCTTTACTGTAAAGCTCATCGGAAAACCCAAATTCCGGATCATAATACTTTCCATGATAATATAATACCCAGTGGCTGTATTTAGGTAGCAATACCTTTAATATGCATACCGGTGGTAATATGGTATTATTATCTGCCTTCGTCATTGTTTTCGCCTGAGCAATTCCGTAGTGAACCAAAGCCCTTTCAAGATCCTTTTTCCCAATTCCTTTATCATTATTCATTACCTGAATCACATCGTCTACAGATACATTCGCAATCATGGCTACACAAGCCTGTCCACACAAATACTCCGTGGGCTGTTTTATATAATGTATTTCTCTCATCATCGTTCTCCCTACACCACTGTCAATTAAAAGAAGAAAAAGCATCTACCTTTGTTACGCTAGCTGCATGAATGTAAACATCCATATATGTTACGCCATTTTTCTCATATTCATGTTCAAAGCAACCAATAATATTATCCTGTCTCTTTTCCTTAAAATTATTGGCTTGCAAGTATTCCATAATCAACTTATACGCATTGGGAATTCTTTCAAAAGGCTGAATGAACGGTTCTTTTATCCTAATCACTGCATAATCAGCTTCTAGATTTTCACAGATCTGTACTCCCTGGCCGTCTGCTTCAAAGCCTTCCGGAAGTATGCAAGCTGCTACATATCCGTGCATCCCAAATCGATTTTGCTGTTCCTGAGATACAAACGGGAAATCCCAACCGATATATTTGATTGCGTCTGTGTATTTTTTCAATCCACACTTTTCACTCCACTGCTGTATATATCCCATTGCATCATCTTCCGGATTCTGGGAAATAATCACATAACTTGCATATTGAAACGCTGGAACTCTTTTTATTATGACATCAGAATAAATATCTTTCTGCTGTGATAATGACTCTTTCACCAAAGCATCCAGATTACATGCAAAGAAATCACTCAAATCAATCAATTTCGATAATTCCGGTGTGATTTCATCCGATTCCCATCTGGAAACCGTTTGTCTGGTAACATTCATTCGCTCTGCAAGTTGTTCCTGTGTTATTTTCTTTTGCTTACGTAGAAAACTTATATTTTCACCTAAACTCATATACTATTTTCTCCAAAGTTTATTTCTATAGGCCGATAGATGTATTCTATTATGGAGCATGTTACGAAATAAGGACACCAACCCTCTCGTGCTATCTGGATTAAATTGTTACGCCAAAGGTTACATCTCTTCTTCACATTCTTTGATTACTCTTATCCTGCTAATATCATCGCCTATCTTTATGCTGCCGAGCAATTCCACATACACTTCATTTCAAAAAATATTTTTAACATATGTTTGTTATTTCCAAGAGTGCAGTGTTTCCAATCTAATATTTCTATAAAAGCTTGCATTCCACCTACTAACCCTACGTCCAACCGTGAGAAGCTCAGCGCCAAACGAGAAATATTATTTCTCTTGGCTTCAGCAAAACAAGCTTCCCATCGAAGGAGTTGTCCTTCTTTACCGCCGCAGATTGGCTTTATATTCTCATCAAACCACTTTTGCATATGAGATAGGGAGTCATATTTTCCAGGTGGTGGCAAAATATGTCTTCCTGTTCTTTCGGATATAAATTTTATATTTCCGCCCCGACCTGCATGATTATGAATATCACTTTTGGGTACTTGCAGTAATTGCTCCAGATTTCCTGTTTCCAATGCTTCAATCAAATCCATATAGTGCATCTCCACAAATTCAAATTTTTTGACTTAATTTAATTGGAAAAACCATATAATTTTTACCTGTTATTGGACATGTAAAATCGTGAACAGCACCTGCAAGAGGAATCTGTTCTTGTTTCATATATTCGATTACTTCTGTAAAAACATTCTCACCTATATTTTCTACATAAATGTATTCATATCCTGGAATTATCCATTTTATCCATCCTTCAGGAGCCTCCGCATCGTCAGCACACTCAACGCCTGCCAAATATAATCCTTTACTAAAATTTTCTTCCCATGGTCTGAATGAATGTGATAAATCAGACATTGCTCCCCAGAATCCGGCAAAATTACCATTCTCATCTCTTTTTGCCAAGCATTCAACTTCATTAAAATGAGAATTTGCATCTTCCCATAATTTCTGAATAAATCCAGCCCCATCCAAAGTTGAACCTTCTTTTCCTATTACAACAAACGACTTTTTCGTACATCTTTCTATCTTCATATCTTCCTCCACAAATTCAAATCTTCTGTTGCTTTCAATCTCTCCGCAAGACTGAAAGTTTATCTA
>JAKSHZ010000085.1 GCA_024399115.1 Bacilli bacterium
AACTTTAATCAATCTTTCTTGTCTGCATTTTGGACAATAAAGGGGATAATTCTCCAAAACAGTGTCCTTCCTAATTTTATTACGGGTTTTGCTCCCACAAACAGGACACAATATCCATTCGCATTTCATCATAATTAGTCTCTAATCCTTTCAAATCTCATTTTATATGACTTTTGCAAGCTGTTAAGCTAACTTGTGGAACATATGCCGAACCTTATCTATACGGCTATTCGGGCGGCGGGGTTGGCAAATAAATTTACCAATAGCTGGCTGGTATCCTTTTAACTCTGTCAAGCAGACTCCCTGCCCATTTGTGAAATAAGTTAAATCGTTCCTGTATTCTTGAATACATCTAGCAGGGATTTCTCCTTTCAGAATGACCTCGTCATTCTTTATCTGAGTACTTACAATATCTGCACAATACCTTGGAGCATCATGATACGCCCGTGAGAGATATTCCTGCGGTGCATAAATTTCAAAGTGGAGATATGGCTCTAATAGTTCTGTCCCTGCTTTTTTTAAAGCCTGCTCCAATACGATAGGGGAAAGCAGCCGAAAGTCTGCGGGGGTACTTACAGGACTATAATACAATCCATATTCAAAACAGATTTTACAGTCTGTCACTTTCCATCCATACAGCCCCTGCTCGCAGCCATAAAGAACCCCCTCCATAACCGCATTTTGGAACGATTGATTTAAATATCCAAGTGAAACTCTGCTTTCATACTGCACTCCGCTTCCAATAGGGAGCGGCTCTATGGACAACCCGACAGAAGCCCAGAAAGGATTTGGCGGGACTTCTATGTGGATGGTATATTCTGCTTTTCTAAGCGGTCTTTCCATATATATAACAGTAGGCTCTTTTATTTCTGCCTCCACATGATATTTTTCCTCAAGGATGGCACAAATGACTTCCATCTGCACATTCCCCAAAAAAGAAAGTATAATCTCATGCGTTGTAGTATCCACATAATATTTTAAAAGAGGGTCGCCATCTGAAATTTCTGTAAGTGCCCCAAGCAATATTTCCCGCTGTTCAGATTTCTTTACTGCAATCGTTGTTTGGAGCATAGGGAGAGGATTTTCAATAAATTTTCTCTGCGGCAACAGTATTTCGTTCCCCAAAATACTGTTTAGCTGCAAAACATCATTTGGTAAAATTACAATATCACCAGAGCAGGCTGTATCGGATGAATATAATTCACCGTTTGTCGGAACACACATCTCTGTGATTTTTATTTTCTCTTTTTCAGATATTCTAATAACATCCCTCAAATGCAATGTTCCGCTATATATACGCACATAAACAAAACGCCGCCTTTTCTCTGAATATTCAATCTTAAAAACCTGCCCGCATAGTTCAGATTGACCTTCAGGCGTTGATGAATAAAATTTACTGGCAATTACTTCTATAAGCTGCCGAATCCCCAGATTGTTTTTAGCGCTTCCGTGATAAACGGGAAATAACGTTCCGTTTTGGAATCTCCTGTTTTCTTCCTGTTCCAGTTCTGACATTTTAAACGGTTTCCCTGACATATATTTCTCTAATAGTTCATCGTTTCCCATAATTACCGCATCCCACTGTTCCATATCGTCATTGTCCGTTACATTTATATGGGGATGCTGCCCAACCTTTTGCTTCACTATAATTTCCGAAGAAAGCTTTGCTTTCATTTCCCGATATACCATTGGCAAATCAATCCCCTCTTGGTCAATTTTATTGATGAAAAAAATTGTCGGAATCTTCATTATCTGTAGTGCATGAAACAGTATACGGGTCTGTGCCTGTATGCCATCCTTTGCAGAAACTAATAATACTGCTCCGTCTAATACGGATAAAGAACGGTATACTTCCGCCAAAAAATCCATATGGCCTGGCGTATCTATAATGTTGACTTTTACATCCTCCCACTGAAAAGATGTCACTGCTGTCTGGATAGTGATTCCCCTTTGACGCTCCAAATTCATTGTATCTGTCCTTGTTGTGCCTTCATCTACGCTCCCTAGTTCTGCAATTGCACCACTGGTATACAATAAACTTTCCGTTAATGTTGTCTTTCCTGCGTCAACGTGAGCCAGAATGCCTAAGTTAATTATTTTCATGTGATTTTCCTCCTATCAACACCCAAAAAAGGGCATAAAAATACCCAGTGATAAATACTCCTATCACTGGGTAAATAACTCCAATAGCCCCAAAACACTTATATGTTTTCGGGCATATAAAATTACATGATAAAAGTATTCTTAAACTGGGTACAAAAAACTAAGCCCCATATTAAAAGTGAAACGGGACTGCTACTTTTTGTTCCCACTATCAAATTGACAGTTTATTTAAGAATACCTTGCCGCATATTTATTAACTCCTTGTATAATACTGAATCTAATTATATTCCTTAACCCTTTATTTGTCAAGCTGACAAACTAAAGCAGAAAAAGCGGCAGGATTTC
>JAKSHZ010000086.1 GCA_024399115.1 Bacilli bacterium
GAATAATTATCTCTTGTTATCTGCATATCGTAATCAACCTCCCTGTATTCTTATTAAGTAATTCCGTTTACTTACAGTTTAACATCAATCGACCTCATAGATGCTTCGATATCTTCTCTCTTGATTCCATCTAAAGCACCTGCCGGAATTGGTTTGCCAAAGTCCCACTTAGGGTCTGCTGCCTTTGCCGCTGCAACAAAAGCCTTACGATATTTGCTTTCATATTGTTCCAACGTCCAAGTAGCAGACAGTCTGTCATTTTTATTCATCTTTCTCTGCATACTTGTATATATATCGCCTCTTTTGGTTGTATCACCATTAACCATACCATTTCCATTAATGAACTCTTTTTTGGCTAATTCAAACATTTCTTCTCGGCTACTTTCAGGAATAGAAATCATATGCTTATAACTATTTCTATTCTCATCTGTAACTAACAAACCTGTCATTCCAGTATCCGGATCAATCCAGTCACCATTAGAATCATATTGCTTCATTTGATTCTTAATAGCATTGACATTTGTAAACATCATTCCATTAGAACCTTTTTGCATATTTTTGATAGCTGCCTTATACTGCTTACTATTTGTATCAATACCAGCAGCCTTTAACTGCGTTCTGACAGATTTGCTTCCAATCTGAGACATCTGTATATTATTGACTCTATTTGTCTGTGTATTTCCAGATAAGCTCTGAAATAAAAAACTATAATCCGTTATTCGTGACATCAAAATCAACCTCCCTGTAATCTTATAAAGTAATTCCGTTTACTTTATTCCAAAGATGCTGATTCCCTTAAGGATGTTTGAAATATCAATCTGTCCTGCCTGTTGAAGACCATACTGTACTTTGAAACTCATTGCTGCATCTTTCATTTTCTTACCCATGTCAGTAGGAAGTTTCTCAAGCTCGGCCTGCTTCTTCTCAAGTTCAGGGCTAACTTCTTTTGCAATCTTTGTTCTTCCGCCAGTAGCTTCCACTATCTTCTTTGCATTAGCAGCTAAAGCATCAATAATTTTCTTATCATTATTTTGTGTAAAGCTGTCTACTCTATCCTGATATGCCTTATCAAGTGCTGCCAAGTCCTCTTCCTTTGTCAGTTTACGAATACCACCATCGGCATTCTTATCCTCAACCCAAACTTCTCTAGTTCCCTCCTCATAGCCACGCACAATCTCATCATAGCTTTCTGCATAAGCCTTTAATAAGTTATCAGCCTGACTTGACAATGATGAGTACTGATGATGGTACTCGCCTTTTTCGTCCATTACTTCTGAAGCTGGAAGCTTGGCACCAATCATTCCGCTGTAAGATGTGCTATCCCATAACACCTTATCAGAACCAATAAGTCCTGCTTTAGCCTCCTGTAATTTGCTATCACGAAACTGTTGGATACCTTCTTTTGAAATTGTTACCTTTACAGCATCATCCTGCTTTGGTGTGTTAGCTTTTAGCTCCTCAAATGTACGATTTACCTTTGGTTGCTCTACACTTGTAACAAATCTGCTCTCTGTTCCTTGAATTTTCATTTCACCTTACCTCCTTGTGGTCTTGTTAAGTAATTCCGTTTACTTATTTTTTACTAAAATCTGAAATCCATTTCTAAAAATAGTCTTCTATTTATCTTATCGATGCCTTAATATCATTCCTTAACACCCATATCAAAATTGGAACGATATAGTCAATTTTGGAAATTATAATGGGATTATCATTGAAATTGAAAACAATTCATTATCAAAATCAATTACATAAGCACCGTTATACTTCTCAACCACTTCTTCAACATTCTTAAGACCTATACCGTGCTCTCCCGGATGGTCTGTCTTAGAAGTTACAATCTTCCCATCCACCTGCGTTGGAAGCTCTGCATTAGAGTTTTTAACCGATAAAATAATCTGGTTATCCTCAATCACAAACTTCATTTTTATAACCTTATCAACCGACTGCTCACAGGCTTCAATTGCATTATTCAAGAGATTCGAAAGCAGCACAACCAAATCATCATCTCGAATGGTCAATTCAGACAAGTCATTTATCTTGCTAACAAATAAAATATCCTTGCTCTGCATTTCCTCACACTTAGTATTCAAAATAGCATTTACAATTACATGCTTTGTGTCAATGCTCATGTACGGTAAGGAAGCAAGCAACCGAAAACAAGAGATAGACCGCCAGCACTACACTATTCCGAACCAAAGACCAAAAGATAAGCATTGTGGGAAAATCTAAACTTTTGGATTTTCCTACAATGCCAACTACGGCGGAATCCCTCCCACTCCTTATATCTTTCTGTATACATTGAATTTGTATTTAGTAAAATGCAGACAACACCACGGATCGGCTTTTGGTTGGACAATTCCAACCAAACACCACAGCAGACAGCAGAAAACATTCTGAACGCTAG
>JAKSHZ010000087.1 GCA_024399115.1 Bacilli bacterium
AGTGAATTCCATGATTTTGGTGAGCATTATGAAGGTATTACAGATGTTAAAGAAGCTATAGAAAAATATGATGCGATTCCTGCAGAGAGAATGAATGGTATCAAGTCTATAGGTATCAGTATGCCTCAGCCTGGAGAACCGGAGATGTCTATGGAAATAGATATTATGGTAGGCAAGGCATTTGACCTGGATATGCTTAAATATGTTCCTAATATATTAAATAGTGATAAGGCTATGGAAATGCTGGCAGAGCTTATTGACCATTATCCGGAAAAGGAAATCTTAGGGCAGATGCCAGTGGAATTAGCTGAAAAAATCGAAGCACTACATGAAGCTGAGCCAAGTCAGGCTTACGACCTGGCACAGCAGATAGATAATTTTATGTATGATTTTGATCCATATGGATATCAGGACCAAGTGGAAGACAGAGCTGCACAGGTTGAGACAATAGCTGCAGATTTAGATAGCGGAAATGCAGAGTATATTACAGATTATCTGAAGGAGATTGTACAGGAACAGGATGGTACGCCGGAGATACTGGCAGAAGCACAGGAACTGATTGAAAAGGTGGAAGATTATAAGCCTCTGGCTAAGGTAGAGGAACAGTTAGAAGAAAATTACAATCATATCGACAATATGCTTAATAATCTAAAAAAGCCATCTGAGGAACGTGTAGAAGAGGCTCAGGATTTGGATACAAAGCAGGATGAAGCGTTGGCACAGGCTGATTCAGACTCTGGTAGAAAAACAGATATGGAAAAGCCTAAGAAATCAAAGCGCCCTTCACTTAAGAAGCGTCTTGAAGAGAAAAAAGAGCAGGTCGCCGCGCAGCCGGAAAAACCGGCTCCTGAGAAAGTGAAAAAGAATGAGAGGAGCATTGCCGATGAATAATCCATTTACCGTAGAAGAAATAAATGTTATCTGCATCTACAGTGCAACGGACAGACAAAAAGCAATTGATGGTCTGTTCCATGTATTGCCATATGAACGAGATCTGGAAATGCTAGATATTATATATCATGCAATTGATAAGCTCAGTAATATGAGTAATGCGGAGTTTAAGGAGCTTAATCTTGCTCCAGTAGAGGAATAGTGATAAGTGGGTACTGCCGTTGGTGGTACCTGCTTTTTTATTGCCTGTCCTTGATGTGGTACTTCTAATTGCATGAAATCCAGTTATTTGATATATTCAAAATAGCAAATGTTGGGGGTGTAATTATGGCAGAAGAAGAGAAGATTGAAAGGGGTCCGCGTAGCAATCAGAAGCTGAAAATCATGTATCTTATGAAGATTCTTATGGAGCTTACGGATGAGGAACATGATATTACACTGGCAGAGATTGTGGAGCAGTTAAAATCATATGGCGTTACTGCAGAACGTAAGAGTCTGTATAGTGATATAGAAAATCTTAGATTATATGGTATGGATATTGTTGGTTCACAGTATGACAGGACATTCCATTATCAGGTTGTAAATAGGCAGTTCGAACTTGCTGAATTAAAATTACTTGTAGATTCAGTTCAGTCTGCGAGATTTATTACTGAAAAGAAATCTAAGGAATTAATTAAGAAAATTGAGGGATATTCAAGTAAATATGAAGCTGCAAAGCTTGATCGACAGGTAAATGTAGCAGGTCGTGTTAAGACCATGAATGAGCGTATTTATTATAGTGTGGATGCCATTCATGAAGCTATTAATGACAATAAGCAGATTACATTCCAGTACTTTGTATGGACAGTTGATAAGAAAATGGAGCTGAAGCATGATGGAGCATATTATCATGTGAGTCCATGGGCACTGTGCTGGGATGATGAGAAGTATTACCTTATCGGCTATGATAATGATGAGAAGAAAATAAAGCATTTTCGTGTCGATAAGATGACAAATACGGATATTGTAAATGAGAAGCGTCTAGGTAAAGCAGAGTTCTCACAGATAAAGATGACAGAATATACTAATAGATTATTTGGTATGTTTGAAGGTGAGCCAGAAAACGTAAAGCTTTTATGCGAAAATCATGTTGCTAATATCATGTTTGACCGATTTGGAACAGATGTGCCAGTAGTAAAGGTGGATGCAGAGCATTTTGAGATTAATGTAAAGGTATCTGTGAGTAAGTTGTTTCTGGGATGGATTATGGCTCTTCCAGGAGTGAAGATTATTGCACCTGATAAAACAGTAGAAGCTATGAAAGCAGAAATAACCAGATTACAGGAGTTGTATTTTTAAAATAGAACAGAAATTCTGTTGCGAGTCCGTTTTTTTGACAGATAGAACATTTAGGATGGAATCAAGATAGGGGAATTACCTTATTTTGATTCCATTTTTATTGGAGGTGGAGATGAAAAGAATATGGTTTTGGCTTCA
>JAKSHZ010000088.1 GCA_024399115.1 Bacilli bacterium
GCGAATGTCAACAAAAAAGGGTGGCGAAGCCACCCACACATGTTGATGAAGAGCCTTATTTTTTCGGGATTGGCATTGTGAGAATGGTGACTTTTCCTTCTTTTTCATTATGCGAATAGTTCACTCCAAGAACAATAATATTATTTTTTATAATGGCCAAACGTTCTTTAGTAAAAGATGGAATTTTTTTATTTTGCCAATTCCTTCCGCCATCAACACTATAGTACAAATATCTAAACCAAGCGCCAGCCCCCATCCAAAATTTAAAAATTCCCACCATTAGGCTATCCTTTACATAAAAATCCAATGGTTTTACATAATTCAAACGCCATAAGTGCCATTTATCAGGAATTGACGTGTATATACGATACTTTCCGTCAGTTCGATGCAATATACGAACATCGTGCGTCGATGTATTTTTTTCATCAAAACCGCAAACAATCCAATCTTTGTCATTTTGAGCATATTTTTTAGCACCATTACAAAGATTTCCTAAATTTATAGTTGGAGTATTATCCCTTTCTAAAATAATAGAAAGGGAATCCGCACCCCCTGCTTTATTCACATGTATTTTTCCAAGTTGTTCATATTCGCCGTCACCAATATATTCCCATTTTTTGAAGTCCCCGTTTGACACGTAAACAGGACGACTTACTGAATCATTGTTGTCAACAAAACCAATCATGTAAACATGTTCACCGATATAATCAAAAGATGCAGATTGAATATCTATATCAATTTCCCTCTTCTTCCAACTCTCGCCGCCATCAGCCGTTCGCAGTACTAAGGGCTTATTATTTTCACTTTTGAATATATTTTTTGTCCCAAATAGAGTAATTATTTTTTCATTTTCTACTACAATTTCTTCTACAAAAGGCAATGTCATCAGATCAAACGATGATTTTCTTTTTTCAAAAGAAAGGGAACTTCCGTAAGTTTTCCATTTATCATCAATTTCAATTACAAGAATAAATAAGACAACAAGAGTTACAATACTTATAGGTATTAAACAACCTATAGCAAATACAATCTTTCCAAATACTGTAAATTTTTTCAAAAACACTATTATTCTCCCTTATTGCATTTATTAGGTTTTCTTTCGCTTTATCATCATTATACTCATCAATTACAGTCGCTTCATTGTTTTCCGTCTGCGTTCCGCTCGGGTCCACGCCGCTTATGGGGTTTCCGTGCACGTAGGCGTAGAGGTTGATGCCGTCAGCGAGCCACGTGGGGTCAGTAGATACCCACCTCGAGATGTGTGCTGCATAGAAGCCGTAGTTTTCCGCGATTTGCCGGGCACCATCGTCCTTTTCGAAAAGAAAGCCCAACTCAAGCAACTGCGTTTCTAAATCAGAAGGTTCCTCCTGAAATTTAGAGAAATTTCTTTGTTGTGAAACGCAGGGCATAAGGTTAATATAGGGTATTTATCAAATGATGGCAATTCCTTTCATATCAACAGCCCCATTTTCTTGCAAACACGGCGGGCATAACGAATGTTCGAAGGAGCTACGTTCCATATAATATATCCGTCAACGGATGAATCAATGTTCCCCATTCGTTCATCATCTTTGATTTTATCAATCAAAGAATTTTGAACATGTGCTGAATTCAAGATATTGACTGGATAGACATCCTTCAGAAAACCTTCGCAAACTTTTCGATCATCAAAACGCCAATTTTTGCTACCATGATACAAAGCGTAAGAAAGAGTTCCATTATTCTTCCATTTACAAATAAAACCATAATCAGCAAAAAAGAAATTTTTCAGATACGAAAGGAATTTTGAAACATCAGAATTTTCAAAATATATCAGCATGTAATTAAAAATCCTCCCCTCCCCATTTTCAATGGTTATAAGTGGATTTGAAATATTACTAGAATATCCTACAGAAACATCATGCATTGAACTAAAATTAACTTTCGAAATAGATTTTGCGGACACAACTTTTATACCATAATACAGTTTTGTAATGAAATGATACTTATGCGGTTTTAAATTTATTGTCGGATAAGCACATATCGCATCAAGCAAATCTTTTGATAGTTCAAAAGATTTATCATAATTTATCAACACTAGATAATGATAAGACTTTCCAAATAGCCAATCAAACATATCACCCTCTGTACGCTTCCCCATCCCCTCTTATCAAACTCCGCAATAATCCACTTGACTCCTTTCCTTTTTTCTACGTACCCTATTAGAAAGGCTCGCACAAAGGAATCCTTGCATTGCATTTTTTGCCCTCCGCATAATCATAGTGAACTTGATTGTATTCACCTTTCACTTTCAGGCAACTATTGCTGTCTATATCTAAAAATCTACTTCCTTCAGGTATCGTTTCAGCAGGAA
>JAKSHZ010000089.1 GCA_024399115.1 Bacilli bacterium
ATGAAGAAGATAATTCTTTTAATAGAGTCTTTGTTAGTTACATTGATATCAGATGCCCAAACATTTATAGGTTGTGTCATTGACGAACAATTTCAACCTATTGCATTTGCTAATGTCGTACTTTTAAATCGTACCGACTCTACTTACGTGTCAGGTACAATAACAAGAGAAGATGGAACATTCTCTATTGAGAGTTCAGAAAACAAAGGTTTATTAAAAGTGTCGAGTGTTGGATATATAACAAAATATGTTGATGTGAATCAGGAAAATCTTGGCGACATTCATATGCAACCCGATACACAGATACTGGGTGAAATTACAGTGAAAGGTTATCGTCCTATTGTTAAACAAGAAGAAGAAAAGACTATATTCAACATCAAGCATATGCCCAAAATTGAAGCATTAAAGGCTATGGATGTGGTGAAGTATGCTCCTGGTGTAGTAGTTACTTCAAATGGAAGTATTCAAGTGGCAGGGAAACCAGCCGCAGTGTTTGTTAACAACAGGCAGATAGTTGGTGACGAATTGGTAGCCTATATGAATATGTTAAAAGCATCGGATATAGATCGTATAGAGGTTTTACAGAATCATGGTGGAGTTAATGATGCAAGCATCCAAGGAGGTGTATTGAACATCATTACCAAACGGAATATAGTCGGATTCAATGGAAGCACCGACATCTACGCCTCGTCTCCTGGCAGCCATTACTACGATCTAACACCTACAACTAACATTTTCTTTGGTACAGACAAATGGAATCTATACGGTACATATTCCTATACTCAAAGAAAGGCAGAACAGTATAGCGAAACTACCAATGACTATCTCCATAATAATACTCTCCACTATAGTGAGGGAAACTACTTTTCTTCAAAAAAGAGACATACGTATCGTTTGGGAGCCGTTTATAATCTCTCAGTGAAACATTCCTTAGGTGTGGAGATAAATGGCATCACAACACCTCCAACAACTAGCCAATCAAATTACACACAAAACTATCAAGCCGTTGATGGTAACAAATACATAGGCTCTTCTAAAACAACATATAATTCACATTCAGATTACTATAACATAGTAGGCTCATACCGATGGGATATTGATGGCAATAAGAGTTATTTGAATTGTCTTATCAATTATAACAATAAAAAATCCAATACTAATAACCTGCTAGAGACAACTTATATAGGTACAACTGAATATGATGTTAATGAAAGAGATATAACAAATAGCGATGGTAGTAATATATCTACAACCATTGATCTGCGCAAGAATTATCATAAAGGATGGAGTCTGCGTGCTGGCGGAAAGTTTCTGACCAGTGAGCGGAGTAGTTATTTAACAGTAATCGACCAACTGGGTGTAGCACCTTCAACTTCCGATTGGAATTATCGTGAGAATATTTGCGGTGGCTATCTGGGCACCTCAAAGAGCATCGGCAATCTCTATTTGTATTTCAGCCTACGTGCAGAGAATACAGATGTAAGTGGGAAGTCAAAAGGTTGCGACAATACTTCAAAGAATTATACGGACTGGTTCCCTTACTTCTATGTGTCATACGACACAAGTCAAAAATACGGTTATTCCCTTTCTTACAATCGTACAATCTATCGCCCTGCGTTCTCATTAATGAACGGATATATTAATCGTGTGTCTGATGTGCTTTATGATAAGGGCAATCCCGAGTTGCAAGCAGAACTAACCGATGTCCTTGGTCTTACAATGTCTCATGAGAGGCATTCGGCATCACTAAAATACCGACATACAAATAAGGCCATAACAGAACTTTTCGAGGTTAAAGATGGTATAACCTATCACACGAATGTGAATTATGGCACAATATCTTCAATTACTCTCGACTACTCATATAGTGGCAATCTTTTTGCATGGTGGCAGAGTAATTTCTACCTTGCCGGTTCGTACACGCGCATACCAAATAGTTACAATAAAAAAGAGCTGTTCGGAACTCTCATTAGCTGGAACAATAGGATGACATGGGAGAAGGTCGGTAGTCTCTCAACAGGGTTCTTTTATACATCTCCTACTATTGTCGGCAATTCATATCAAAAGGGCTATGCCTCACTTGACATTTCTTTCGAACGTTCTTTCTTTAACAATGCCATAACCTTACAAGCAGGTGTGGACGATCTGCTTAATTGTTCGAAAATTCGTGCAACTAATGTAGTTCCAACGCTCAACTATAGTATCTATATGAAGAACCAAACTCAACAGGTCTGGTGTCGGTTGAGTTACAACTTCTCTACGAAAACCAAAACAAACAAGAACAAGATTAAGAATGATAATGACATTATGGATAGAATGTAA
>JAKSHZ010000009.1 GCA_024399115.1 Bacilli bacterium
CCAGAAATCTGAGATCTAAAATCTTGATTAACCATGTAATCATAGTTCGTATCAGTTAATAATTCTTGGAAATTATGTCCATTGCCATCAAAGACAAAATTAAATGCATTGTGTCCTACAGTCTTGAATTGAATATCGACGTTAACAGGAACAATTTTGACATTATAAGTTTCAATAACGAGTTCGTAACAATCTGAAACATCGGTCACAAAACCGCCTCTATAAGATTTAATAGAAACATTGGATGTATCAACTGCTAAAGTAACAACACCATCAGCAACGTCCTTAACTGTGACTAATCTATATTTTGAAATGAGAGATGCAACATCGTATTTATCCTGACCAATCAAAATATAATCGTATGATGAGGCGCCTTCGTTATAAAGATTTGAAATAACGTTTGTTGCACCACTTAAATCAGTAATAACATATCTAGTTTTACTAGTAGGTGAAGTTACACCATAACTATAAGTAACACCATCATATGGAACGCTTGTGATGCCATCAGCATCGACTCCTAATGAACTTAAATAAGGGATTGATACTTTAATTTCTCTTGGAGAAATAACCCAATCAACATCAGTAATTTCATTACTTAATCTATCGAAATATGTAATATCAAAGTTAAATGTCACGTTGTTTGAATAGCTATCCATGACAACGAAAAATAATTCTTCAGTTTCAGAACAAACTGTAGTAAATGTTTCACAATCAAAATATCCATAAACACCTGAAACAGATAAGTCTGTGGTAATTTTGCCTGTTAAATAGCTTTCATCATAAATGTTTTGGAGTGAATATTCAGTGCCCTTATAAACAACGTTAAAGTCGCTATCATCAGTGTTGAAATAAACATTTAAGCTAACTTTATTGTCAACGTATGCAGGGGCAACAAAAGGATCACCATTTTGGTCTACAATCAAATAGTTATTTAAAGATGAATAACCATCAATATCAGAGTTAATAGTCATTACTAATGGAGTAGTTTCAACTCCATAGTACATTTTTTCATAGCCACTAACTTCTAAAGTATCTCCATCAGCAAGAGGATTATATTGAGAAATAGTTCCATTTGAGAAGAGCTCGACAGCGTCAGTCAAGTGATTTGTATATTTCCAATTAGCGAAATATGCATAATCAACATCGAATCTTAAATCACGTTTTGAAACTTCGAATGTGTATTCGCTGAATGAGAATGAGTAACATGAAGTTACATCTTCTAAACCACAAACGATTCTTGGGTTTCTAGCGACTAATTGATATCCAGTGTCTTCAACATTCTTGATGAATTCTTTCTCTGTAGTTCCTTTAAAGAAACCAAAATCAAGAGAATCTAAGCTATCAAGACCTTGTAATAATAAGTCTAAGTCACCATTAGTGCCTTGTGAACTTGTGAATACATAGTCTTCCATAGTTCTAACGCCGCCATCATAAGTGAATGAAATCTTGTGTCCGACTTCATCAACTGAGCCAACATGTGAATTTAAATAATGACCAGAAATCTCAAATGGTGAAATCTCGTAATTGTATGTATAAGAAACGATATCGTAGTTATCTGTTACTTCTTCATTAGTAACAATGTTGTAAATATAGAAGTTAAATGGAGCGTTTACTTGAGTAACGTTACCACTAGAATCAAGAGTTGCGTTCTTAACTGTTGAATAGTTGATCATTTCGAAAGCATCTTCAGAAGTAACTCCTGCAGTAACAACATAAGCCCCATTTTGTCTACTCAATTCAATGTTATGTTCTTCCCCATCATAAACAAATTCGAATTCTGATGTGTTGAACTTGATATCTAATGTTTTCTTTAAGACGTTAACTTTATAAACATATTTTGTAATTTCATAGTTATCGATAACATCAGCTGATGTAGCGTTATCAGTAATTTTAATAGAATAATCTAAGTCTTTTTCGCCATTAGTCCAACCATAAACAAAACCACCATCAAAGCTTAATGTATGGATGCTTAAAAGGTCGAATTCACTTTCAACCGTGTATGAACCATTTTCATATAAGTCTTGAAGAGTAAAGGAATTTCCATTGTATACATAGACAAACTTACCGGCTTCTAAAGAATCTGATTTATAGAATTTAATATCGATGTTACGTTTATTAATTTTAAGAGTGTAATCGTTCTTATAAGTTTCAACATCGTAGTTGTTAGTAATATCAGTTGAACCATCAAATACGTGGATATCATAGTTAATATCTTTGTATGTATCAGCATTAATCATTGGAGCATCTGCTTCAACAAACTTAATTGTATGTCCTGAACCTGGCGCAACATTTACTAAGGTCTTATTGTATGTAGCGTCATAAATACCTTGTAAAGAGTGTACTTGAGCATCGTAAAGAACTTCAAAATAAGAAGAATCTAAGTCGATATCAATTTCACGTTTATTAATGAAATAAGTGTATTGGTAATCTACGATTGAATAGTTGCCAGTAACTTCTTCGCCACTATCGTCTTCAATAACAATTTTATAATCTACTTCATAAGTACCAGCGTTAGTTGGTTTTGTTTCTGAAACGAAGTATACAGTATGTCCTGGAAGAATCTCAGTATCAGAAGACATTACGAATCTTTGATCTTCTACAGCATCATCTGGATTATATATTTCATCAAAGCAATGTTGTTGAGCGTCATAAGTGAAAGTGAACTCATCTTCGTTTAGCTCGATATCTACTTTTAATGGAGTAATTGTATATGTGATTGTCTTACCTGAAACATTATAATTTCCAGTTACATCTTCATCTGCACTATTACAAATAATAACGTCAAATGTGTAAGTTCCACTATCTAAGACATCTTTTACTACTTCACACCTTTCGATAGAAATATAATCACCATCGTTTAAATCGATTAATGATTCATCATATGGCTTAGAAGCATCACTAAAGCTAGTGTAGACATCATGAGATAATCCATCATACTTAAAGTTATATTCAGATTCATTAAATGCAAAAGTTACATTTCTATACTTAACATCAAATTCATAGGTGTGATCTACTCTGTTGTAGTTATCAGTTACATCACTTTCAATTCCAGTAATATCGTCATAGTGGATGACTCTAAAATCAGGTGTAATTTGATACTTAGTCTCACTAGCTTTATCACTAGTCATATCACTATCAGGATCAATCATAACATAGTCACCATCAGCAAGAATGTCATTAATACCTAATGTGCTTGAATTTGGTATGTCTAGGTCCATCCATCCGGCTTCAGCTGTTGATACACTTCTGTCGTCAGTTTCAAAATCGTATTTTTGTGCACTAAAAAGGTTGCTTAAAGAGTGGACAGTTCCGTCATATTTGAATGAGAAATAGTTGCTACCAACGGCAGTATTCTCAGCTGTTAAGAAATCGACATCGATCTTAGGAGCTTTAATTCTTAATGTTGCTTCACCATCGTTAATAAGTCTAATATCGTAGTCATTATTAACTTCTAGTTCCCCTCTTGCTGGGTCCTTAATAGTAATAGGTTTTGTTTTATTTAATGAAATTGTGTGAGTGCCACTGTTTGCACTATCCAATTCATTATAGTTAAGTTCATATACGTCTCCATCAACGATACCAATTACAGAATATGCGCTAGAATCTTTCTTATAATCCTTAGTTCCGTCATACCACTTTTCTTGGTTCTTCAATGAGATTGTTAATGTTTGTTTACCTATTGCGAATAAATCGCTATCGAAAGAAATTTCGTAGTTTCTTAAAACTGACTCAGTCTTAGTTGAGTCACTGAAGATATTGAAAATTAATAATCCGTTTTCTTCTAAACCTGCATCGATATAATCGCCATATGAGACACCATTTTCGTCTGTCTTATATTGAATTTCGATTACTTCTTTACTAGGATCTGCCAACGAACAATTATTAACAATTTTGTAAATTGGTTGAGTTGGATCATCAATTGGATATGTATCCTTAAGAGTTAAACGGTCATAGACCTTAACATTTGTGTATGAAATATCTAAAGGACGTTTAGAGATATTCATCTTTCCATACACAGCAGTTACATCGTAATAATCATCAGTAACATCTACGCCTTTAGAGTTAATAATCTTATATGTAAATGAGTTATCAACGTTCTTGCATGCGTCAATTTGTCTTGAAGATTTTTCTGGCTTTTTAAGGTCGTCAAATTCAACAATTAACTCATCTCCAGGTAATAATTTACCTACGCGGTCATAAGCAAATTCTGATGCTTCAAATGGCTCACCATTATAAACTTTATCGATAGATTCGGAAGTTAATTTGATTTGGATTTTATTAACAATTAATGAATTAAAATTCTTAGTAATACTATATTGGCTAGTAACATCTACGTCATCCTTATTGAGAATTTTAATTTCTCTTTCGTTTGAAATTTGTCCAATGTCAGTAATTGAAGGCGAAACGAAAGACTCTTCAGAGAATCTATCCTCATATGCGAGTTCACCTACTAAAGTATAATTATCATTTTTAAGAGGAGTTCCATCATAATCTCTACTTGCTCCAGGGAAATCTAAAGTAAGTTTTTTAGGAAGAAATTCAAGTTCTTTATCTTCAGTAGTAAAGTTATAACACTTAGTAACATCTTCGCCGCGTTCATTGACAATAGCGACTTTGTCTAAGTCAACCTTTACATTAGTTTTCTTTGCAGAAATATCTTCGTATACAAAGTCATATTTATCGAGTTTATCGTATCCAACTAAAGACACAGTATCTAATAATGGATCATCACCATAAGTAACTCTTTGAGCTGATCTAATATTAAGATCTAAATTTAAAGGTTTAATTGTATATTTAACTGGATCTGAATAATAGTAGGATCCAAAATTGTTTTCACTTCTTAAACGAGCTTCGTAATCACCAACAAAATATGGTGCTTCAGTAGTCCAACTATCATCAGAAGCATTTAATGGTCTATACTCAGTTTCTACATCACCACTTAAGAATGATGAGCCTTCTAACTTAATTGTTTCACCATAAAAGATTTCGTTTGCGCTGATTGACACATCACCAACAAGACCTTTAGTCGAAACTAAGCCAACAGTAGTAGCAGTAGCAACACCTAAAGTTGCGATAATAGGCACACGAAATTTAAAGACTGCTGAAAGAGTCTTAGCGGCACGTTTTACGGATTTCTCGTATTTCTCGTATCTCATAATTAGACCACCATTAAGACTCCGAAGTCTTCAGTAATATCATAGAGTTCAGTAATATCGATAGGTTCACCATCGACGTAACGATAAATTTTCACTGAAACACTAGCATCAATTGAGCCTTTTTCTGCAAGAGTTGCAAAGGAATCAACAAATAAATAATCTGGAATGCCATTAATTCCCAATAGATATGCATCTTGGAATGAATCATATTGAATATCATCTATAGTCAAATTGCTAACGGAAACAGACATAATTCTTGCAACAAGTGGTCCTTCTATTGCTAAAGTTTCTTCGTCACTATTTTGATTTTCTGTATAGATTGTAATTGGTCTTCTTGAGACTTGAACTTTAACATTCTTAAATACACAAAGACCGTCTTCGTTTGCGAATTGACCGCCTTTTGAATTAGTAAATATATTAGTAACATCGTTACCTCTTTTATCGTTAATTGTGTAATAAACATCAGCTCTTAAGTCTGAATCTATAGCAGCTTCATAGTCGTATAAAGGCTCATCTGTTCCAGCTTTAACAACTTTTTGTGGAACTACTCTATAAGAGCTTGAGAAGCTTTGATGACTCATTGTTCCTTTAGTTTCAACAACCTTAATATCAGTTAAATCATAAATATCAGTAACATCAACTCTACTGCCAGAATATACTTTATTAATTTTTGGTAAAACTAAAGCAAGACTCATTGTGTTGAGCTCAGTTTGGATACCGCCACCACCAGGGCCTTTTCCGTATGTATCATCGTCTTCTTCTTGTGGTTTAGAAACGTCTCTATCGTAATCGAAGTTACCAGGAGTACAATCCCAAATCATCCATCCAATGCCATCAACGAAAACTTCTGTCCAAGCATGGCAAGTAGAAGGACCGACATAGCAGTCTTGTCCTGCGATACTTCTAGAAGCGAATCCAGTTACCCATCTAGCACTAATTCCCATCCAACGACATAAGAGGGTTGCGAATGTTGCGAAGTGTTGACAGATACCTTCTTTGTAATAAACGAATGCGTCTAATGTATCAGAGAAACTATTTCCGTAATCGAAATCTAAATTGTATGTGAAATTATCTGCTAAATACTTTCTAATAGCAGTTAACTTTTCAAACGTAGAATATCCTTCTCCACGATAGACACCTAAACCAGTTGTTTGACAGATTAAGGCATGCTTTGTAGAGACATCTAAATATCTTCCGCTTTCTTGCAAATATTGAGAATATTTATTTCTAGCATTTCTAATTGCAGTAGCATTCGAAGAAGCACCATTCATTAATAATGAAATATTTGCATCGGTCGTATCAATCATAGTTGAGATGAAAGTTGCCTTAGTACCAGCGTTTTGTTTTAAACCTGGAGTAGCGTCGTTCTTTTGAGTATACTCGCTATATGCAGGGACTAAACCATTGGTCATGTTGCTCAAATATTCAACTTCAAATGTCCTTGTCTTGAAAATAGGATTACTCTCTGCGGCTGCATTTACATAAGAGAAAGGAGAAACAGAGTCAGTTGAAGGTACTTCATAACCACCATTAACGTTACTCCATCCTGTTCCTGAGTAATCACCATATGATGCAGATTGGAAATAAACTGTACCAGAGTAGTCAGATTTAAATTTAATGACAGATGAAGATTTTCCATCTTTACCAGGGAAGCCTTTGTTACCAGGACCTTTATTTGAAAGTTGAGTTTGAATATCACCACTTCCACCAGCAATATCATTATTTAATTGATTTGATAATTTATCTCTATCACTACCAAGATCTGATCCAGCGTCTTCAGGTGCAGACTCAATATTTAATGGGTTTAAAACAACCCAACCAAGGTTATCCATATATACTTCTGGACAACTTGAAAGTAAGTCAGCGCCAACATAGCCAACGCCTTTTCCTTCCTCAGCTTCAGTCAAGAATCCATGTGCGATTCTTGCAGGAATACCGAGTGAACGGAACATGAAAATAGCATATGTTGTAAGATATTCAAAATTACCAACTTTTTTATTATTGATTTCTAAAATAGGATCTCCAGAGACTTTCTTAGTGCTCATTGAAGATTTATAATTGCTTTCCATATATTCAGCAAGTTTTGCAATAACTGAATAATCAGGAGATTCTCTATTGAAAACTAAACCATTAGCGTCACATTCAGTTTTAAGAACGCTATATTCATTAGGCATTTCTAAATAATGTTCGTACGCGTATGCGCGATATTTTTGTTCTTTCTCTTTTACATCACTTGAGAAATCAGCAAGTCTAAGTGCGTTAAATAATGTTGGCTCATATGGAGAGAAGTATCCTTCTGTAACATATTCATTATTTTGAACAGAAGTTAAAGCATAGCAATCTGAGTTAGCTGGACGTGAATTATCTGATTCATATTCTGGAACTGGATATACTTTAAAGTCTTTTAAATACTTAAATGAATATGTGTACTTATAAGAATCTAAGTTATAGCCAATCATCTTCATTAAGCTATTAATTTGAGGATTCTTAAGTTTATCCGCGACGAAATTAAGTGGTTGATAGTCGCCAATACCAACTGAGTTTCCGTTATAGTAATCGTTACCGACCCATTTCTTCTTTTTAGGAGACCATTTACCCTCACTTTCGGTTCTAAAAATCATTGGACCGCTATAAGGTGCGCTTAATTCGAACTCGAAAGCTGGAATCTTTGGAAGATCATCTAAAGAAAGATCTAAAAACTTCATTAAATCTTCAAGAGAAATGTTGAATTTTTGCATCAATTCTAGGAGTTTTTCCCAGTCAATATCTTCAGGATTAATCTTAGGAATCTTGAAGTTTGCGTAAACTGCTTTTGCAGTAAAGTTATAGTACATGTAGTTAGGTGTGATATCTGGAATACCATTTCCTGATGTATCCCAACCTAAGAAAGTATAGAAGTTTCCATCTTCATCTCCTTCTTTTTCAGGAGCTTCTGGAACATCGATTTTTGTACCTCTTTTTTGAGTAGTCTCTAAAAGAAGAACTTCATCTGCGTAGAACTCACCATGGTAACTTCTAACGTTATCTGTAGCAAAATCAATAACACCGTTATCTGCTAAGACTAAGCTAGTAACGACTGTAAGTGTGCTTAAAAGACCTAATGAAGATCCTAAAATTCCTATGAGCTTACTCGTTTTCATAATGAGCCTCCATAGGATCTTCGTTAGGTGTTTCATCTTCTGTCTTATCAGTGATTACACCATGTGGGTTGAATTCAAAATACACCGGAGTTGCAGTGAATGAATAATACATTTTATTAGGTAACACATCTGGGATATTGTCTTGATTAGTGTCCCATCCGATGAAAGTATAAGTTGTGCCATCTTCGCTTTCTGGTCTTTCTTTATAGTTATCAAGATTGACGTCAATTTCAAATTTTTCCCCTCTTTTGAAAGTCTTATCAGCGATGATTTCTTCGTTATAATCAAGGAAGACACAACGGTAACTTCTAACTGTAAAAGTTAAAGAAGGAATGACTTCGAGCATAGCTAAAACCCCAATAGCAATAACTATTAAGGCTGCAGTGATGCCAACAATTGATCCAAAAGAACTAATGCCTTTTGAGACTTTGTTTAACTTCTTATATTGCTCATGTAAGTCGATTACTTTAACTTTCTTAGCTGCCATAACTATACATTCATGATTAATTTTTGAATTGTAGCAATACAGACAGGCATTTCATCTTGTCCGAAAATTTCATTGATTTTTGCTATCAATTCTTCGCTCTTAGTTTTTAAAACTAATGGGTTTGTAGCTTCAAGTTTTCTTAAAACTTTCTTAGCTAAAAGGTCATCGAGTGCTTCTGTTTCAGTACCACCACATGCGATATAAATTGGTACATATTGTTCGATTTGTCTTCTGATACGGTTACCGAAAGTAACTGAGAAGTTCTTTGTTAAGAAATTATCGAACTCTTTGATTCTATTTCTTCCACGCTTTGTCAATGCGTATTCTCTCTTTGCTTTGTTGACAAGTTCAGTGAAAACATCTTGGCTAATTGTGATTGGTTCGAAGTCATCTTCACCAACGAATGGTTCACATCTATAGTCAAGGTTCATGATCATACTTCTATCGTAAACTTTGTCTGAAATAGCGAATGTAGAGTCATCGTTATTAGCGGTTCCGATAAATGTCACGTTATTAGGTAAGATTAAGTTACCGTTTTTAAGTTCTTTAGGGTCACGTTTAGAGACAATTGTTGTAACTTCTAGGATTCTTTCCTTAACTGTTGGAAGCTCGAGTAATGAAAGGAATTCAGCGAAATAGTATTCAACACGAGCAATGTTCATTTCATCGAGAACGATTAAGAACATTTTGTTAGTTTTATTAGCCTCATAAAGTTTTTCAAGAAGCATTGATTCGTTGAATTTACCTGTGAATTCGTTATAGTAACCGATTAAGTCGCTTCTTTCCTTCCACATTGGTTGAACTGGAATAACTGTAGTTTGAACACCAGTAAATCTACCCCAAGCAACTGGGAGAGAAGTTTTACCAGTACCAGACATACCTTGAAGAATTAAAATCTTTGTACAACCTAATGAAGTAATAAATCTTCTAATATCTTGGATTGAATAGTAAAGTGGGTTACCTTCAATTCTTGAAGCATAGCTTCTGAAACGACGGCAGATATACTCTAAAGTAAGTCCTGGAGTAGTCACTACTCTTTGTTTCTTTGGATATAATTCATCTAATTGAGAGAGTTTTTGGAACCTCCTTAACTTAGACTTTTTCTCATCTTCGTTCTTCTTATCCATGACCTTAGTTGCAGAAACTAATTTACCATGAGAATCGACATATTCTAATGTAACTGAGATGACGTCTGGGTTATTTAAACGTGCAACACATCTAAATAAAACGCAGAGTAAGAATAAGAACATAGCAAAAATGCCACCTAAGAACATATACGAAGTGAATGTGTTCTCTAAGTTAATCAAATCAGTACTGTCTTCTGGCATAGTTTTGAATTTATGTAAGAAGCAAAGCAAGATGATGATTAAGAATAATAAAGCTACGCCAGCAAAAAACACCATCAAGACATCTTGAAGTGGAACATATATCGTGCTGCGTCCTTTTTTCTGTTCTGCCATTTTCCTTTTTCCTTTATTAATTAGTCGTTATTTTTTTCTTTCTTTTCTTTTGGTTGACCTTTATCGATAACGAAGTGGTTTTTCTTAATGTACTTCTTAGCTTCCTTCCAAGCTTGTTCGAAGAACTTTAAGAATGCTTCTCTATCTTCTTCTAATCTAACGAAGTCATCACGAGTGACGAATTCAGTAGGTTTAACTGAATCTCTCTTGAGTTGAGTTTTCAAAGAAATAATCTCAGCTTCATAAGCTTTATTAGTTTCAGTTAAGACTTCGTTTTGACCCTTTGTCTCATCACATTCGCCTTTTACAGTGTTATATTTCTCTGTGAGATCGTTAGTAGTTGTTGATAATTTATCTTCGTAAAAAGCAGTTTTTTCTTTCATATCAGTGTCATATTTTTCATTTAATGAACTGATTTGAGCGCCATAGTTTTCTCTCATTGAAGAGATTTGTGACTCATAGTTATCTCTAGTTTCATCGAGTTTAGCTTGGTAACTATCTCTAAGTTCAGTGATTCTACTTTCGTATGCTTCAGTAACTTCAGAAACTCTTCTTTCTGATTCCGCTCTTGCTTCATTGATTGCAGCTGTGTAACGGTCAATTGTCTCAGTAAGTTTCTTTTCGTGTTCATCGTTAAGAGCGATGATTTTGTTTTCACATTCTTCTTCAATTTTGTCGATCTTCTCATTACATTCGACTTTCATCTTTTCAATAGCTTCTTCGTTAGCTTTGATGAGTTCGTCCATTTGCTTTTTATGAGTGACTTTAAGATCTCTAATAACTTCATCTACTTCACTTAAACGTTTTTCGATGATTCTATAAGCTTCTTCAAATTCGATTAAGTACTCTTCAAGAGTTTTTCCATCCATATCTGCTTTCGCATGGATGCTTTTTAACTTCTTTAAAAGTTCATTCTCTCTATTGAGTTTTTCTTGTTTTAAATATTCTTGATATGCTTTTTCAAGTTCACCTTCTAAACCAGTGCCGTATGAATAAGTAATGAATGAGGTAAGCATTACTAATTCAGACATATCGTTAAGGATAGCTGGTTTAAATGGGGAGAGTGACTTTTCAATTCTTTGAACAGTGAAGCCATCTCCTTGATAGTTAGCGATAAAGTCGAAACATGTAAGTGATTCTCTGAAGTTTCTATTCATCTTTAATACGTTAGTCTTTGTGATAGGACGTTTGACCATATCAGCTTTAGCGACTGTAAGCATTAAAGGAGTTTTCAAAAGAACGAGAATGTTCGAAAGCATATCGTTTAATCTATCGATAATTGCTTTCGCAGAGTTTCTATTTGCGTATAATTCATCGTTAAGTCTCTCTTCGTGGAGGGAAATATCGATGTTCATTTTTCTATTTCCGAAGTCAATTTTTCTCTTATAGAATGCATTAGCTTCGTATTTGTTAGTCATTTCCTTAATTGCGTTTAAACGTTTTGAGACAAAGTCTCTTAAGTAGACTAACGTTGTGTAAATGACTCTATTTTCATAGACCGCAAAATCACTTTCCTTTTGAATCATGAGCATCTTATCTGGAATGACACTTGCTTGTGCGTTTGGATCAGGTTCATGAGTGATATAGTTAGAATGTTTTGCTAAATCTTGAATTGAAGAAACTGAAGTTTTTCTAATCTTTTCGATTGGTAAAACTTCACCGTCATTTCTAATGAATTGACGTTCTTCAGCGATGGCTTTTTGAATGAATGGGATACCTCTTTCAATAGCTTCTACCCAGTCCTCTTCAATTGTGCATGTTGAAAAGTAGACAACGATGTCTTCTTTTGCTTTTCCACCTGAAGTGCCGTTACTCTTTTTAAAACGTACACTATCGGCGTCAAGGATGGTTGTCTTTTTATATTCTGTAAAAGCTCTGTAAAGAATATCTAATGAGTTCATAAATTATGCGTTCATTGCCATCTTTCTAATTGTTTGTTCACAAACAGGCATACAGTCTTGACCGAATACTTCGTTGAGTTTAGCAACGATTTCTTCGCATTTGTTCTTAACTGTAATTGGGTTTGTTGCTTCGAGTTTTCTTAAAACTTTCTTAGCTAAAATATCATCGAGTGCTTCGAGTTCAGTTCCACCACATGCGATGTAAATAGGAACATATGCTTCGATTTGCTTTCTGATACGGTTACCGAAAGTAATTGAGAAAGTTTTTGTGATATAAGCATCGAATTCTTTGATTCTATTTCTACCACGCTTTGTAAGAGCGAACTCTTTCTTAGCGTTTTTGATTAAGTTATTAAATGTATCGATAGAAATAGTTACAGGTTCTGCGTTATCTTCGCCGATAAATGGTTCACATCTATAGTCTAAATTTAAGACCATTGATCTATCGTAAACTTTATCTGAAATAGCGAATGTAGAGTCATCGTTATTAGCAGTTCCAATAAAGAAAACGTTATCAGGAAGTAATAAAGTACCACTGTGTAATTCTTTTGGGTCCTTAGGAGAAATTGATGTAGTAACTTCAAGGATTCTTTGATCTAATGTTGGTAATTCGAGTAATGAAAGGAATTCTGCGAAGTAATACTCAACACGAGCGATGTTCATTTCATCGAGAACGATTAAGAAAATCTTGTTTGTTTTATTAGCTTCGTAGAGTTTTTCAAGAATCATAGATTCGTTAAATCTACCTGTGAATTCGTTATAGTAACCAATAAGGTCACTTCTTTCCTTCCACATTGGTTGGACTGGGATAACTGTAGTTTGAACACCAGTGAATTTACCCCAAGCAACTGGAAGAGAAGTTTTACCAGTACCAGACATACCTTGGAGAATCATGATTTTTGAAACACCAAAGGATGCGATAAATCTTCTGATATCAGTAATTGAATAGTAAAGAGGGTTACCTTCGATATGAGAAGCAAAGCTTCTAAATCTACGGCATAAATGTTCCAAAGTTAATCCTTCAGTTGAATCGATATGTTCCTTTGATGGGAACTTCTTATCTAATGCGGATAATTTTTGGAATCTGTTTCCGTCTGTTTTAACATCTCCACCTTTAGTTGTGGTTTTTGCTTTGTGTTTTCCATCGCCATCTTGGACGATTGTTTCACTACCATGTACCTTTTCAATTCTTTCACTAGTTAAGTGTTCATTAATAATGAAAAGAATTGCAATGGAAATGATAGCCAAAGCAAAAATACAAATATAAACGATAATCGCAATATTTGATGTGAAGATATCTAAGAAAGATTCGCCTACTGTGCCTAATGGGCTTTCAGCTTCTTCAAATGTAAGGAGTGCGAAATTAGTTTTCAATTCTGTTACCTCCTTTATCGAATAAGACTAAGTACTCTTTAATAACTTTGATTGTTAAAGGTGTATTACCTGCACCAAAGTATTGTTCGAGAGTTCTTTCTAAGTCGTGATCATCTACGTAATCTTGTGGACGTGAAGTGATGATAGCTTCTGAAATAATATTTCTTGCTAAAGAGATATCGATTGCTTCATTTTCTTCAACTCCAGCAGAGAGTAAGACTGTTAAATATTGTTCGTTTCTTCTAACGATTTTGTTGTGCATTGAGTAGCCGTTAATATCGCCGATGACATTTGATAATGCATCGAATTTTCTCCAGCCATCTTCACTGACAGCAACTTCGTTCATAGCGTTTCCTAAGCTTCTAGTAAGTTCAGTTATGCTGAGGCTAACGCCGAGTAATTGAGGTTGTCTTTCAACTTCAGTTTGTTCAACTGGTAATGTGGCGACATATCTAAGTAATCTTCTTGAGATATCGAAAGGAACTTGTCCTTCTTTTAATGAGAAGATAATGAAGAAGTTATTTGGGATAGAAACACTTCTTCCTTGACCAGTTAAGTAGTTTTCACCAGTTGGGTTATCGATGAAATAGTAAAGAGGGCGGAAGAACTCTAATACTTTCTTGCTCTCTAAATTGTTAACGTAGAAGAAAACTGGTTTTTCTGGATCATTCTTTGCAGCATTGATTGCTGGGAAAATGTTTGATAAGTGTGAAATGCTATCGTTTTCTTCACTTGCATCAAATGAAAAACGGTTTAATTCAAACATTTCAAAGAATGATTTTAGGAATTTTTCTGATGGTTCTTTTTCAAATCTAATGAAATGTGAATAGTTCATTGCAGAAAGAAGGTCTAAACCAAATCTTCCTGATAAACCTCTTGATTCCATAGCTTCATCAATAAGTGAAGCCATTTCTTTATATGTTTTATATTTGCTCTTTTCGACCATTCTGTCTTTGAGCTCATTACTGTATAAATCGTCTTCGTCGTCAAAAACTTCTTCAGCGTAATACATAGCTGTTCCGTCTTCGTTAAAAGTAATTGTCTCTTCTTCAACCTTCTTTTTAGATTGAGAACGGCGAACTACTTCATTAGAAAACTCTGCAACTCTGATAAATCTACCACTACCAAGAATTGCGACATTTGTATCTTTGATAGTTACAACGTCTTTATCTAGTAAGCCTGTTTTTTCTTGGATATATTTATTCTCTTTCATAAACAAAATCCTATAAACCTAAGCTACCATATCCAACACCATAGATGATGTCGTAGTCTTGTTGACAGATTGAGTAGCTAGTGAACCAAACGAAAACAAAGAGTGCGACTAAAATGAGTCCGATAACAAATGGAACAACTGCGAATGGTCTTCTTTTAATTGTGTATGTTCCGTCTTTTGTATCTTCTGGAGATGATTCAACAACTGGTTGTACGTTAGAAACTTCAGCTTGAACACCTTCAACTGGCATAGCAACTTCATCAGAAACTGGAGCAACTGGTGCTACTGGAGCGACAGGTGCAGTAGGCGCTGCATATTGTTGAACGTGTGGAACATCAATTGATTGAGGAACTTCTTGAGCTGGCTTTTTAGCACCAAATGGTTCAGGAATTCTTCTTACATCAACGAATTTGTCGTTAACAAAGCCTTTGCTAGCAAAGACTGCTCTTTCAACAAAAACTTCTACTGCGTCACATTCTCTTTCAACTGGAATTGGTTCATCGATTTCAAATTCACCAGCTAAGTGATAACAATCTGGAATATAGAACTTACCTTCTTTTAAGAATTGGCCTGTAGCGTCATATTGTCTAACAGAGAAAAGAATAGAGAGTAAAGCGTCTCCTGCTTTGTTAGATAAAGTGAGATAAGCATATCTGTTATTTTCTTTATCTGCGTAAACACAAGCGTCATTCATTACGAAGCTGTTTTTTCTTGTGTTAACGATTCTTGCGTGAATATTTTTAAAATATTTTAACTCGATCATATTATCTCCCTCCCCTACTTAGCAACGTGATTACGTATGCCGAATAACCAAGCGAAACTCAAAGGTAAACCTAAGATTGATGCGCTAGCAATAGCATATAAATAAATTGGATTAAAGTATTGCATACCTTCATCACTTACATAAATGAGCATGACTATAATGCCTGATGCACAAGCAATAGCTGCACATAATGTTGGGAAAATAGCAGCGAATGATAAAGCGCCACCACTTGGGTTAGCTGATTCATCGCTTCCAGATTTTTTACCGTTAGCACCATCAACTACGATTGCAGCTTGCTCAACGTTCTCACGGATTGGAATGCTAACCATTTTTCCTTTTGCGAAATCAAAATCTAAGTATGAAACTTTTCTCTTGTTTGAATATGTTACTAATGTGATAGTTGCTTTTTTGATATTATCTTGAGCAACGAAAATTAATAAATCACCCATCTTAACGATAGATTTGAATGTATTTTTAATAAGTACGTTATTTGTTAATAAACTACCATCAGGGCCGAATGAACTAGGGTTTAAAGCTTTGATACGTCTACTTCTGCTAACTTTAATAACAATGATAGGCAATAAGATACCAACAGCGAGTAAGACAGGGTTAACCATCATAAAAATACTGTAAAGCCAGCTTGCAAATTCTTGGTTTGCAATTAATTCTTCACTAACTTCGAATGTTAAGAAATTCATAATTATTTACCCTCCTTTTTCTTTAATTGAGAAATAGTAATTGCTTCTAAATCTTTTTCGTCATCCTTAAATAAAGAAACGTAAGAAGGTTCTTCGCCTGCTACTTCTTTAACAACGATTGGTTTCTTCAAAGGGATCTTAGCTTTGAAAACTTCGTATCTGCCTGTTAAAGATGAAAGGGAAACAACTCCGAACCATGCTAAAGCAAGTAAGAAAACAAGTACCCAGATACCGATTTCAATTAATGGATACCAGATTTCTTGACCCATACCTAAGACATAAATCATTCCATAAACGCCACCAGCGACGATTGGAACTGAAAGAATGTATTCTCCAAAATAGCTCCAGAAGATTCTTCCTTTAATTCCTTTTGAATAATGTCTAGCAACGAACATGATGTCACTTGTTTCACCATCAGTGAGATTTGCGCCGACAAATCCATAAGCGAAACTATTAATGAATCCCACTAATAATGCAATTGAAGAAATTGCAATGTGAATAATCATTAAAACTAAATCCATTAATTCGTTATAAAGTTCTGAATTAACATTAACAATTTGTGCCTTGTAAATCATAAGTGGAACATAACTTAAGAATGCAACCATACAAATTGTTAAGTCCCTAACTAAATAAGCGCCAGCTAAACCAAAGTATTTCTTAGGATTATTAGATCCATGGAAAGCCTCTGCTAAGTTGAACTCTCTAGTTTCAGCTGCCATCTTTGCTACGTTTGAGTCTGCAATTGCAAAGAATGGTCTTAAGAAAAATACCAATTTTCCAACAAAGGAAACAAAAAGGTACATTAAAAAGCTGACTCTTTCTTTAAAGGACATTCTGCGATAGACAAAACGACCTTCGACCCAGCCTTTTTTGAAGTAATAACCGCTTTTTTTATTCATAAAAACTACCCCGTGATGTTTAATTATTGCATTTATATAAAATAAATGTAAAGAAAAAAGCAGTCGAGACTGCTTTATTCCACTAAATTTGGTAAATTTAGAATTAGATTCTTTCAATTTCAGAGAAATCGACTTCAATTTTAGTTGATCTACCGAAGAAGATAGCTTCAACATCAACTTGTCCAGTTTCTTTGTTGATTGAGATGATTCTGCCTTCAGTGCCTTCAAGTGGACCATGAATAACTTTGACGAAATCGCCTTCGTTATATCTGTCGTACATTGAATCATCAACCATGCCCATTCTCTTAAGGACTGGTTCAATTTGTTCTCTTGGAACTGGGAATGGCTTTGTACCTTTACCAGAAGAACCAACGAAACCAGTAACGCCTGGAGTATTTCTGACAACATACCATGCATAGTCAGACATAATCATTTCAACGAAAACATAACCAGGATATAAGTTTTTCATTCTAGTTTTGCCAGTTGGAACGCCATCTTTCATGACTTGAACTTCTGTTTCAGCAACGATGATACGGAAAATTAGATTTTCCAATCCCATTGTTTCAATACGTCTTTTTAAGTTTTCAGCGACTTTCTTTTCGTGTGTAGAATATGAGTTAACAACGTACCAAGCTTTTTCGCCCTTAGCACTTTTGTCCATATTTTCATCACCAAAGTCAGTTGATGAATCAGTAAATTTAATATCGTCTACCATACTAATACCTCTTATTTAGCGTTATTTGAGAGAATTTCGATTAATTTTTGGCCTAACAAATCTTCACCGAAAAGAACTAAACCAATTAAAAATGAAATTACAATAACGACAACAATTGACGGAACAAGAACATCAGCCTTTGGCCAACGAACTCTTTTTCCTTCTTTAATAACATCTTTTGTAAATTTTCTGAGCCCCATACAGGTTCCTCCTTATTTACTAATCTTGTGGACTGTTACTTTACCACAATGCTTACAAAACTTTTTAAATTCTGGAATTTTATCTCCATCCTTTTTAATAGTGGTTGTATAGTTTCTTGACAAGCATTCTTCGCAAATTAAAAGAACTTTTTCTCTCATCTTATCCATCCTCACTATCTAAGTTTGTGTCAATAGTCTAACACCGGTTTAATGTATTGTAAATACAAATATTTTATTTTTCTAAGATAACAATTGCGATGAAACACGCGACCATTAATAAAAGTATAGAGCCGATAATAATAGTTCCAGTTCTTAAGAATTTTGCGTTATTTTTTTCAAAATTTTCATCGATTTCTTCTTCGACTAATTCAGTTTTATTATTTTCGATCATCTTTTTACCTCATGTATTTCTTTCCAATACGGAAGAATGTAGCCAAAAGTAATGTGTTGAACACTACGTTAAAAATCATTACTAAACCTTGAGTGATTTCGATTGCTTTAAATAATGACCAGAAACCTTCAGGTGTTGCAGAGAAAGCCCATGCCTTCATTAATCCACCAAAGACAACAAGAGCTAATAAATCACTAATAAAATAAGTAAATGAAACTTTGATTGGTGCATAGAATCCATGTTTAGAAGAATTAGCAAAATATTGGAAAACAACTAATAATCCGATGAGGATAAATAATCCAATTGGAATTAAAATTTTCGCAATTTGTGAACATTCATAAACAAAGATTAAATAGCAAGAAAGTCCTATAAATGAAGCTAGCAAGACACCAATTTCAACGAAGAAAATTACCTTCTCTTTTGAAATCTTCTCAAGTAATTTAAAAATGAAAAATGGAATTAATCCAAGAACCATATAGATCAAACTAATTTGAGGCATGTAAGCAAAAGAAGATGCATCAAAAGCGAAATATCCAAGCACATCTGAGAACAACCCAACAGCAGCTCCCCAAAAAGGTCCGAGATAAATTGAAGAGAAAACAATTACTGCTGGTGCACCAAATGAAAGTCTGAAAAAAGGTAATGCTGCAAGATAATTAATAGCGATAACTTTTTGCAAAATTGTAGCCATTGCAATAAATAAACCAGCAAGACAAATCTTCTGAGTTAACGAAATGTTACTAATACCACTTAATTTTTTCATATTAACCTACCTCATCTTCTCTAACATATATGATGCAAAGGCTAATGAGCCAGTAACTAACACATAATCGTCAGGATATTCTTCTCTAAATTTCTTAACAGCTTCCACTGGATCACCATTATATGTATATTCCCCTAAGAAAAGGAAATAATCATCCTCTGTTCTGCAACGATCATGAGGGAAATTTGTTAATACTATATCATTTGTTACCTCGCCTAAATGAGCCAACATTCTTTCTAAATTCTTATCACGGAAAGATGTGAAAACAATGTGAAATCTCGCCATAGGATACCTCATATTGATAGTTGAAGCCAATTTTTGGCATCCTTCTGGGTTGTGAGCACCATCGATAATTACATGGTCATCTTTCTCTAATACGGATAAACGTGCATCTAAAGTTTTTGATGCGAATCCATGTTGTATATTTTCGTTGGTAATATTGAAATTATCTTTTAAGAAGTTAATACATTCTAAAGCAATACAAGCGTTATCAACCATGTATCTAGCTAAATTGTTGATAGAAATGTCTTTATATGTCTCGTATGAAAAATTATAACCTTCTTTAGTCTCAATAAGATTAGCCGGTTCAACAATTGTATATACCTTAGTTCTGTGTGAATTAGCTGAATTCACTATTGCTTGTTTTGCCTCGTCGACAAGTTTACCAACTACTACAGGAACATCATCTTTAATGATACCTGCCTTTGAGTAAGCAATCTCAGCAACTGTCTTACCTAAGTATGCTGTATGCTCTAAACTAACAGATGTGATAACTGAAAGTACTGGGGTAAAAATATTAGTAGCGTCTAATTCGCCACCCATACCGCATTCAATAAAACAGATGTCACATTTTGACTCTATGAAGTACATGAATCCAATAAAAGTTTCCATTTCAAATTCACTTAAATCATACTTCTTAAATTGCTTCTCATATTCTTTATAAATTTTTCTAAAGTTCTCATCGCTGATAGCAACATTGTCGACTTTAATTAATTCGTTAATATCCTTAAAATATGGTGATGAAAAAGAACCGACTTTATAGCCGGCATCTTTAAATGCCATCTCTAAAAAATGTACTGTACTACCTTTACCATTAGTGCCAGCAACGTGAACTGCAGGAATATTAAAATTAAATTTGACGTGTCTTAAAAAATTATCAAAGTTATCTTTTTGATATTCGCCTTTTCTTCCCCATGAAATCAATTCGTTATTCATTAATACTCCCTATTCTCTCTATCTAAATCGCGCTTTTTAATAGTTTCGCGCTTGTCGTATAATTTTTTACCTTTTGCTAAAGCAATTTCCACTTTTGCCCTACCTTTTTTGAAATAAACTCTAGTAGGAACAACTGTGAATCCACCGCGTTTAATCTTTTCTTCAAAATACTCAATTTCCTTTTTATGTAAGAGCAACTTTCTATTTCTTAAAGGATCTTGATTGAAAATATTTCCGTGGTCATATGGATTAATATGCATGTTGATGATTTCCATTTCTCCATTTCTTACGATTACATAGCTATCTGCTAGAGAACAGGAATTATTTCTTAAGGATTTAATTTCAGTACCAAAAAGAACGATTCCACATTCTGTGAATTCGCTTAGGAAGTAATTGAAATGTGCCTTGCGGTTATTGGCTATGACTTTTATACCGCCATCTTCATGTTTCATGATCAATACTATTTTTCTATGGAGATTATAATATAAATATAAATTTATATAAATACAAATAAAAACTATCATTTGTTAACAAACGATAGTTATTAAGCTGATTTTCTGTTATTTTTCTAATTTCTTTTTAATAAATGTTTCAATTGTATCGCTAGCCTTATTATAAATAAGAGACATTTCTTCCATTAGCATTGTATGAGCCATTTTAAGCATATCGATATCTAACGTTCCAAGATGCATTTCTGGACTCTCCAAATCCTTATATCCCCCTTCATATAGCAAGTATTGCCTTGATAGTAACGCGATATCGTTTACTTCTCCGGAGTTTAAAAGCTTCTTATAATAGTCTCTTCTTTGCTTTGCGTTAGGCATACAGACCATATCGATTGTCTTCATAAAATCCAAAACGTCTTCAGCCTCGTTTTTTGTCATCACTTTTCTAATAACAGAAGTGCATGTATCTATAGGAGCATAAATCATCTCGCCATTGCCAGCTTGTGATTCCAAAACAAAATATTCTTTTTCGTATATTAAAGAAGTCGAAACAATTTTCGAGATTCCTTCTCTTTTATGGACCACTATTTCTCCGGTCCTAAAAATATCTTTCATATTTATATTATCTCTCATTCGAAACGTTTTTATAAGATAAATTAGAAAATAAATCTCTTTTAACTCTTAAAATTTTACGAAATTTCAATAATAAACTCGGTATATATCTGTACTTATGCTAATTTTGTAAAATATTCCGATAAATAAAAACACTTCTAGATTTTCCGTCCAGAAGTGTAAGTTTCTTTACTCTTTTTAATTGAGATTATTCCTCTTTTTCTACCTTAATTTCGCCTGATGGTTCGTCTTTTTTCTTTTTATTGTTTTGAGCAACGATCAATGAACCAGCTCCACCGACAGCTAGTAAACTAACTCCCCCATAAGTTAAGTAACTTTCTAAATTACTATCTTCTTCCTCGCTTTTTTCTTCTTGGCTTTCAGTATTATCTACATTTTGAGCGCCATAAAAAGAGACTGGAGCAAAAGATATAAGTGTAAGTAATCTAACAACAAATAAAGGCAAAACTATTCACCTCTAAAAGTAACTTCTTTACCAAATCCGAAGATACCGACCATGCCTGGGCCAGTAGTAATACCGACGACAGGTCCAACACAGAATTTTTCAATTGATTTACATTTTAATCCACTAGCGATTAATTTTTCTTCAACAATTTCTGCTGCTTCAGGTTCATCACCATGAATGATAGTGATTACTTGATCTTCAGGATTTTCGACGTTTTGCATAAATAAGCTAACGATTTCATTAAGGCTATTTTCTTTACCTTTGACGCTCTTCATAGAAGTTTGATTTCCATCAGCGTCTGAGATAAGAACAGGCTTAATCTTAAACAAATTACCTAATGCAGCTGTTCTAGCGTTAATCTTGTTAGCCTTAGAAAGATAAGTCAAAGTATCAACTGTAGCGAATTGAATAATTCTTTTTCTAATAGGTAATAACTTCTCGATAATCTCTTCCATTTTGAGGCCTTCGTCTCTTAATTTACAAGCTTCCATAGTAACTAAAGATTCGCCAATAGAAGCGTTCATAGAATCGACGATTTCAATACGATAATTCTCATCTAAAGCCATTAATTCTTGCGCTACTCTTCTTGCTTTAACAATTGTAGTAGATTGCTTTTCGCAAGCTGCAATATAAAGAATATCGTAGTCTTTTACGTATTTTTTGAACTTATTTCTAATTTCGTTTTCAGTAGCTGGGAGAGTATAAATTCTATTTCCCATTCTTAAAGAATCGTATAAATCAGAAGGCTGGACAGCTTTCCAAGGATCAGCTGTAATTTCTCTTCTATCGTAATAGATAGTGAAATCGATAGATACGACATCTAAAGATTTTCTAGTTTTTTCAATCATGTCTGAACATGAATCTGTAAAAATCTTAATTGGTTTCATGACTGTCTCCTCCTAGATTCCTTCACTTGTTTCTTTATCAGCAGAAGCCTCTTTTTGTTCTTTTACGAAATCATCAGCTTCTGACTTTTCTTTAATAGAAACTTCAGCTTTTTCTTCGTTCTTACGTAAGTAAGAAAGTGTAACTTGTGGGAATGGAATATTGATATTGTGTTTATTGAACAATAAGAAGATTTCTCTATTTAAGTCACGAGATAATTGAATACGATCTTTTTCTTCACATTGTGCCAAAATCTTGATGTTAACTGAGTTATTACCAAGTTCTTGTACGCCTTTGTAGTATGGACCATCGATGATTTCTGGGATTCTTCTTCTAATTCTTGGGAATTCATCCTTAAGGACTTTTTCAACTCTTTCAAGAGATTCACCATATTCGATACCGACATCAACAGATGCAAATGATGCTTCTTTTGTCATGTTTAAGACACCTGAAATTGCTGAGTTATTGAAGATTTTAATGTTCTTAGAAATATCTTCAATCTTTGTTGTACGTAAGCCAATTTCAAGAACTTGTCCACGGAAGTCACCGATTGTAACGATATCACCAACACGGAAAGCACCTTCGAATACGATGAAGATACCAGCGATAATATCGCTAATTAAGCTTTGTGCACCAAGACCTATGACGATGGAGAGGATTCCAGCACTTGTCAATAATGAAGCAGTATTTAATCCGAATAAATATAAGCAATAGAATAAGCCACCTAAGACGCCGCCATACTTAAGAACTGAGACAACTAAGTTACCAGTTGTTTCAACTCTAGCGCCTAATGTACCACAGAAGCTTCTAACACAGATTTGAGCAATCATTGTAACAGCGATAATGATAATCATTATCATGATTGATTCAGTGATAGCGAAGACGTTAAATCCTCTTTCCCATACACCTGAGAAAATATATGAGAAGATGCTATCTGAAGCACGGTTATTTAATGCATAAATAATGATTCCGATTAATGCAATAGATGCAACACTTAAGTACATCATTAAGATTGCAGATAATTTTTCTTCTGGAGTTTTCTTTCTCCAAACAATTCTTGTAAATCTAGAAGCAACTGATCTAGTTCTTCTCTTCTTGCCAGAAGGAGTAGTTAAGATGAAGACGTTGTCTTCTGTTTCTCTTCCTTTATATTTAATAGCGTTACAGTAGTCTTTATCTGCTCTATCTGAAGAGACAGTGAATAATGCACTAGCTACGATAATGAAAATGCCACTAAATAATAATGTATAAGAAGATATACCATTTCTTGTTTCATAAATTGAAGCAGTTGGAATAGCTGTTGCAACATAGTAATCACCAACTAATTGGAAACTTTGATAGTATTCAACACCATTAACTTTTTGGAATCCGTTATAAGTGCCATTAATTGTGAATGCACTTTCTGAGATACCTAAATTCAATGCTGTCTTACCAATCATTGCGTCATATGGAGAGTAAACAACTTTGTGTTCATCGCCTTTTTCAAATGCGATGAAGAAAGAGTCTTCGCCATATACGTGCATATTATCAAGGATATAAGAAATTGAAGTTGTTCCGAATAAGTGAGCAACTGCACTTTCATCAACACCGATTTGAATTAATGAACGATGTTTTGTAATATCGCCTTTTGGCCAAGTACCATCAACAAATGATTTATAGTCATTCTTTGTAGCAAACTTAACTACGCCTGAATCTAAGTATGTGTAGTAGAAGAACTCAGTGCCGATGTATTTATCAGTTGTACCTGTTGCGTCTCCAACTCTAGCGTCTTGGACATAGAAATCGACCTTATCTTCTAAGATATCGTTAAATGGATAAGATTGATCTTCCGGATTCTTTGATAATGAGAAATACCATAAGTCTGTATTTGTAGCAATTGTACGTCCATCATCAGAGAGAACGAAAATTGAACGAATGTTATTGTTATCGCAGAATTCTTGTAAAGGTTTTGCTTTGGAATATGCGTATCTTTGAACACCTGGATATTCTTCATAATTTAAGTAAGTAACAACACCATTTTCATCCTTATCATAGACTCTATGAGTTGTGTGTTCGTTAGCGTCCAAGAATAAGATTTCAGGAGTTTCTTCTAATAAGTAAGAGACAAGTCTTGCTTTAGAAAGGAATTGGTCATCTACGTATGTTTGGATAGTTTCTGAGTTATTTTCATTCTTTTCAATAGTTTCAACGATTTCGTTTAATCTTTCTGTAGAAACAGATGTTGCATCGTTTAAGCCTAATAAAGTTTGTGAGAAGAATGAGATGCCAAAGATAGCGATTAAGCCAATGATAATTACAGAGATCATTCTAGAGAAAATATAAAGGGAGAAGTAACTTTGTGTTCCTTTTGCGTTACGAACACCAATATTCTTGCGTTTTAATTTCTTTTCTTTATTATTTTCAATATCTTCTTGGATTAAGATTCTTGTACGTTCGTAGATCTCTTCTTCAGTTAATTTAACTGTATTACCTGAAGTATTATCATCTCTTAAATCAGCTTTATATTTATCTTCTAAGTTTAAAATATGATCACAAATATCTCTTCTTAAGATCAATCCATAGCCAGCAACAATGCATGAAACTAATACGAATGCCAAACAAGAAATAAAGATTGTAAGAACATTCTTTGTAACAATTTCATCTTTTGAAACTGCTGCGGCAATAACAGTAAATTCGCCATATGTTTCTGAAGAAAAAGTCTTAGAAACGCAATAATATGAAACGCCTTCAATCTTTTGATAACCAGCATAATCGTCTCTTACGATGTCTGTTGTAACACCATAATCTGAGAATTTTTCTCCAGTTAATTTATTTCCGTTTCCGTCATTGAAATATTTGAAAGTACCATCATTTGAATCAACAGAGAATAAGAATCCAGTTTTTCCAACAGTAATACCAGAAAGAACAGATTCGATGCTCTTTAATCCTGATAATTCGTCTTCAATAATTTCTCCACGGACATAAGTTAATACATAGTAATCAGTTGAGTTTGAAGTATCAAAATAAGTACTGTATAAGTACATTTGCATGCCACTGTAATCTAAGATAACAGGTCTTGAATGATATACCCCATTCTCATGAACTGAAGTACCACTTTGAATATCATTTCCATCTGCATCTACTGTATGTGTAAATAAAGCAGTTGTTTGTTCTTCAGTTAATGTAGCAGACATTGATTGTCCTATATAAGATGCGTTACTTCCTAATACAACATCGCCAGCATTACTAACAATAAGAATATCGTTAATTCCTAAGCCACCTTTGATCTCTCCTAAATTAGTTGTAATGTTGCCAACTTCAGTGGCAATCTCTTCTTGAGTCATACTAGCAGCATTTCTGATAGGATTTAAAAGTTCTGCGTATGTAATGTATTGAGAAAGAGTGTTGATATTAGTTTGATTAATTTCGTTAAATTCATTTTTAATTGAAGTACTAATTTCATCATTGTCTCTTAATGTATTTTCAACTTCAGAAAGAATTCTTCTCGAGCTTGTCGCTTGATTTCTTTCTGATGAGACGTTTTGCATAATAGCTAAAAAGCTACATAAAATAACAGCACCCACAGCTAAAAGACCGATAGTAATAACGTTCTTTCTTGTGTTGCTTCTTTTCCCCTTGAGTAGATAATTGTCCTGTTTAGGTTTCATATCGTCACCTCACTGTGTTTCTGATTAACATTTGTAATATATCAATTTGATACAAAGTATTCAAATTAAAAAACATAAAATCTTAAAATTTTTATTACATTTTGAATTAAAGGAATTAAAATTCGCTTTTTTGATAGCAAAATTTTCAAATTTTGACAAATAAAAACCTGAACTTAGAGTTGTTCAGGAATTTTTTATAGTTGGCGCGCCTGAAACGATTTGAACGTTCGACCCTTTCCTTAGGAGGGAAATGCTCTATCCGGGCTGAGCTACAGGCGCGTTTCAAACCTATTTAAGAAAGAAGTCTAAAACGTCTTGGTAGACTTCATCTCTGCATGCTTCAAAAATCAATTCATGCCTTGATTCAGGATAGATTTTTTTGGTTACATCTTTGATTCCTAAACTGTTATATAAATCAAACATTTTTTGTGTACATTTTGTAAAATCAGTAACTACATCTGACTCTCCGGCGATGAGGAAAATCTTTTGATCTTTACTGATGTTATTAAGGCCTTTTTTAGTGTATAACTCATACATGCCTACCACTAATTCATAACAGAAGCCATTTGTTGGACCAAAACCACACAATGGATCATCGACATATTTTCTGACATTTTCTTCGTTAAAACTTAACCAGTCATAATCGGTTTTTGGATTCTTCATTGATTTGCTAAATCCGCCAAACATTAATGTATTTGCGATACCGGCTTTTTTATTTCTACGTTTACCTAATGAAAGGAGTTTTGCTGCTAATTTAGCGACTCCCATTCCTGGTTTTTTGCTACCAGTTCCACACAAGACAATCTTTTCAACCGAATCAGGATATCTTTGGATATATTTTTGTCCCATAAAGCTTCCCATTGAGTGAGAGAAGATATAGGTTTTTGCGCCATTCTTTTTAGCTTCGTTTACCATTGTGTGATAAGCATCAACCATCTTAACAAAGCCGTTCTTTGGCCAGAATGATCTATTCGATAAATCCTCTTTTACGTTTAGACCTTGTCCATATGTATCAAGAGAGTACGCATTGACGCCATGACTATTTAAAAACTTGGCAAAGTGATCATATCTTAGGCCATATTCTTCCATACCTTGGAAGATTACGACATTTGCAATAGGGTTTTCTACTTCCCACTTACGACCTTTAAGAGTATCAGTTTCGTTAACTTGTAATGCAAATTCTTCCATTACTATTCTTCCTCGTAACCGTTTGGGTTTTTACTTTGCCAATTCCATGAGTCTTTACATGCGTCAACAATTGTTAATTCTGTTTTAAATCCCATTTCTTCGTATGCTTTTGTACAATCGGCATAGTTTTCATCAACATCGCCTGGTCTTCTATCGCAAATTACATAAGGGATATTGATTGAGTTTGCTTCCATAAATGCATGGACTAATTCTAAAACTGAAGTACCTTTACCAGTGCCGACATTATAGATGACTAAGCCTGGATTGCTTTCAAGTTTCTTGAGAGCGTAAAGATGGCCTCTTGCTAAGTCAACTACGTGAATATAGTCTCTAACACCTGTGCCATCGACTGTTTTATAGTCATTACCAAAAACATTTAAATGGTCTCTTTTTCCGACTGCAACTTGAGTGATATAAGGCATTAAATTATTAGGGATACCTTGTGGATCTTCGCCTATAAGTCCTGATGGATGGGCACCAATTGGGTTAAAGTATCTTAAAATAGCGATATTCATCTCTGGATTTTCTTTTGCAAAATCAATTAATAAATATTCGATATCAAGCTTAGTTTGTCCATAAGGGTTGGTACATCCACCAACTGGATCGGTTTCCTTTAATGGGACTCTTTCTGGAGTGCCATAAACTGTAGCAGAGCTAGAGAAAACTAAATTTCTAACTCCAAATTCTTTCATAAGCTTAAGTAAAACTTTGCTTGAGCCTACGTTATTTGAGAAATATAAGTCAGGTTCTTGGACTGATTCTGCAACTGATTTTAAACCAGCGAAATGGATTACTTCTTCGATTTTTTCAGCTTCAAAAACTTTTCTAAAGTTGACTTCATCAGTGCAGTCAACTTCATAAAATCTTGGTTTCTTTCCTGAGATAGTTTCAATTCTATCTAAAACCATTTTCTTAGAGTTAACTAAGTTATCTACTACAACGACGTCATAACCTTTTTCGATTAATTGAACAACGGTATGACTTCCGATAAAACCTGTACCACCAGTTACTAAAATCGCCATATTTATCTCCTATTGATTTCTTCTAAGATTAATTTGCTTGTCATTGCAGGGTTAGCTTTGCCCTTAGTGATTTGCATAACTTTACCAACTAAGAAGCCGAGTGCTCTATCTTTTCCTGCTTTATAGTCAACGATAGATTGAGCGTTATCATCACATACTTTTGTAATAATTGCTTTAAGTTCGTCTTCGTTAGACATTTGAGTTGCGCCTAATGATGAAGCTACTTCTTCTGGATCTTTATCATTTTCAATCATAACCGCAAAGATGTCTCTTGCTTGTTTATTACTAACTTTGTTAGCTTCTACCATTAAGATTAATTTTCCTAAATTATTTGCAGAAACCTTGAACTCTTTGATCGAAATGAGTGATTTATTTAAAACTGCTTGAACATCAACTAAAACCCAGTTAGCTGCTAACTTAGGATTTGCGCCTGATTTAACTACACTATCGTAGTAATCTGAAATTTCTTTATTAGAAATAAGTAATCCTGAGTCATATTCAGAAAGACCAAATTCTTTATATCTAGCGAGTTTTGATTCTGCTAATTCTGGAGAAGTTTTGATAGCTTCTTCAACAAATTCATCGCTTAATTCGATAGGTGTGATGTTTGGTTCTGTAAAGTATTTATAGTCTACTGCGTCAGTCTTAACACGCATCAAGACTGTTTCTTGACTACCTTCATCGAATCTTCTTGTTTCTTGAACAACAGGAATACCACATTCAACTAACGTTGATTGTCTTGTAATTTCAAAATCAATTGCTTTCTTGATGTTTTGGAATGAGTTTAAGTTTTTAATTTCAACTTTTGTACCAAGTTTTGTAGTGCCTTTTTCTCTAATTGAGATGTTAACGTCACAACGTAAAGAACCTTCTTCCATCTTACCATCTGAAACGTCTAAGAATGAGACGATACTTCTAATCTTCTCAGCATACTTCATAGCTTCTTCACCACTTCTCATATCTGGACGAGAAACGATTTCAACTAATGGGATACCTGCACGGTTATAGTCTAATAACGAACAATCCCAGCTATGGAGTTGCTTACATGTATCTTCTTCCATGTGCAAACGTTCGATTTCAATTTTCTTAGTTTCACCACCAACTTCGATAGTTAAATAACCATTGCTACCGATAGGGCGTGCTTGTTGAGTGATTTGGAATCCTTTAGGAAGATCGCTATAGAAGTAGTTCTTTCTATCGAACCAAATTTCTTTGTCAATTGACATATGTAAAGCGTTACTAACACGGATTGCGTTAATAACTGCTTGTTTGTTAACTACTGGCATTGTTCCAGGGAAAGCCATATCAAGTGGCATTACATTAGTGTTTGGATCATCACCAAAAGTAACAGGAGCAGATGAGAACATTTTAGAGATTGTCTTCATCTCAACGTGGATTTCTAAACCAATAACTGCTTCAAATTCCATTATTTCTTTCCTCCTTTTGCTGATAAATCTTTTAATCCAGTAACCTTTTCAATTCCTGATGCGATGCTAAATAATGTACATTCATCAAAAACCTTACATGTTAAGTTAGCACCAAATGGCATGCCATTAGAGAAACCTAAAGGTAAAGTGATTGATGGGAAACCACCAAAGTTACCAATAGCCATGTGGTTATCTGCCATTAAATATTCATCTGATAATCTATCTCCGCTACTTCCTTCAATTAATGGAGCAGTAGTTGGAGCACTTGGTAAATAAATACCATCGTTATCTTTTAAGATTTCGTTTGCAGCATTAACAATAACTCTTCTAGCTCTTTGAGCTCTTAAGAATAATTCTTCTTGGTTTTCTCTCATAAGTGAGTATGAACCAATAACGAATCTTCTCTTAATTAATTCTGAGAAGCCTTTAGTTCTAGCGTTCATCATAACTTCTTCGTATGATTCGCCACCAATTCTTGGTCCGAACTTAATGCCATCTAAGTTAGCGTTATTACTTGTTGCTTCAGCACAAGAAATGACGATATATGTAGGGTAAATTGCTTTTAATAAATCTGTATCCATTGATACAAAGTTAATAATAGCTCCTTCAGCTTCTAAAGCTTTGAGATTATTCTCAAATGCTGACTTGATATCACCTTCAGGAAGTGAATCAAAAACTTCCTTGATAACAGCGATTTTCTTACCTTTTAAATTGCAATCAACACTGTCTGTGTATTTACAAACTTTTTCGTTTGATGAAGTAGAATCTTTTACGTCTCTACCAGCTAAAGTCTCTAATAAAAGAGCGCTATCATAAACGTTTCTAGTGAAGTAACCAACATGGTCCATACTTGGAGCGAATGGGAATAATCCATAACGAGAAATTCTACCCCAAGTTGGCTTCATACCAACAGAAGCACTAAAGCCTGCTGGTTTACGAACTGAGTCGCCTGTATCACTACCAATTGAGAATGGAACAATACCTGCTGCAACACTTACTGCAGAGCCACATGAAGATCCACCAATTTGATATTTGTGTGAATCATCCCAAGGGTTATATGTTACACCTAAGTGACCGGTTGTTCCGCTACCACCCATAGCTAATTCATCGAGTGTAGCTTTACCAATTAAAATTGCACCTGCTTCTTTTAAACGAGATACTACTTCACTATCAAAAATAGGAGTGTATCCATTCAATATGTTACTAGATGCTGTTGTTGGAATGTCTTTAGTTGAGAAATTATCCTTACATACAAAAGGGATTCCCCAAAGTAAACTATTCTTATCTTTTGAGTCTAAATTTTTAAGTTCTTCGTATGCTTCTTTGTCACAAATATATTCGAAAGCATTATCGTTATTATCATGAGCTTTTGTAAGTGCTTCTCTTACTAATTCTTCTGGTGTAACTTCACCAGAGACTAAAGCATCATGGATTTCTTTAATTGATCTACGTAAATAACCCATATTAGCCTACCACCTTTGGAAGACGAATTTGGCCTTCAACTACATCACCAGCATTCTTAAGAGCACTGTCTCTATCAATAGGTTTTGATGCGACATCTTCTCTTAAAAATGTAGTTTTAACAGCGTATGGAAAAGTCATTGGTTGAACTTGATCGACACCTGGAATTTCAGAGATTAAAATCATTTGTTTTGTGATGATATCAAACTCTTTTAAAAGTGTGTCGTATTGTTCTTCTTCCATTTTGAACATTAACTTTTCGCTAGCTTCTTTCAAGACATTTTTGTTTATTTCTTTCATAAGTACTACCTACTTTTCGCGTCATATTCTACCATATTTTCATTTTATTTAAAATAAAAGAAAATCTCACACTATATATGGTGAGACTTTCGTATATTTTTTAAAGGGTTATGTAGGTTATTTTATTAATGCTAAGAATTCTTCTTCATCTAGGACTGTAATTCCTAAAGCATGGGCCTTATCGAGTTTGCTTCCAGCTTCAACTCCAGCAATAACTACATCTGTAGCTTTACTAACTGAACCGGTAACTTTAGCACCTAAATTTTCAAGGATTTCACTAGCTTCTTTTCTGCCATAAGCAGTTAATGTTCCTGTTAAAACTACAGTTTTTCCTGAGAAATAATTGTTAGCTGCTAACGTTGTTGATCCAAGATAGTTTGTATTAAGTCCTAATGAAACTAATTTATCAACCATTTCTCTCTTACTTTCACTTCTAAAGAAGTCAAAGATTGACATAGCAACAACTGGACCGACATCATTAATTTCTAATAATTCATCGACTGAAGCGTTTCTTAAATTTTCAAGATTTTGATACTTTTTAGAAAGAGTTTTTGCCATTTTAGCGCCAACTTCTTTGATTCCTAAACCAAATAACAATCTTTCAACTGAATTCGCTTTTGAGTTATCAATAGCTTCAATAAGTTTATCAATAGATTTACTTTGCCAACCATCTAAAGAGATGATTTCATCTCTATGATCCATTAAGTTATAAATATCTGGAATGTTATGAATGAAACCTTGATTAAAGAATTGTTCAACAACTTTTTCACCCATACCCTCAATGTCCATAGCGTCTTTTGATGCAAAGTGAATAATAGATTCGATTTGTTTTGCATCGCATTCAGGATTAATACAGAAATGCATTGCGTCTTTTCTGATTAATGGAGCACCACAAACTGGGCATACTTCAATCATTTCATATGGAATTTGAGTCCCATCACGTCTTTCAATGACAGGTCTAACTACTTCAGGAATAACGTCTCCTGCTTTTCTAATTACGACATAGTCGTTAACCATTAAACCTTTGTCTTTAATAAAGTCTTCATTATGTAAAGTTGCTCTTTGGACAACACTACCTGCGACTCTGACTGGTTCAAGAACAGCGTTTGGAGTAATCTTTCCTGTTCTACCAACTGTATAGATAATATCTGTTAACTTTGTGATAACTTCTTCTGGTGGGAATTTATATGCGATTGCCCATCTAGGAGTCTTAGCTGTGTAGCCACATTTATCGTAAAGATTCATGTCATCAACTTTGATAACGATTCCGTCAATATCATAGTCTAAAGAGCCTCTCTTCTCGGTATATTCGGCCACATAATCGATTACAGCGTCGATTCCAACGCATAATCTTCTCTCTTTATTTGTTCTAAATCCTAGTTCAGTTGCTCTATCTAAAGCATCGCTATGATATTGAATATCGTAATCTTTTGCATTGACGAAATAATACCAGAAGGCTTCAAGTCCACGAGAAGCAGCGACACTGCTATCTAATTGACGAATGCTTCCTGCAGCTGCGTTTCTTGCATTAGCAAAAAGCTTCTCGCCCTTTTCTGACTGAATCTTATTTAATCTTTCGAGAGATTTTTTAGGCATATAAACTTCGCCTCTAATCTCAAAATCGCCTTTTTCTTTAATATGTGTAGGGATTGAATTGATTGTAATAACGTTACTAGTAACGTCTTCACCTTTGGTTCCATCTCCACGAGTTGCAGCATATTGTAATTCGCCATTTGAGTAAACTAAAGACATACCAAGACCATCAATTTTCATTTCAGCCATGTATGTAACCTTATCTACATGTAAGATCTCTCTAATTTTTCTATCGAAATCACGGAGATCATCTTCATTAAAAGCGTTTGCTAACGAAAGCATCATTCTCTTATGAGTGACTTCTGGGAATTCCTTTTGAACCAAACCACCAACACGTTGTGATGGAGATAATTTAGAGAAATATTCAGGATATTGGGTTTCTAAAGAGATTAATTCTTGCATCAAACGATCGAATTCAGCGTCTGATACACTTGGATTATCGTTTACGTAGTACTCGTAATTGTATTTTTCTAGTAATGCTCTTAATTCATCAATTCTTTCTTTTGGGCTCATGCGTCTGACCCTCCTTTAGAAACAGCAGGATGGTTTCCTAAAATAGACTTTCTACCATGCTCTTCAAACTCAACAGTGATAATATCGTCACCTTCGAGTGCAATAACTTTACCTTTGCCTAATTTTTTATGAATAACAATGTCTCCAATCTTCCAAGAATCAACACCATTAGTCTCTGGTTCATTAAAGTCTTGTTTGATTGAAGGTTTGATATCGCTTTCAAACCCAAAATTAGGTCCATCATCAAACATAGATCTCTTTGGAGAACTCCATGTGTTTTGACGGTATGGTTCTTCGGCAACATTTCCTGATTCTTTGATGAATTGAGATGGTCCAACATTACTTCCAACAACATATGAGAATGAGTTAGAAAGCGTTATGTATAGGCGTTTCTTTGCTCTAGTCATAGCAACATAAGCAAGTCTTCTCTCTTCTTCTAAACCTTTAAATCCAGATTCTTGAAGAGCTCTATTATTAGGGAAAATACCTTGGTTAAGTTTAACAATAAATACAACAGGGAATTCCAAACCTTTTGCAGTGTGGACAGTCATCAAATTAACAAAATCACCATCTAAAATTTCATCTTGAGCAGATACTAAAGCGATGTTTTGTAAATAATCATCAAATGAAGATTCTGGATTACTCTTTGAATAGTGACGAATATCTTCAAATAAAGCTTTGATGTTCTCACTACGTTCATCGCCATCATCTTCTTTTAATATATAGTCGTAATATCCAATGCCATAAATCATATCTTCAAGAATCTTAGAAAAAACTTCTTCAGTTTTGTCGATATCATTTCTAGCAATTTCAATTCTTTGAATCATAGCTTTTAAAGAATCTAAAGATTTCTTTGAGACAGTAGAATCAGAAGGTTCAACATCTCTTAAGTACTCATAAATTGATTTTCCTGCTTCTTTAGCTTCTTTATAAATATTGTTTTCTGTTTGTTCACCAATTCCTCTCCTAGGAACATTAATAATTCTTTTGAATGAAATATCGTCCTTTGTATTAACAATTAAGTGGAAATATGCCAATACATCCTTGATTTCACGTCTTTGATAGAACTTTTGGCCACCATAAATACGATATGGAATTTGATGGCTCATTAAAGAACGTTCAAAGTCTAATGTTAAGTAGTTTGAACGATATAAAATGCAAATATCTCTCAAAGAATATCCTTGGTTTCTAACTAAATAATTAATTTCTCTAGAAACATAGTCAGCTTCCGCTTGTCCTGAGCCAGAATTTTTAACAACGATTTTTTCTCCTGGATTTTGAACAGTATATAAATCCTTTTTAACTCTCTCTTTATTGAAAGCGATAAGCTTATTAGCCGAATTCAAAATATTTTGAGTAGAACGGTAATTTCTATCAAGAATAACAGTTTCAATATCAGGGAATTTTTCATTCATCTTTAAAAGAATATTTTGGTTCGCTCCACGCCATGTATAAATTGTCTGATCTGGGTCTCCAACTACGTATACACAGGTATATGGCTTCAATAAATACTTAATTAATTTATATTCAATGTTGTTAGTATCTTGGAACTCATCAACCAAAATATGATCGATTTTTTGTTGCCATTTAAGTCTAATATCAATGTAGTGCTCTAAAATGTAATTAGTCTTTAATAAAAGATCATCAAAATCCAAAGAGAACATTTTGTTCTTCTCTTCTTCGTATCTTCTATAAATTTCCAAGCACTCCTTTTCGTCTGGGAATCTTGCTTTGATAATTTCTCCAATGTCATCAGGATACTTTTCATTAAGCTTACAAGAGCCAATATAATTAGCGGCAATTCCTACGATTTTGTCACCTTTTTTGTATCCAAATTCAACTACTATATCTTTTAATAATCTTGTTTGGTCTTCTTCGTCCAAAATTGTAAAACTTGTAGGAAATCCTAAAACAGAAATCTCTCTTCTTAAAAAATTAGCAGCAAAGCTGTGGAAAGTTCTAATAGTTAAATCCTTACTGCAATTTGGAAGCATATTAGTAATTCTTGTTTTCATTTCACCTGCGACTTTATTGGTAAAAGTGATAGCAAGAATCTTCCAAGGTTCAACGTGCATTTCATCAATAAGGTATGCAATACGGTATGTTAAAACACGAGTCTTACCGCTTCCGGCACCAGCGATAATTCTTAAGTGCTGATAAGAACTCGTAACAGCTTCAAGTTGTCTTTCGTTTAATTCTTTTTCGTAATTCATATATTGCTTTGCAATATAATATCATAAGAAGATTTCAAACTCAATTGATTGTTAATTTTTTAAATATAAATCGATCATTTGGCAGACTTCGCTTTTACCAGCAACATTAATCTTTATGACTCCATCATTAATTAAAATTAAAGATGGTGTACCTTTTATAAATACATCTTTTATCTCCTTTTTTCCTAATGTATTTGTAATGTTATGTCCAATAGGTACTTCTTTTGTGTACTCAACGAAATACAATTGATAGTTGGATTTTTCATAAAACTCTAAAATTTGCATTTTTGTTTGCTTGCAATAGAAGCAATCGTACGAAAATACATAAATAAAATATGATTCCTCCTTTTGATTGAAAAGATCCTTCCACTCAATGAATTCGTCTGGGTAATCAGAAGTTAATGTCTCTAGTACTTCCTCACTAGAATAGTCAGTGTTTTCGGCCTCACATCCTGAGATTAAGGCCATAAGTAATAAGATTTTAAATATTTTCCTCATACTATATTTAATGAGGCATTTTTTGAAATTTTTATCAAAAAAAATTAATTTCTATTAATATATAGTTATGAAGATATTTTCAAAAAAAGAATCATTAGTACAAAATATTACGTTTTTAGCCATCATGGCAGCTATCAATATTGTGCTTCTTTTACTTGCCACTGTATTACCCTACTTATTAATACTTTTAACACTTATTTTACCATTCGTAAGTCTATTGGTAACCCTATACTGTAAGAAGGTCTATTATCCTATATATTTAATAGTAACAATTGGGCTATCTTTTTTAGTAAGTTTTGACGCAATTTTTAATGTATTTTTTTACATAATTCCTGGAATAATTTCTGGTTTTATTTTTGGTTTTTGCCTCGAAAAAGAAATCCCTTCAAGCTATTCGATACTTTATAGCGCTTTTGTCTATGTTGTTGGCTCATATTTGACCATTATTCTCGTTAATGTACTGTTCGAAGAATCTGTTGAAGATTTCTACTTTTCTGTTTTAAATCTTCAAAATTTTGCTTACAGAAACTACCTAATTTCTCCCTTCATTTTTGCAATCGGAATTATTCAATCTTCTCTCTCATTTTTCGTAATACAAAATGAAATTAAAAAATTAGGATTTGAAGAGAAAAATGTCGACGATAATTTTGAAGTAATTTATCTTTTTGTCTTTATACTACTTTCACTTGTTGCAATATTAGTAAAACCAGACATATATTTAATGTTTATTGGCTTCGCAATTTATGAATTTATCCATGTTTTGATGTCTTTATTCAGAAAAAACACAAAATTATTCATTATGTCCTCATGCATAGCGAGTTTAACCGCAATTTTTGCCTTTGCAATCCTATTTTCATTAGTACCACACGAATTCATTATGGTTTCGATTCTTATTCCGTTATTTATTGTCGGAATTATTGTTTTAATCAATAATTGTTTCACTAAAGAAAATAAATAAATATAATTAGAGTATGGGAAACTTCTTTAAGAGCATTGGCAAAGGCATATTTAATATTTTGATAATTCCAGTCTTTATTGTTGGATTGGCTATTTCTGCTGTAATAGGAATTTTTGTTTTCCTTTTTGAATTAATCAAAAAAATTGGTATGTTTTTTGCCGGAAAAACATTATCTAGTGACTTGCCTGAAGACATCGAAGCTAAAAGAATGATCGAAGAAGCTAAAACTAAAGTAGAAGATCCTATCCCTCAACCAGTAGAAGTTGTTCAAGCTGAATTAGCAACTCCTCCATCAGTTGATTATAACGAATTACCACCATCGTATAGCGAGATGAAAAGCATTTCTAGCAATGAAGACGTTGATTTTTTAATTGACGACACTCCATTAGAGATAGATGCTCCAGTTATCCCTCAAGTTGAAGAAAAAGAACCTGAAATTGAGGAAACTGATACATATGAACCAAGGAAAGGCGAGTTTTAATTATGACTAACTTATTATTTGCCTTTGCTCAAATTAATGCAGAAAACACAAAACGTATTTTCTATATCATCTTTTTGATATTGATTATTGCTTTAGTAGTTTTAAGCGTAATTGGCTATGGAATCATACGTCTTACAAACCATCAAGGAAAAATGCTTGATAGAGCAATTCACGATCCAATTAAAAAATGCAGAATCATTAAAGATCAAAAGCATTTTATGAGATATGCTATTAAGAAGAATAAACTCTTATTCTTCCATCAAGCTATGATTCCTGTATTAATCATGCTTGGAGGAACAGTAATTTTACTTCTTTATTGTGCCATTGGAGATAAATGGGGATATAATCCATGGTCTATGAATAATGGCTTCGGTTCATTACTAATCACATGGGATTTCTCCACTATCATTACAATTAATCCAGGAGATGCTAAAGGAATATTAATAAACTGGCCTAAAATCTCGCATGTCCCACACTTCGATATCCACAATTGGTGCGGATACATAGTTGGTATTTGCTACTTAGTAGGTGGTTTGTGGTATCTCTACACAGTTAACGGATTAATTGGTAGAACACTTAGAATTTTACATTTAAGAAAGACTATCTTTGAAAAATCCCTTGAAGGATTTAATTTAGAAGACGAACCACTTGATAGTCAACCAAAATAAATTAAATGAGTTAGGTCTAACCTAACTCATTTTTATAAGACAATTACTAATTGGTAAACAATATAAGCAACTAATAATATATCTAATCCTACTAACACCCAGAAGATTCTGTTTTTTTGTGTTGTTTTTATTAATTGTTTATCTGTATTTTCCATAATTAATATTTAATTGATCCGCTTGTTCTTGGATATGGTTGTGTATCACGGATGTTACCAACACCAGTTACATACATAATTAATCTATCGAAACCGATACCGAATCCTGAGTGGCGGCATCCACCAAATCTTCTTGTATCTAAATACCAAGATAATTCTTCAGCGTTTCCAAGAGCTTCCATCTTTTGTTTTAAGATTTCATAACGTTCTTCTCTTTGAGAACCACCGACAAGTTCACCAACTCCTGGAACTAATAAGTCACATGCAGCAACTGTCTTGTTATCATCATTAACTCTCATATAGAAAGCTTTGATTTCTTTTGGATAGTTAATAAGGAATAATGGGCCCTTAACTACTTCTTCAGTTAAGTACTTTTCGTGTTCAGATTGTAAGTCCATACCCCATTCAATATTGTTATTTTCGAACTTGTGTCCGTTTTTAACAGCTTCTTGGAGGATCTTAATACCATCTGTATAATCCATTCTCTTAAATTCGCTATTTAAGACATGTGTTAAACGATCCATTAAAGTGTTATCAATCATTGTGTTGAAGAATTTCATTTCTTCAGGGCATGAAGCGATAACATAGTTAATACAGAACTTAACGCAATCTTCAATGATTTGCATATTGCCATTTAAGTCACAGAAAGCCATTTCTGGTTCAATCATCCAGAATTCACTAGCGTGCCTAACAGTATTTGAGTGTTCAGCTCTAAAAGCAGGACCAAAAGTATAAACATTTCTGAATGCTAAAGCGAATGGTTCAACATGTAATTGACCAGTAACAGTTAAGTTAACTTTACGGCCATAGAATTCAAATGGGTCCTTTGTATCATGAGTTGTAACATCAAAAACGTTACCAGCACCTTCACCATCATTAGTTGTAATTAATGGTGTATGTACATAAACGAATCCTCTTTGGTTAAAAAATTCATGAATTGCCATAGAAAGAACACTTCTAACTCTATAAACAGCTTGGAAAGTGTTAGCTCTAGGTCTAACATGAGCGATTTCTCTTAAGAATTCAAAACTGTGTCTCTTCTTTTGAAGTGGGTAATCTTCAGCAACTTCGCCTTCGATTTCACATTCGTCAACGACAATTTCAAATGGTTGTTTTGCGCCTGGAGTAAGTTTAACCTTACCAACGACTCTGATAGCACATCCTGTGCCTGCTTTAACGATAATATCATGGCTCTTGCAATTATTATCGTATACCAATTGGATATTCTTGAAATAAGTACCATCATTGAATTCTACGAATCCAATAGAACCATTATCTCTATTTGTTTTTACCCAACCCTCTAATTCAACGACATCTAATGCTGCAATTTCTTCTGCATCGCCACTTGTAATTACGTCGATTAATTCGAAATCTGTAAATTTTTGTATAGCCATAATTCTATCTCCTTTGCTTTGTATTATACTCTTTTAGAAAGATAAATCATTCTAAAATTCATTCCATTTATCAATTGCCCAGTTTGGATCAACACCGATATCAAGTGGGGCAAACACTTTTCTCTCGTATAAATGCTCTGCAACCTTTGCAATCATTGCGGCATTATCTGTGCAACACCACATTGGTGGAATATTAATGTGTACTCCTAATGCAGTCATCTTATCTTGCATCTCACTTCTTAAATATGAGTTAGCGGAAACGCCCCCGCCAATAATTACTGACTTAACGTTATATTCTTTGACTGCCTTGCATGCTCTTTCTACTACCAATCCAACAGCGACATCTTGAAAAGATTTACACATATCTGGAACATTGACAGTTTCGCCCTTTTGTTCCATATGATGGACCATATTAATAACGTTAGTTTTTAATCCGCTGTAGGATAAATCAAATGTTTCTTCACCTCTAAGAGGGATTGTAAGGTTATAAGTATGTTTGCCTTCCTTAGAAAGTTTATCAATTGGAATACCACCTGGATAAGGCAAACCTAAAACACGTGCTACCTTGTCATAACATTCACCAATAGCGTCATCACGTGTTTTACCTATGATTTCGAAGTCTAAATGATCCTTCATCAGGACAAGTTCGCTATTTCCACCAGAAACTACGATAGCTAATAAAGGAAATTGTAGTTCCTCGATATATTCATTTGCGTATATATGGCCACATAAGTGATGAACTGGTATTAATGGCTTGTTATAGATGAATGCTAAAGTCTTTGCACATTGTAAACCAACATGAAGTGCTCCAATTAAACCAGGGCCTCTAGTAACTGCAAAGGCATCAATCTCTTCTAAAGTGACATTAGCTTTCTCTAATGATTCTTTTAAAACAACGCCAATGTTCTCAGCATGTAATCTTGATGCAATTTCAGGCATAACTCCACCATACTTTTGGTGAACTTCAATTTGAGTTGAAACAACATTGCTTAAAAGCTTGCCATCACGAATGATAGCAACAGCAGTTTCATCACAACTTGATTCAATCGCTAGAATTAAAGCCATATTATTTCACCTCCAAAACATAATATAATGCGTCTTCACCATCACTATAGTAGTGAGGTTTTTCGACAACAAATTTGAACTCTTGCTTTTCGTAGAAATGAATAGCGTGAGTATTGCTCTTTCTTACTTCTAATGTAAGTGTTTGTACCTTCTTTGAATAACAATCGTTATAGATTTCATCCATGAGTGCTCTACCTAGCTGTCTGCCATGTAAGTATGGATGTATAGCGATTTTATTGATAGTAGCGGAGTCAAATGTGTGCCAATAATCAGAGAATCCAACCACTTGAGGAACATCATCTTCTTTAAGAGATAAACAGATAACCCAAAAGTTACTAACAGGGTTCTCATTCATTTCATATAGAACGTTTTCTTTAGTCCAACATTCGCTATGAAAACACAATCTATCAACTTCTAATATTGCAGGAATATCTTTTTCTTCCGCTTTTCTGATATCTATATATAAATTCGTCATACTAACCTTTCATATAGACAGGTTTTAAAGAAAGAGGATTATCAATCTTTTCAAACGAATCTCTTAATCTATGCATATTTTCAATTACGTCGTTTGTTAATGTTTCAACTTCGATACCTAGTTGCTTACTTGTGCCACAAACAACATAATCTGGATGAGAAGCAATATATTCTTTTACTTCTTCATTTGTCTTAATTTGATCACATTCTATTACTTTTTCATTTTCATATACTGCAAAGTAGCTTCTAGCACTTCTTGCGTCCATTAAGCAAATAGATTTCTTATCTTTCGCTTGAAGAATTTGCAACGAACTAATTGGATAAACTTCTGCATTTAAAGCTACAGCAACTGTTTTAGCAATAGTCATAGCAATACGTACACCTGTATAGCTGCCAGGACCAATTGCTACATATACTTTTTTAATTTCTTTTTTATCTACGCCAGCATCATTACAGAGTTTTTCTAGCTCTGGAATCATATGTTCGCTTTGTGATTGCCAACACTTGTAGGTTAGGAAAAACAATTTTGAGTCTCTATCCTTGCAAACACCTACAGCTAAGAAATCTGCGGATGAATCTAAATAAATTTCAGCCATTATTTTATTACACTCGAAAGATCTGTATCTTTACTATCAATAGTTAATTTTCTCTTGTCATCACCATCATGTTGGATAGTTACAAGAATTGCATTAGAAGGGATTAAATCTTGGATATATTGAGGCCATTCAATAACGGTAATACCTGATTCATAGCCAATGTATTCGTCTAATCCAATGTCAGGGTTAATATCTGCCAATCTGTATGCATCAATATGAATAAGAGGTCTATCAGCCTTAAAATAAACCTTCATAATATTGAAAGTTGGAGACTGAACAACATCAGTTATATTTAAGCCTTTAGCTAGTCCACGAACAAAAGTAGTTTTACCAGCGCCTAAATCGCCAGCAAAACAAAGTGTGGAACCATCAGGTAAGATTTTTGCAATCTTTTCGCCTAATTCCATAGTAAAAGAAGCACTATTAGAATAAATTTCGTAAACCATTCTTATACCTTCTTTGAAATTTTAGACATAAATGTATCGAAGTATTCATAGATTTTTGAATCTACGAATGGATACTCTCCAGCCTTCATTTTCTTAATAATCTCATCAGTTTGATATCTGAGGATCCTATTTAAATCATTGTTATAACCATATTGCTTTCTATGGCGTTTATATTCTCTTTCGTCGAGAACTTTAATAACTTTATCAGGGAACAATTTTGCATCTAAATCATAGTCAATATACTTAATTGTCTCGTTATCAACGATAGATGGAGAAGCGATATTACAGTAATAACAAATACCATCTTTTTTAAGCATACAGATGGTGTTCCACCATTCTTTCTTAGAGAAAATAGTTACTGCTGGCTCCTTAGTAAACCAACATCTACCGTTGTTTTCAACAACCTTAGCTCTCTTTGTAGCCACGATTAAATAATCGTCAGTGTTTTCAAGGACTAAGCCTCTATCCCAGAAACGATGGATAGTTCCATTATGCTTATAGCAACGTATGTCTAACCAATGTCCTTCAATATTACTCATACTATTTTCCTAAGTAGCTTAATACTCCAAAGACATTCTTTAAATCTTTAACGAAAGTTTTAAATGCTTCTACATTAAATGATTTATCAAACGGCATAGCGATTACATCATCATCATAGCTCATAAATACATATGTATGGCCTTCTGAAACAGAAATTGCACAGTTCATCATGTGTTCTTCAACACTAATTTTTTTAATCTTTCCGATAAATTCTTCGCCTAAAACCGCTCTAAAATCTACACCTTCATCTCCGTATACAACGATATTATCTGAAGAATATAATGTGCTTCTTTCAGCTACAGCGTTTGGTTCATCGATAATTTTTTCTCTGCCGATATTAATAACAATGTTTCCACTCATTTTTAATGAGTTTTCTGCTTCAAAATATTTACCAACAAAGCAAACCTTAACAGGTTGTTTCTTATTATCTGTCTTTGTATATAATGCTGCTTCAGCAAATTTAAATGCTGTGTTTTTATACTTAGCGTTAACAATGTTTCTTGAAGCAACTCTAACGATATTTGAATAGACACCATTACCTTCGAAGTCCTTGACTTCAATCTTATCGTTAGTTTCATCGATATCTTTATAAACACTATCTGAGAATGTTTCTTTATTTAAAGAAGCATTCACGAAGTTAAGATACTCTAATGTGTGTTTTTCAAATTTCTTCTTACTAGTGAAATAGAAGACAATCATGCCTGCTACGCCTAAAAGTAAAAGAGCCCATCCTATGACAGTAAAAATACCGCCACTAGAAATGAGCATCATTCCAGCAATAGAAATAATAAGGATAACAAAAGTTAAAATGTTACCAACTTTTCTACTCTTCAAAAATTCACTATATAAAGAAGATCTTCTTTCTTCAATTTCAACACCAAATTCTTTTGGTTCAACAGTTTCAACTGTTTCGACTGATTCAATTAATTCATCTTTATTTTCCATACCGAAAACCTCGGTAGTATTCTAACATAAATAATTTATGTTATATATAAAAATGATTAACCTAATCTTCTAAATACTGGTAAAAGAGCAGGAAGCATAGCTAATAATAAGATACCATCGATTAAAAGTGTTCCTGGGATGTAGGATAATTGATAGACAACTGAATCAACAAATGATGCACCATAAACGATCATGCCTGAGATTGTTGAACTAACAAATCTAATTGCAAAGCAAGCGATGATACCAATAGCGAACCAAACTGAATTCATAACTGTTTCTTTTTCTGTGATAACTAAATCTTTGAATAAGCCAACAACAGCAACACCACCAAATGCAAAGAAATAGTCAAATGGGAATGTAGCAAATCCATAGCCATCAGTTAAACATGTGATTAATCCAAAGATAACACCACCTGCGATGAAACCTTTAAACCAACCTTTGTGGACAGCAATGATAATTAATGGAATCATTGCAATACCAACAGAACCACCTGCGATTGCTGTTGGGATCTTTACGAAAAGATCGAAAACTACTGCCAATGCAGTGAGGATACCGATTTCAGTGATATCCTTTAAGTTAAATGTGAATAACTCTTTTTTCATATAAAAACCTCGCTTTCTGGCGAGGGTAAACACGTAATATACTATTACTTCTTCCTACGCCAGCATTACCTGGATCAGGTACGGTCGATCCGAAGAAGGATCCTCTCAGCCTACTTATTGGTAAGCTCCCGGAAAATATAATATACCTTTATTTTTGCTTTGTCCAATTAATTTCAGTAAGGTGGTTTTTCCTTAAATATTCGTTTGTTAATTTAAAGTGATTATTCTTAAACCATCCGCCATGATTTGCAGATAATGGAGAAGGATGAGCGCACTCTAAAATAAGGTGATCTGGATTGTGTAGGTACTTCTTAAGTTTTCTTGCATAACCACCCCAGAGTAAGAAAACCATAGGTCTAAATTGTTTGTCAAGAGTTTCTAAAACTGCATGGAAAAATTCTTCATATTCTTCAATGTTGTGACTAAGTGCGCGTTGCGCTCTTACAGATAAAATTGAATTTAATAAAAGCACTCCTTGGGTTGCTAAGTAGGTTAAGTCCCCATTCTTAAAATCCATAGGTGTTTGATACTCGTCTTGAATTTCTTTAAAAATATTAACTAATGAAGGAGGAACTCTTACTCCTTTAGGAACAGAAAAGGATAAGCCCATTGCTTGCCCTTCTTCGTGATATGGATCTTGACCGATAATAACGACTTTTACCTTATCAAGAGGAGTTAATTCGAACGCTTTAAAAATGTTCTTTCTAGGAGGGTAGCATACATATCTCTCGTATTCTCCATCTAAGAACTTATGAAGCTTAATAGAGTAGTCTTTCTCTCTTTCTTCTTTAAAGAATTCGTTCCATGTTTTAGCAATCTTTTTCATAAGAAAAGAATATCATTATTTTTTATTTTATAAAAGAAAAGGAACTCAAAGAGTTCCATTAATTAATCTTCTGTATCAAATTCAAAGTCAAGACTATCTATACCTTCTAAATAGTTTAATTCGTCTTGATAAGCTTCAAGGATTTGGAGCTCTTCTTCAGGAGTTAATACATTATTTGTTTTTGGACCAAAATCATTCATCTAGCATTATCTCCTTTCTGTCTTTGTTGCCCCTACTCTACCATAGATAATCGATAAATCAAGATTTACTAACGTTTATTTAGACAGTGTATAGTAAAAACGAAAATCGTTCGATTACAAAAAATTAATATAACTTTGTTATATTATAGAAATCCGAATTTCTTCAAAAAAGAGCACTTAAATTGTGCTCTTTCACTATATGTATTAATCTATACCGAAATGAACTATTCTTCAGAGGAAGATTCTTCTGGTTTTTCTTCTACTTCTTCAGAAATTTGAGTAGATGGACTAACTCTTTCAATTTCAGGTTCTGAAGTTGGCTTAGGTTCCTCATTAACATCAACTTGAGGAGAGACCACTACTTCAACAGGAACTTCTGTTAAAGGTTTCTTTTCAGGTACTGGCTTTTGTTTCTTCTCTTTCTTAGGTTTCTTTTTAAGATTCTTTTTTAACCAAGCATAAAACTTAACAAAAGGAGAACAGACTTTTTCCCAGATCTTACTTAAATTAATATCGCTTAACTTCTTATCTTTAACGATTAAGCTTAATCCTACTGAAATAGAAGAAACTAAACTCCAGAATCCAGACCAGAAAACATGATTAGATTTAACTAAATCAATATGACCACTATTTCCAATTACAAATGGAGCTGTATAGTCATTAATTCTATTTACTAACCATACTCTTTCGAAAAGCTTAGACATAAATAAGAGAACAGTGATAACTATTTCTAAACCGAAGAGAGAAATCACTGTTATCTTTCTAGCTTTTTCATTTTTAACTGCAATAGAAACAACGAATGCAGCAGTTGACGAAATTATGCTAAATAAGACTGCAATTAATAAAACAGGAACAGGTGGGCAATAATAATTTTCATTAATGAATACTTGTTTAATTTCATCATGTCTTCCAAAAATATCTGCCCCAACTGAGTAATAAGCATATGAAAAATTCTTACCACCCCAAATTGGATTAGCAAAAGAGAATTCGATCTTTTCAGAATAAGAAATGTAATCAACTTGAATGTTATGCTTAAAACTACCGATTAATACAAAAACGGACGCGAGCATAGCGAGAATAAGAAAAATATTCCTAAGAGAAACTGATTTTTTGTTTTCCATATTAATATTATCTTTCTTTATATAGAAATATGCAAAAGAAAACCGAATATTACGGTTTTCTCTTGATTTTGAATAAATATTCGTCCGATTTGAGAATTAGTCTTAAAACGGCTATTTTCATTAATAAGATTTACTCAACTTTAGGAGATCTACTGAATAAAGCAGTTACAGCGGCTTTTGAATCAACACCACCATAAATTACAGAGTAAACACCTTCAACAATAGGCATCTCTACCTTATATTTTTCAGCAAGTTCTTTAGCAGCCATTAATGCGTTTGCACCTTCAATGACCATGCCAATTTCTTTTTCCGCTTCTTTAAGTGACTTGCCTTGTCCTAAAAGAACACCTGCGTTATGGTTACGAGAGAAATTGCTTGTTGCAGTAACAACGATATCTCCAATTCCTGTTAAACCATAGAAAGTGTCTTTTTTACATCCTATAGCTTCTCCAAGACGTACCATTTCAGTTAAGCCTCTTGTGATAATTGCGGCTTTTAAATTATCACCATAACCCATGCCTTCAGCCATACCACAAGCTAAAGCCATAATGTTTTTAAGAGCGCCAGCGATTTCTGCACCCTTAATATCTGTATTTGAATACACTCTTAATACATCATTATAGATTTCATCTCTGACTTGATTTGCAATTTCAATGTCTTCACAAGCAGCGACAATTAATGTAGGAAGCCCTTTAGCGACTTCTTCTGCGTGAGTAGGACCTGATAAGCAAACTACTTTAAAGTCTTCACCTACTACATCTTTAATAATTTCAGACATAGTTAACATAGTATCTTTTTCGATACCTTTAGAGACTGTAATGATGATTTGGGAATTATTTACTAATCCTTTAATCTTTTCCATTGTTGATCTAACAAAGACTGAAGGAGTAGCGACAATAATATAATCCTTACCTTTAACAGTTGCTTCAATATCAGTTGTGAACTCAATTGAAGAATTAATTACACTTCCAGGAAGATGTAAATGTGTTCTAGTGTTTGTAATAAATTCAATTTCTTCTTTGACAGGCGACCAAACACTAACGTGATGGCCCATGTTCTCAAGCATATTAGCGAGACCGGTTCCCCACGTACCTGCACCTAAAATACCAAATGTTTTCATAGTCATTATCTTATAGATAAAAGAAGATGAGGTCAACCCTATAATAAAAAGCCCACTATCTATTAGATAATGAGCTTATTTCAAAAAACTACCTAAATTAAGCTGCTACTGCAACAATTGTAATAGTGCCATCACTATTTACTTTAGTAAGTTTATATTTACCACTACCAGCTGGGTTTTCTTCAATTTTGTTGAATGTACAAGTTGTGCCTGAACCTGTTTTAGTGTTTGTAGCATCAAGTTTGTATCCTTCTTCAAAAACAATTTTGCAATAAAGTTGTCCCATATCAACCTCTTTAGTTGGTTCACCACTACTCTTATGAATACTAGTTCCGACTAAACCTGTAACTTTATTAGCTTCAGTACATTCAGCGTCATTATAGAGTTCGATGCTAACAACATGTTCGCCTTTAACAAAAGTAACTTGATAGCCTTCTTTTACAGTATTGACTGGTTCTGTTATAACTTTTACAACAATATTGTCTTCAATCTTAGTAATCTTGTAAGAATCTTCTCTTCCTGAATCAGCAGATGTTTCGATTGGGAATTTGAAATTCTTATATGCTTTAGTAGCAGGTGAAACTTGTTCGATACCTTTTACTTTATAGCCTTCTGCAACAGTGATAGCCATATTACATTGACCATCGCCTTCTTGAGATTTTCTACCTTGTTCAGTTCTTGAATAGTGGACATCAGCTGTATCTTCAATTGTAAATCTTTCATCTTCATAGAACTTAATTGAAGTAACATGTTCGTCACCACTAACTTGAACTGTATATCCTTCACTTGCAGCTGGAACAACATCTTCAACTGCAGATGCAGAAGTTACAGCGAAATTATAGAATGTTGGTTCCCAACCACCAGCTTCAACAATTTTGATTGTGTTAATACCAGCTTTTAAATCAACTGTACATGGGAAGTTGTACCATCCTCTTCCGTTAACAGCATCGCCAGCGATATTTTTAGAAGCGTCCATTTCAACAGCTTTACCATTAACTAAAACAATGAATCTGAATTCAGAAATTTTGTAGCCAGCATCGCTATCATCAGCGATAAGGCCTGGAGTCCAGTCACTACCTGCAGCAGCGCCTAAGAATAAGCCTGCTGTACCATCTAAGTAGTTAGCTGGTGTGAATTCAGCGCTTAATTGAGCTCCAACCATTGATGCTTTAACATTAATTTTGTATTCAAGGAAAGCGCCTGGAACATTTGCATCAAAAACAGCTTCGTGTGCACTACTTGATGCTGGTAATGTCATTGCGTTACCAATTGGACGTCCGCCGAATTTAACGCCTTCACCAGAAACAGTATAGTTTGCTTCTTCGTTATATAAAACTTCCTTAGTATCTAATGTAACGTCTTTTGCATCCCAAACAATTTTCTTAGCATTATCATCAGCACAGCTGAAGACATCATAGCCAATTAAATCATGATCAGCTGCAACTGTAGCTGCTGCTGTATCACCAAAATTGTGATCACCTCTTGCGATTACTTGAACATCTTCTGCTCCGCAATCTTTACAAGTAGCTTTTTTAGAGCCTTCAACAAAGTGAGTTGCTGAAGTGACGACTGTATATTCGCCTAAATCGTGAGTTGTTTTTTGTGGGACATCTCTAGAAGATTTTTCACCACAGTTTTTACATTTTGTAATTACTTTACCTGCTTGTTGGCAAGTTGCTTTGACTGCACCAGTTTGATCTGTATCATCTTGGAATTTATGAGTTAAGGCTTTAATTTCTTCAGTTTCTTTCTCACCACAAACTGTACAAGTTCTTTCTTTACTTCCTGCGACACCGCATGATGCTTCTTTTGTAACGACAAAATCACCAAATGTATGTTCTTCACATGGTTTAGTTCCACCGCAAGAAGCTAACAAAAATAAAGAAAATAAAAACGGAATTGTTTTATTTTTCATATAAATACCTCTTTGTTATGATTTTATCATATAGATTTGAAATTTGTATAGTTTTTACAAAAAATTAATAAATAGATAAATATTAGCTAAAAATATTTTCCTATTACCGAATAATAGTATGATAAAAAGTTATTGAAGCTTCATGTTCTGGTGGTTAGGAAGAAGAAGTTAAGTAATAGTATCTATATATACTGAAAAGAAGCCGTTCAATCGGCTTCTTTTTTATGTTCATTATTAATAAGTTGGTTTGACGAACCCTGCATTACTACTATTGTAGTTAGATGCAATGACTGTTCCAGACTGTTTCTTAAAATAGTCAGCTGCAATATCTCTGTATAAATAAGCATTGCCGTCTTTTTTAAGTGTTCCTAGGATTTGCATATTACTGCCAGAATGACTGAAATAGTCATAGTATCTATTTGAGTTTGTATGCCATAAGAGATAATCGATAACTGCAATTGTATAAGTTTTTGATGAACTCATAGAAGTTAAACTAGGATCATGGTAGCAGTAGTTGCCATCATAACAAACTTCCGCAACATTCTTACTACCAGTCACCTTAACAATATAGATAACATTATCGAATGGGAAAGCTTCATAGAATTGAGAATAAGTAATGTTACCTGAGGCTCTAATATCGTATCTAGCGTTATTTGAGCACGCGATATCAACGTCATATCCTTCTGCTTTCGCCTCTTCATATACCGCTTTACACAGCAAGTTAGGGAGTTGATTGGTCTTTGAGAAAGTACCACTTCCACTTCCTAAAACTTGGCCTCCAATTGAAGAATATTCCTTTTCATATGAAGCCATAATATTAGTGATATTACTATCAACAGTTTTAACTTGCGCTGTAATTCCGGCGTAATTTAATCCGCCAACATCAGTTTGCTTAAGTTCGCCATCTAATAATGTGAAAGTTGCTCTGAAGATTCTTTCGCCATAAGCTTGAGCTTGGGTGTATCGAACACCGTTTTCTGTATAGTCCTCATATTGATGAGAGTGACCACAAACAACATAATCAACGTATTTTCTACCAGAAATTGGTGAAACATCCGTCAATCCAAGGCCTTTAGTATCTGCAGCGGAACCGTGTACACTTGCGATAACAAAATCACAATTTAATTCCGTTTTTAACTTATTAGAAACGGTTTTAACATTTTCAATCTCGTTTTTGAAACAAATGTCCTCGACTAAAGGCGAACAAATAGAAGTAATTTGATCCGCGCCAATAACACCGACAACACCAATTTTTACTCCATTTTCAAGAGTTTTTATATAATAACTCTCACCAAGTCTATCTTGTTGTAAAACTCCTTCAGTATGAGAACTAAAATCATAATCATAAATGTTGCTTGCTAAATTAGTCATTCTCCAGCCATCATCAGCAACTCTTGCTTTATTGTTTTCGATTTTATCTTCTCCCCAGTCAAAGTCATGGTTACCTAAAGTATGAACATCTACATGTGCATAGTTAAATACATCAGTAATCATAGCGCCGTTATTGTGGTTAGATTCAATGCTTCCTTGGAAAGTATCGCCACTATCGATTATGATTGTGTTTTCTTCGTCGCTAACTTGTTTTAAGAAAGTGCCAAATTTAGCTAATCCAACGTGACCATCAGAACTATATTCTTTAACTGCGCCATGGAAATCATTAAATGACCAAACAGTAAATGTACCTGTAGCTTTTGTAATTACAGGTATAACTTCACGTTCCTCATAATTGCATGAATTACAGAATCTTACTTTAGATCCTTCGGTAGTTGCAGTTGGTTCTTTTGTTGTAATCCATCTACCTAATGTATGTGGAGATTTGTTTCTAAATAAAGAAGTATGTTCGCAAGTTGCTTCATACCAGTGATAATTTTCATCATAAGAATAGACATCGCTATATGTGTGCTGATGAACTTGAGTTGAAGATCCTGGCTCATGAATATCTAAAATAACAGGGCTAGTAGCTACGCCAGTTGGAGATTGTTTTGCGTTTAAATATGCAACTTCATACGCATAGTTAGAATTAATCTTATAGTATTTGTATAAATAGCCATAAACAACAATTTCTTTGCCTTCAAGATCTGTTTCAGAATATGTTCCTAAAGATTCATCAATTACACAGCTATAAACTTTTGCGCTAGCGTCTTCTTCTAAATTTTCATATCCATCAAATGTAAAAGAAAAAGAATTATATGTCTCGTTTTTAGAGCAGTCTTTCACTATTCCTTTAACATAATATTGGTTATCGGATGGGGTATTAATTTCTAATGATTTACATTCAGCAATAAAATCTTCGACATTAAGCGGATGTTCAAGACTAAAACCGTCACCTTCTAAAACAGAAATAGCTTCGTGAAGATCATAACCACAAGTTGAACAAACCTTATGTTTAAAACCAACATTTACCATTGTTGGCTTTCTATCAATAATCCAATCTCCAAATTTATGTTCGCTCTTAAAGCTTACTTCACCAGTATGTTCACAGGTTGCCTCATGCCAATGATAAAAATCATCACTGGACCATTTTGATGAAAAAGTATGTTGATGAGTATTGCTATTATTTTGAGAATCTTGCCCATTAGAATTATCTGGATTTGGTACTTTATTACCACCAGTAGAAGGTAAAGCATTGCAAGATGCCAATGTTAGCATCATTAATGTTGAAATAAATAAATATCTTTTTTTCATATCGAAAATATACCACTTAATTAGATTTTTTCAACCATAATATCTATGATATTATTCAAAGTCGTTGCACTAACACCAACAGATGTTAAATAATTGAAGATTTTTTCAGATAAAGAATTACCTGAAGAAAGTTCTATTGTTTCAATGTATCCATCAATTGTTTTAATAGTTCTAACACCATGAATTAGTCCGAAATTTGAGAATGCATAGTCTCTATATAAGTCATCTTTGCTAACACCTAATAACCCATTAATTAAGAATGCGATAAGGCCTGTTCTATCCGTACCAATTGAACAATGGAACGCTATCGGATAATTCTTTTGATCTCCAAAGATATCAAAGATGCCTTTTAATTTAGTCTTATTTAAAGTCAAAATATTTCCTGAAGAAGCAAGAGGATAAGATATATAGGTAACTTCAGAACCTAAAACAGATGAAGTTAATCCACCGTTTTCATTATCACTGGTCTTACGGAGATCGATTTCGGTTTTAACTCCTAAAGTTGATTTCATTGTGTTGATACCAGCCTCCGAAATCAATAAATCAGTTGTTTCATCTTCATTATATTTTGCAGTTCTATAGATGAGTCCTTGCTTGACTCTATTTTTCTTACCGATTTTCCAACCGCCTAAATCTCTACAGTTAGTAACTCCATCAACATATAAGTTTCTAGGAGCAACATTCTCTGTTTTAAATTCGGTTGTTTTAATTACTTCGCCATTAACAGAGATTGTAGTTTTATAATTTGTGCCAATCTTTAAATTATATAAATCGTATGAATTATCGCCATTAGAATAAGTATAAGAATCGATTTCCTTATAACCTTCAAAAGTTTTAACGATAGCACCGCTAGCTATGTCACTAAGATCAACTTTGTATGGAGCAGGTTTACTGTTATCAGTTTGTCCATCAACATACTTAGTAAAACTACTAACACCATCTTTTAAATAGTTTACTTGAAGTTCAGTATGTAATGAATAACCGGAGTTATCATCCCCACACGCGCATAATGTTAATAAGGATATAGTAAATAGACTTAAATATTTATATTTCATATAAAAAATATAACGGTACTCTTCTTTTCGTTGGGGTCACTATTTTTAGCCGCCCCATTGAAAAAAA
>JAKSHZ010000090.1 GCA_024399115.1 Bacilli bacterium
TTGACAGCCTAATACTTATTAGGATATACTATTTCCTAGTGAATATTTGGGAAAATGACATGTTGTGCGTGAGGGAGCTAGGAATGAGGATAACAAATACGAAGGAACGGCTTATATTAGCTGCTATAGAGCTATTTTCCACAAAAGGATATGAGGGAACTAGTGTGGAAGAAATTGCTAAAGCTGTAGGGATAAAGGCACCATCCATATATGATCATTTCAAGGGAAAAGAGGATTTATTGTATGCTGTTAGGGATTATGCAGATATTGCGTATGATAAAGGAATGCAATTTAGTAGAGCACAGTCAGAAACTGTATGTTCAAAAGCTGGCTTTAAAGAATATACCATGCAATTAATTGAGTTTACTTTAAACAATGATATAGCTCGTAAAATGCGTCGTATGATGACTATTGAACAGTTTAGAAATGAATTCTTTACAGAGATGGCTACAAAACGAAATGTAACGGTTCTTAAAGACATATATGCAAATGTGTTTACCCGGTTAATGGACTTAGAAATTATGCAAAGGGGCAATCCGGATATATATGCACTTCAGTTTATTTCACCTGTCACACTAATGATTCAATTATGTGATAGAGAACCAAACAGAAAAGATGAAGCGTTGGAGATTGTTAGTGAACACATTGATGTATTTATACAGAAGTATTTTACAAAGGGGTGAGAAATATGGAATATTTCTATTTGATATGTCTTTTAGTTGCAATTGGTATGTTGATATGGTTAAAGATATTTGATGTTAGAAATAGTATTTCTCAATATTTCAGTTTAATCATAATTATTATTTCAAGTTTTGGGTACTTTTTATTATCAATTTCAAGGACTCTTGAGGAGGCTTTATTTTCTCAGATAATAGGATATGTTGGAGGTATATTTTTCCCAGCTTTCTATTTCTTTTTGGTTTTGGAAATATGCCATTTAGAATTGTCAGAATTAATTAAAATCATACTTGTATTATGTCAGGTATGTATTTATGGCTTTGTTTGTACAATGGGAAGAGGAGAATTATTTTATAAAAGTGTGACCATGCATATACATAATGGTATGGTTGTATTAGATAAAGTTTATGGACCAATGCATATATTTGCTATAGGTTCAATGTATTTATATTTCTTACTTTCATTTGCAGCTGTAATCTATACATTGACAAAAAAGAAGTCTGTAGAAAGAAAAAATGTTATAACCATGCTAGTATTAATGGCAATAGCTATAGGATCATATTCTCTTGAAAAAATAATTGGTATTCACTATACAGTTATTCCAATTATGTTTGATGTTCTCATGCTTATAGCTTTTATTCCAATATATGATTCTAACATTTATACGGTATATGAGAACAAGGATATAATTAATGAACAGCTTAGCCAGGTGGGCTTTTTGACCTTTAATACAAAGAAAAAATATAAGGGCTGTGATCGTGATATGGAAAGGATATTTCCGGAATTATCACAGTACAATTTGGGACAAACCATAAGTGGCAGTAGCCCTAATTTACAAAAAATAATTGACGGCATATCTGATATAGACGAGATGTTAAAAACTCACTCGAAAAAGGATCATATTCACATTCCTGTAGAAGCATTCTTACAGGATGGCAAATATTATGATGGAATGATTCATATTCTTAGAAGCCCTTTAGGAAAACTTAAGGGGTATACAATAGAGCTTCGTGATAATACAGAACACTATAAGTCTCTGGCACTGAAAGAACGATATAATGATGAATTAGCCAAAGAAGTTGAAGAAAAGACAAGTAAAATAAAAAGTATTCAGGAAAAGACAATATTAGGAATGGCTCAGATGGTGGAGTCGAGAGATCTTAGCACTGGTGGTCATATTAAAAGGACAAGTGATGTTGTAAGGATATTCGCAAAAAAACTTGTAGATGCTGACCTTGGACTTACGCCTGATTTTTTGAGTCTCGTTATACGAAGTGCACCTATGCATGATCTTGGAAAGATTGGTGTTGATGATGCAGTATTACGAAAACAGGGAAGATTTACAGATGAAGAATACGATAAGATGAAGATGCACTCAGAAATAGGATATCACATGGTAAGTGAGATATTATCTGGTGTAGAGGAACCGGATTTTGTTCGTGTGGCAGAAAATGTAGCGCATTATCATCATGAAAAAGTCAATGGAACAGGATATCCAGAAGGATTAAAAGGGGAAGAAATTCCTATAGAGGCAAGGATAATGGCATTGGCTGATGTATTTGATGCTTTGGTTTCAAAGAGATGTTACAAAGATGCATTTTCTTATGAAAGAGCTTATGAAATAATAGAAAAGGATGC
>JAKSHZ010000091.1 GCA_024399115.1 Bacilli bacterium
GATTTAACAGAATGGAATAAATTATTAGAAATGGGAATGCCAGGAAATGATGTTGCAAGACTATGCCATGTGGTAGATGGAAGTGAAACTGTAGTAAAGGCAAATGAAAAAGGAGAGTACAACTATTATAAAGAAGGTGATTTGTCTGCTAGTTTTGCAGGCGAATACATGGGGCCTAATGGAGAGATTCAGGTCATCAGTTGGTCATCCAATGATACGTTAGATTCTTTGAAGATACTTACATATGTATATAACAATGATGGTACAGTGACTTTTGCAATTTATACTCCAAATAATTAATTATCCGTTACTCAGTATAATAGGCGTCCGGGGGGGCAGATACCACTTCCGGGCGTTTTTTTTATTTCCAATTTTGCTTTATGAGTTCCAATTTTGCTAAGGATTTTAACTATAAAGGCACTAATCCGATAATACAATTGAAGGCTAATGAACCCTTGTAGATTTAATAATTAGTGTTGATTGATGAAAAAATGCAATATAGGAATAATATTTGATAAGGTAAACTAACAGTCGGTTTACTTATCTAGTTAATAAATCATATAATTGCTTTAGGAAGGAGGGAAAAGATGGATGCAAAGAAAACAGGTAAGTTCATATGTGAAAATCGAAAGAAGCACGGTTTATCACAAAAAGAATTGGCCGACAGGTTGAATATTTCTGATAAAGCCGTAAGTAAGTGGGAACGCGGGGGTTCACTTAGATAAAGATACCACACCAATCCCACGCTGACTTTTGCTCAACCAATACAGCCGGAGGGCTGGATAACAAGAAAAGGCGGTATGCGCCCCGTGGAGGGGTAGCATATCGCCTTTTCTTGTGGGGGTTTCCAAAGGGGGCAACGCCCCCATTTGGCACACGACTTTGCGAAGCAAAGTGTAGTGTGTTATACGCTCTGTCGGCGTTGTCGTGAAAATGCCGTTGCCGCCGGGGAGGGCAAGGGCATTTGAAGCGGCAAGATTTGAAGCGGCAAGAAAACAGGGCTGTGCTTGCGTGGCGTGGAGCCGCAAGCGCAGGTCTGGTTTCATCAGCAGACAGAGCGTATATGAAAGCCCCCGTCCCTCGTCCTACGCTCCGACTTGTGGACAAAGTGTCCCGAAGTTGTGGCCACACTCCCGGAAAAGTAGCAGGACAGCGGGCAACCGTCAAGGCTGAAATGAACGGGGTTACACCCGGCCTTGACCGCCGCCCGCCGCCCCGCTGGATGGGTGGACAAGGCGGCCAATCCCTCAAAGTGCTTGGCCGCGCTCTTTCTGATTTTGAGGTATTCAGTTTTTCAAAATTGAATAATCAAAATAAATTTTTTCGATTGAAAAAATTTTATTTGTTATCATCTTCAATGCCATATTTTTTCTTTTGCCGAATCACATAATTACTGATTTTTTCATCATATAGTGGATACTGGTAATCCAACTGGCATGCCACTTCTGACGAAACCTCCCGGAACAATGCCATACATTGTTCAAAGGATTCCCACATATGGGGATAGGAATCCATATTATAAGTGGACATAAGTCGTTCCCACAATTCCTCTGGGACATATTGCTTCATAAATTTATAGTTTTTTCCCAAACTGAAATGAAATCCCTGTTTGATACCAATCAGCCAGGAAATCATGCGAAGCAATTCTTTTCGTACTATATCATTCATATGGTCAATAGCAAAAAGAATTTCTTTGCGGCATAAGCCCTTTACTACATATGTTGTAGTATTCCAAAATTCATTACAGCAATCGTCAAACATTCTTTGAGTAGGCTTCTGCAAGTGGTAGTCTATATCCGTTGGTATTGGCGGCTTTACGATACGGTTGTCTTTATCCAACAGTAACTTTACCAGTTTATCCCATGTAAAATACTCGTCTATCAGTTCCAGCGGCAGCAAAGTTAAATCTATCTTAACATCATCAGTAAACAGCATTAAATATGAAAATCCCTTTTCTACAGCTGGAAATAATTCCATATCTTCCGGCTTTTGCAGAATCAACCTTTCACCAAATATATCTAGCCATTTATCATCACTTGTGAAGCTGTCCATATCCGTAACAAAAAAAGTAATATCAAAATCCTGAAAATCATCAGGCGGAATATTTGTATTTGTTCTAGATCCTTCCAAAGTAACCATGCGAATGCGTTTGTCTGTTTTTGCAAAATTCAAAACAATATCATAAACTTCCTTTTCTGATCTCATTTTTATCTCCTCCAATTATTGAAATAGGTGTGAAGCCATTTTAGGGCTTTCCCGCCTTGATTGCCTACCAGCAAAGGCGGGCGGGGCTGTCAACGGCTGCGCATATGCG
>JAKSHZ010000092.1 GCA_024399115.1 Bacilli bacterium
GTTATTGTTTAACTAAAACATCAAGGTAACTGGTCTGATAAGTGATAGTATTATACTATATTTGTAAAAAGAAAACGAATTAAATTAATTATTTTATGGCTTTACCAATCGATTTGAAAAAAACATTGTTTAAAACATTGTCTGATTTCATGGATGTGTATGGATCTTCAGATGAATTGTATAATGAAATCAGTTTGCAACTGGAGTTAGGGCTCTATTTGAGGAACGCCTTAAAAGGTTTTGGATTCAAAGTGCAATATGAAAGAAATATTGAGAGTTTTAACCCACGTTTACCCAAAAGTGGCTTTGTCAAAAAAGAAATAGATATTGTTATTTTTGATGGAGATAAACCAGGAACCTCTAAAGAAAGGTATGCAATCGAATTGAAATTTCTAAAAAAAGAAAATGGTAAGATTCCAGAGGGAATATATGCGTGTGTTACGGATATGCAATTCATGGAAGAAGTTAAGAAATATGCTGATTTCCAAGACACTTATTGCATTACGTTAGTTGATGATTCCATTTTGCGAGGTTCTTCCTCTGATGGTATATATGAGTACTTCAGAAAGCCGGGGACACCTATTTCTCGTATACAAAAACCGACTGGCGATCATAAAGGCGACCCTGCTTATGATAGAAATGTTTTGTCTTCCCCTGCCCCTGTTATTAGTTGGCGAACTCCAAAGGCAGGAGGAGACCGTAGGTATTATATCCTAAAATTTTAAGTGAAAGTTCTTCTCAAATAACATAGTCTATGATTATAACAGATAGCAAAGGATTACTTTCTCCTGATCAGATAAAGTTGGTGCACGATGCAGCATCGTTGCCTTTCTCTTTGGGCGAGTACGTTTCTCTCGATGATATCTTGACAACTCTTAATGTGGATGTTGTCGTTGAGGATGGTGTATGTTATCATGACATTCCATACGATTTTTTGAAAGCTGCTGAAGAGTTCTGGAGAAAAAGATACGAAGAGGCTGTTAATAGAAGCAGAGAAGGTAAGTCTAAAGAGATAATTGAGGCGGAGGAAAATATCTCTGAGGTGCTTCGTATGGGAAATCAAATGATCTTGGGACTCTATGTGCCAACGGATAACCATATCATTTTGTATCCAGAAGCGATGAAAACGATTGACGATGGCCGGAGGATGGATGAATTGTTGGTTTCTGTTTTGGCGCATGAAACCATGCATGCCTATTTCAATCGCCCTGGACATGAAATGTTCCCTTATGCGTTGTTTTTCGAGGAGCCTTTAGCCGAGTTCGGTATGCTGCTCTATCTGGATGAAACAAAAAGTCCATACTTGAAATTCTCGTATGAATTTGTTAAGGATAAGGATACATGTTATCGTTTTGGTGCTAAATATTATGATGAGTATAAGTCCGGAGGTCATAATCTCCGCAATATCGTTGAAGATTATAAATTTGAGCTTGAACATGGTCCTCTGACAATTCTTCCAAGTTTGGTACATCTTGTATCACTCAATGCGACAACAAAGAAAGGACTTTCCAAATCCAGATATACGCTTTCAAGACAATGTCAGAAGGCCTTATGGCTGTCTGTGTACGACAAAGAGAAGCAGACCATTGATCCAAGCCTGCAAGCGAGGTTTGAGGAGGGAAACATCGTGGGAGATCTTGCGATGGGACTATTAGGACCGTATGTGGATGTGACAGTCAAGGTCGGAGGAGGCACTCTAGATTTGCACAGTATGATTCAGCGAACAAAGGATTGTCTGGTGCATGGTGTGGAAAACATCTGCGAGGCCTCTTTTGCTTTCCGTGACAAGAAATTCGGTTTGAACTATTGTGCTGTAGATATCCTGCATAAAAATGGTGATGGTTATGACATCTATGAGGTGAAAAGCAGTTCGGACGAACCTATACCGGAGAAATGGTTATATGTAGCAGAGGAACAGGGAAAAGATGATGACGAAAAAAAGCAGGATGAAAATCTGAAAAAGTACACACTCGACATTGCTTACCAAAAATGGACGCTTGAAAAATGCGGTGTGAAAATAAACAACTGTTATCTGATTCGAATCAACAAGAAATACATAAGAAAGAGATTCCTTTCTGTTCCCGATTTTTTCGTTGTCAAAGATATGAATAGTCTTGTGGCAAAGGAATATCCAAATGTTGAAGCGTACGTGTTGGATGCTCAAAAAACGCTTTCTTGCATATCAGAGCCCAAAGTGGAAATAGGTCTTCACTGTTCCAAACCGTATCACTGCACCTTTAAGGATTGGGGAGTTCTATAAATTAAATCATTGATAATTAATGTATTAAAGTTTGTTTTTT
>JAKSHZ010000093.1 GCA_024399115.1 Bacilli bacterium
TGAATTTCAATAGTTTCAAAGAACGAATTATTCACTTTTACGGGACAGTAGTGTGTTGGATGATATTCTGAATGTTATTATCAATTACTATGTAATAATAATTCAGCAACATTTCAGATTGCAGTTGCGCATAAAGACAATACTCGGAAAAGTTTGTCTGATGAAACCTGGTGCCATACCTGTTCCTGAGCATTTCTCTGTTGTCGGATATAAGTTTTGCTCTCGCATCGACGTCTTTTATGAATGAATAGTCTATGGTTGATGGTTTCCCGTCCACGTAATAATCAAGGCCCAGATACTTCTCGATGTGTGCAATTCTGTCGTGGTCGGGAGATATAAGGGATGCAGCGGAATCGATTTGTAGGGCTTTCTTCAATTCCTTTCCGAATTCCGGATATTGTTGCGTTAGCAAAATAACCTTTCGTAATGTGGACTTTAGTTTCTCATCCATTTCTAATATTCAGCAACGAGTCTAACTCGTTATTTAATTCATCAATGTTTATCTCTTTTCCCTTTGGTACATATCTGTGCAGAAGCATAAAGGCCTTCCCGTTCGTGTCTCGACAATTGGATATGGCAAGACGTTCTTTGTCAGACTCTTCTTCTTTTGAAATGTTCTTGTTGACCGAAACCATAATTTTTATTCCGTCAAGCGTATAGTATGCGTACCTGTTGCCATTTCCAGAAGTTCTATGGTTTTCATCTGTACCCCCTTTTTGAGTCTGGGTACTTGGCCTTTTTGGGGAAATCTTAACCTCAATGTTGTTTCGTCTCTCGAATTCAGGAAGATGAGTTGTTTCGAGATAGGTTACGCCGCTGTTACTTGTTGCGGTTAACTGTCTACTCTTCTCAACCAACACGTTGAATTTACTGGATAGTCTTTGAAAGACGCTATCTTCCTCTCCTTTTATCATTTTCAGGTATAACAATTTCCCGTCCAATACATGCATGAGGTCTGGAATTCCCTTTTTCACATGACCTTTCTCTATCTTATATTTTGGATAGAACTTGTTATATGCCACGTTATATCCATATCTATCCCAAATATAAAGAATATTTCTGATTTCGCGCACATATTTTTGTGTTACATTAAGTTTTTCACCAACAATAATACCCGTTACCTCTTGTCTGGCTCCCCGCTTTTGAAGGCGAGTTTTCTTCTCGTTTATTGAGAAACCTTGATCCTCTATAATCCTTTTTAATTCTTTTCGAAAGTCCCCATTGGTTTGATACACATTGATCATTGATGAGAATGTTATATCATCTGCATATCTGGAATATTTAAGGTGAAATTTTTTTGCCAGGCCAGCAAGTCTGTGGTCAAGTTTATCGCAAATCATATTTGTGATGATCGGACTGGTGGGCGCCCCTTGAGGTAATACATATTTGGTTTTACCGTCTTCTTCCATTATTTTCATGCAACATAGACCCGCGACGACGTTAGCGACGGGAATGGGGAATTTAAATGGGGGGATCTGCAACCGCTTCCATACTCTTGCTTGGTCAATGCTTGGGAAAAAGTTCTTCAAATCTATGTTGAATACGTAATTCTGATGTTTGTGGACATTGGCGTTGGTCACCACCGATTTCGACTCCGCAAAGCCCATAGCGTAATTAGACGGTGTATACATTGATTTGAATAAGATGTTCAGACACCTGAGTATTTGTTTGAAGTTCTCATTCTGTGGCGCGGTAATCAGTCGGAAACCGCCGGTTTTTTTCTTGATCTTGAACTGAGAATATCTTTGGCGTGTATTGTTTGGATTACAGTAACAGTTGATGTGTTTTATAGTAAGGGGACGAAATCTGTCTGCCATACCGAGTTCCTGCATCTCGTCTTTTTTTATGAGATTTAGAAGATCCAGAAGGTCTTCCTTGTTCCCAATTTTCCGAGCGGAATTTGCGAGCAGTTGTTTATCCATTTTCTGTAGATTAATAACGACCTTTGACTTGCCCAGACTCTGAAACGTCTTTTCATTATGTACAAAAGATACTGAAGATTGTAAAACTACTACAGCTATTTGGAACTATAATACCTCCAGCTTATAAAGTAAATAACAAAGTCAACGAGATGACTTTGTTTATCTTCACGTCCGATTGGACGAGAAGACATCCTACGAATCCACCATTTAGGCAGGGCATAACCACGCAGGACAAAAAATCAAAATGTAGTTCCAGCAGTTCGGGCTTGTCAAAGATCGTATGTTTTATACAATGCAAATTTATAAGGGGAGTTCTATAAATTAAATCATTGATAATTAATGTATTAAAGTTTGTT
>JAKSHZ010000094.1 GCA_024399115.1 Bacilli bacterium
TGTTTGACAGATACAAATAAGGCATATATGCTATAGTTATTGGAAACGTTTCCAGTAACGTTTCCAGAGTATTACCGATTAATACGGCTTTTAATTTATTAGTTTTTTTTCATTAGGAGGATAAAATGAAAAAAGTAGTAGCAGGAACTCTTGCATTAGTTACATTGGCTGCAGCAGTATTTGCAGCTCCAAAAAAGGGTCAGGTTCGTTATTTAAACTTCAAACCTGAAGTAGCTTCAGTTTACCAGGAATTGGCTGAAGCATATGAAAAAGAAACGGGCGTAAAAGTTATTGTTGAAACAGCTGCAAACAATTCTTACGAATCAACACTTACATCAAAAATGGCTACAAAACAGGCTCCAACATTGTTCCAGATTAATGGACCTCGTGGTTATGCAAACTGGAAAAACTATTGTGCTGATCTTTCTGGAACAGAGCTTTACAAACACCTTTCAGACAAATCATTAGCTGTAACAGCTGGAAAGCAGGTTGTTGGTATTCCTTATGTAGTAGAAGGTTACGGAATTATTTATAACGCAAAAATCACAGACGCTTACTTTGCCCTTCCTAACAAAGCAACAAAATACAAGAGTATGGATGAAGTAAAGAATTTTGCTGCTCTTAAAGAAGTTGCAGATGATATGCAGAAAAATGCTGCAGCGCTTGGAATTAAGGGTGTATTCGCTTCTACATCTTTGAAGGCTGGTGAAGACTGGAGATGGCAGACACACCTGGCTAACCTCCCAGTTTACTACGAATTCAAGAACAACAAGGTTGACTTGGCTTCTGATGCAACAAAGAAAATCAGTTTCCAGTACGACAAAGAATTCAAAAACATTTTTGATCTTTATTTGAATGATTCTGTAATTCCTGCTAAAAATGTAGGAGTTAAAACTGTAGATAACTCAATGGCTGAATTCGCTCTTGAAGAATGTGCAATGGTACAGAACGGAAACTGGGCTTGGGGACAGATTTCAGGCGTTTCTGGAAACAAGGTAAAGGCTGAAAATGTAAAATATCTCCCAATCTACACAGGTGTAGCTGGTGAAGAAGCACAGGGTCTTTGTATTGGTACAGAAAACTTCTACTGTATCAACAAAAAAGCTTCTAAAGAAGATCAGCAGGCAACAGCAGACTTTATCTACTGGTTGTACTCTTCTAAAACAGGTAAAGATTATGTAACAAACAAACTTGGTTTCATTGCTCCATTTGATACATTTGCAGCAAACGAAAGACCAACTGATCCATTGGCTGTAGAAATCAACAACTGGATGTCTAAACCTGGAATTACATCTGTAGCTTGGAACTTCACATTGTTCCCATCACAGACATTCAAAGATAACTTTGGTGCTTCTTTGCTTCGCTATGCACAGGGCTCAAAAGACTGGGCTGAAGTAAAAGCTAGTGTAGTTAAAGATTGGGCAAATGAATCTGATATGTAATCTTTTATAAAGATTCATTAAATATTGAAAATCAGACAGACTTTTCCTATCAGGTCTGTCTGATTCCACTAACTTTTCTGGAGGAAAAGTATGAAAAAGGATCACAATCCAATAAGAAAGTATTTTCCAGTATTCGTACTGCCAACATTACTTTGTTTCTTCATGTTCTTTGCAGTTCCATTCTTAATGGGTATTGGCTTATCATTCACAAAATTTACAACAGTAACAGATATTACTGATTTTGTAGGTTTTAAAAACTATGTTAAAGCGTTTACTGCAGACAACGAGTTTGTTCATGCTTTAGGATTTACCTCACTTTTTACAATTGTTTCTATTGTAACTGTAAATGTTTTTGCTTTTGCTCTTGCTTTATTGCTTACAAAAGGAATTAAGGGAACTAATTTTTTCCGTTCCGTATTTTTTATGCCAAACTTAATTGGTGGAATTGTACTTGGTTATATTTGGAATCTTCTGATTAATGGTGTTCTTTTACATTTTTTTGGTGAAGATATTTCGTTCAAAACCCAATACGGTTTTTTTGGTTTAGTTATTCTTACTAACTGGCAGTTGATTGGATATATGATGGTAATTTATATTGCCGGACTGCAGAACATTCCTACAGATGTTCTTGAAGCTGCTGAAATTGATGGATCTTCTCCATTAAGAACTTTATTTACAATTAAAATACCAATGGTAATGCCTTCAATTACAATCTGTATGTTCCTGACATTATCAAATTCATTCAAGATGTTTGACCAGAACCTGGCTCTTACAGCAGGTGCTCCTGAAAAAACAACTGAAATGCTTGCTTTGAATATTTATCAGAC
>JAKSHZ010000095.1 GCA_024399115.1 Bacilli bacterium
TCGTTCAGCCTCGCGCGACCTGCGACTGCACAAGGCAAGCGCCGCGCGAGTCCGACCCCATGCGGGCTGCGGGGCCTAACGCAAAAGCTGGACAGAACGGCTCTTGACGCAGGTGCGAGACTGCGCCACTTTTACAGCGCCTTGATTTCTTCGGGAGTGAGGCCAGAAACAGAAGCAATTTCGGCCAAAGTAAGTTTCCCCTGGACACGCAAAGCTTTGACGAGTTCGCGCTTTTCTTCCTTGCGAGCTTCGTCGTGTTCCTCTTCAAGCATTGCTTCAAAAGTCATGTAGTCCAAGATGGTAAAATTTCAAAGAAACTTCTTAAAATGACATATAATGGCATTTGATTTATTTTATATTTTCGTTGATAAGAGATTTTTGTTGGAGAAATCAAATGGATTTGTTGAATTCTGCGCAGCAGCTTACAAATGAATACATTGATAAAATGCCTAAGGCCATGAGAAAGAAATATGGACAGTTCTTTACAAGTGCCGAAACCGCGCAATTTATGGCAAATCTTTTTGAAATTCCTTCTGACAAAGAGGAGTTATCTTTTTTAGATGCCGGGGCTGGCTCAGGAATGCTATCCATAGCACTCATCGAGCGAATTGAAAAACTAGACTGTGTAAAAAGACTTCATTTAGTCTGTTACGAAAATGACGAAAATATTCTTGATTTATTAAAGCAAAATCTTGATAATGCAAAGAATAGAGTTTCTTTCGCGTTCGACTACGAACTGCGATCAATCAATTATATAACCAGCCAGGAAAAAAATTACCGATCACTGTTAGGTTCTAACGGAAATCCCGAACAATATGACTTAGTCATCGGCAATCCGCCCTACATGAAAATACCCAAGGACGCACCAGAAGCATTAGCAATGCCGGATGTTTGTTATGGAGCGCCTAATCTCTATTTCCTATTCGCTTCTATGGGGTTATACAACCTAAAAAAGAACGGACAGTTGGTGTATATTGTTCCTCGATCGTGGACATCGGGCGCTTACTTTAAAGCATTCCGTCAAAAATTTCTTGGCGAAGCTTCTTTAGAACATATCCATCTGTTTGTTTCAAGAGATAAAGTCTTTGACAAAGAAACAGTTCTTCAAGAAACAATGATTTTCAAGGTGCGGAAAACTTCTATTCGTCCTAAAGATGTTTTCATTACAACAACAAAAGATAACTCCGATTTTAAAGACAAAACATCATTTGCGGTACCATACAATGTTGTTGTCTCTGGTGGCGACTCCTATGTATTTTTACCAACTTGCCAACAAGAAGTTGAAGTTATTGAAAAATTAAACAAATGGACTGACACGCTTCCCTCGATTGGATTGAAAATGAAAACAGGATTGACTGTTGACTTTAGAAACAGGGATGTTTTAAGAAACGAAAAAAGCCAACAGACAGTTCCTTTATTTTATTCTCAGCATATAAAAAACGGCAAAGTTATTTTTCCTATTGGAAAGGAAAATGAATATATTGAAACTGATCAAAAAGGATTGCTACAAGCCAATACAAACTATTTGTTTGTGAAGCGTTTTACCGCAAAAGAAGAACCACGCAGGCTTCAATGTGGAGTGTATCTAGCACGAAAAAATCCTGACTACGAGTCTATCAGCACTCAAAATAAAATAAACTTCATCAATGGTTTGGAAAAACTTTCCGAATGCATTGTTTACGGATTGTATGTGCTGTTCAACTCTACTCTTTACGACGGATTTTACCGTATTTTGAATGGTTCTACTCAGGTAAATTCTACGGAAGTAAACGCAATGCCGGTTCCCCCAATCAGCATAATAGAAGCAATGGGAAAAAAATTGATTAGGTTGCACAATATGTCTGTACAATCCTGCGATGCAATTTTAGAGGAATATGTATGACGAAAGTAGAAGAAGCAAGAGAAATTCTCACACAATTGCAGGTACCTAAACAACAACAGTCGGATTTATGTTGTTATGTATTGCTTGCTATGGCATACATTCAGGAATCAGCAAATTGGGAATACGCATCCAACGATTGGATTCGAATACACGATATCATTTCTTTCACAGAAAAGAACTATGGCGTGGCTTACGCCGAAAATAGCCGCGAAACTTTTAGAAAACAAGCGATACACCATTTTAGAAACGCAGCCTTTATCGAAGATAACGGATTGGCTACGAATAGCCCGAATTATCGCTATCGTTTGACTGAAGAAATGTTATTGTTAATAACGCATTTCGGAAAAAAGGATTGGGAAAAGAAAAAAG
>JAKSHZ010000096.1 GCA_024399115.1 Bacilli bacterium
CATTACTTATGATTGCAATTTTTGTTCTTGGAGGAGCGGGAAATATTGAAAACTCCTATACCTTTTATATTTTTTCTGCCCTACCCTTCATTCTTTTGCTTCTTGAAGGAAGATTTGGGACTTTTATAAAAGGTGCAGTAATTATTGGCGCAGGATACTTCAGTGAAAAATATTTAATAAACAGCACAACAGGAATATTGAATTCCATCATTTTGTTTATTACAGGATTTTTCACCCGTTTTATTCCAAGCATTATGATGGGGTCTTATCTTGTACAGACAACAACTGTAAGTGAATTTATTGGTGCTATGCACAAAATCCACATGCCGGATTTTATAACAATTCCACTTTCTGTTATGTTCAGATTTTTCCCAACAATCGGTGAAGAATTTTCTTCAATAAATAAAGCTATGAAAATGCGGGACATCAAGTTTGGCGGAAAGAAGGTTTTAAAAATGTTTGAATACCGGCTTATTCCAATGATGTGCTGTTGTGTAAATATTGGTCAGGATTTGTCTGCTGCCGCATTAACCCGCGGTCTTGGAGGGCCAGAAAAAAGAACGAACATCTGTAAAATCGGAATGAGATTTTTAGACTGGGTAGTTTTATTTTTCTGTCTAGCCGCAGCTGGATGGTGCATCTGGCTTAGTTTGTCTGGAGCTGGAAAATGATTGAATTAAAAAATATCAATTTCAAATATGCCAATGCAAATATTGAAGAAAGCCAGAGTGACTCCTTGGGTGGACAGATTCGAAACATAAACCTGACTTTTAACGAAGGAGAATGTGTTCTTCTAACCGGTAGTTCTGGCTGTGGGAAAACTACAATTCTCCGTCTTATAAATGGTCTTATTCCAAACTTTTATGAAGGGGAACTGGAAGGTCAGGTTTTGATTAACGGCAAAAATGTCAGTGAACAGGAGCTTTATGATACTGGTAAAATTGTTGGTTCAGTTTTCCAGAATCCTAAAAGTCAGTTTTTTAATGTTGATACAAACAGTGAACTGGCTTTTGCACTGGAAAATCAAGGAAAGCCTGCGGAAGAAATTTTACGTCGTGTGAAAGAAAATGTTGAAAAATTTTCGCTTCAGCCTCTTATGAATCAGAGCCTTTTTAAGCTTAGCGGTGGCCAGAAACAAAAAATTGCCTGTGCCAGTGTGGCAGTATCAGAACCTGAAATTTTCGTTCTGGACGAGCCTTCTGCCAATCTTGATACTCCATCCACAAATCAGCTTAAAGAGATGATAAAAATCTGGAAGGCTGACGGTAAAACTGTAATTATCAGCGAGCACAGAATTTCTTACCTGTGGGATTTAGCAGACAGAACCGTGATTATGAAAGATGGCGAAGTTATAAAAGAATTAAATCGTCAGCAGATGGATGAAATTACTGAAACTGAACTTGCAGGAATGGGACTTCGGTCAAGTGTTCATAAGGATCCTGTGGAACTAGTTTCGGAATCGGTACCGTTGTCTGAAAAAACGATTCTTCTTAGAGACTTCAACTTTTCCTATAAGAAAAATCAACCTGTTTTTGATATTCCACAAATGGAACTGCCAGCTGGAGAAATCATTGCAATTGTCGGTTCAAATGGTGAAGGAAAATCAACTTTTCTGGACTGCCTTTGCGGACTTAAAAAGAAGTTCAAAGGAAAAATGATTTATAGGGGACAGACCTATAATAACCGTAAACGGTCAAAATCGATTTTTATGGTTATGCAGGATGTAAATCATCAGCTATTTACAGAAAGTGTTCTGGACGAAGTGTTAATCAGTCAGGAAGAAGAGGATGAATCTGCCGCTAAAAAGATTCTCAAAAGTCTGGACTTAGAAGTTTATGCACACCGACATCCTATGAGTTTAAGCGGAGGCCAGAAGCAGAGAGTTGCGGTTGCCTGTGCAATAGCCAGCGGACGGGAAATCCTGCTTTTTGATGAACCAACCAGCGGTCTGGATTACATTCACATGAAGCAGATTTGTGATTTGTTAAAAAGCTTAAAAGAAATGGGAAAAACAATAATTGTTGTTACCCACGATGCAGAACTGATTCAAGGTTGCTGCAGTTATGTTGTGAGATTAAAAAAAATTAAAATAGAGAGGTAGTTAAAAATGAAAAACTCAAAAAA
>JAKSHZ010000097.1 GCA_024399115.1 Bacilli bacterium
GTGTCGTAATCAGACGTCAAGGCCACCCCTGCCCAGCAAAAGGCAAGGCCAAACAAAGCTAGAAACGCGAGGAGTTTTCTAACGAGTCGTTCCATTTCCTTTCTTCAAGGACTTCTTGTAGTCCTCGCAACGTTTTTGCTGTCGTTTGAGAAGAGAATCATTTTTTCTATCAAATATACTTGATGAAGGATAGGGTTCTTTAGCATACTCCGCATATTCAGGGTCTGAAATATCCGGAATTTTTCCAAAGGTCCCATCATATCGTCCTTTGTCTGATAACTGATTATACTCGCCTACGTAATCAACAGGAACAACACGTACCGTATCACAAGGCGTTCCATAAACAAAAGTATAGATGCCATTCAATCTGTCAAATTCTCCAGAGTTCCATACAGATCTTTTCTGCAAACGCCCTTTTTCATCCCACCAGTATCGCTCTTGATAAAAAACATATCGTCCTAAAGAATCCGCCTTTACATTTCTTTTTTTTGCTTCAGATATACAAGATTCCTTATAAGTAGTTTGAATTGTATCACATCCCTTTTCAAACAAAACAATTCTTCCATGATTGTATTTACTTAGAGTATACCTATATCCACGTCTGTAGAAAAAGACGTGAGCTAAAAAGTCTTCATCATCAAACACATGTTCAGTCAATTCATAATAGCTAAGTTCTCCTAAATCTTCATCATTTTCATGAATAATAATAGAATCACTTATAGCTTTATTGCCGTCAGCAGATCCACGACACGAAATCTGAGAATCATTCACACTACGACATTGTATTTTAAATTGACGAACTATAGAGTCATTAAAAACTTTTCTTTTTATGAATGTAGTTTTTAAATCCTCTGTTATAGAGGATTCTGCAGCTTCTATACCAATAATGAGAAAAAAGACTGCAAGAGCTATTATTCGCATGGTATCGGTTTCCTTTTTTCCTGATTCGACGGATTTGGACTAGCATCAACCATAGTGACTCCATTCACTTTGATTTTTTTACTATCATGGGCCATTTCCAGTTCATTCCAGTCATAAATTTCTTTTTTGTATGTAGAAAGAAGAGCCTCTTCTTCATTCTCGCATTCCCCAAGAGTTGGAAAGTCGTTCTTTTTTTCAAGAGGGGCGAACGTTTTATCCGCATAGTACGAAGCAGCTTGTCTTCCATTTTCTACATGTTTTTTTTCGTGTTCATACGTAATCCTCATATCAGAATCACTCCAACATTTTTCGACCCAATCTTTTTCCTTCTTCCAATTTGACGCATACACTTCTATGGAATATCCAACCATACCAAATATTGGCAGAGCTATTATGTATTTACATTCAGATTTTTTTTTGCAATACTTACCCTTTTTATAACCTTCTACATTTGCCGGATTAATAAAAGTGAATTTTGTTTCTCCATAAGTATATTTTCCTCCGCCTCCTGGATAGAATAAGGAGCCACCAGACTTTGATTTCGCATGTCCCTGCGTATAACGAACACAAAGTGCATTTTCATCACCACCAACAATTTCCGGACAACGCTGTTTTCCCAAGCCAATTACGGAAACCGTTTGTTTTTTACCTACATTTATAAATAAATCAGATTCATTACCAGAGCCATTCGTTGATTCTGAACTTTCCTTAAAAACGTCAATTTCATAGGGATCAAAAAACACAGTATCACCATTAACTTCTAAAAGACGATCTTTTGACATTTCTTGAATTTTTTCTCGTTCATTTTCGGACTTAATCACATAAAAATACGATTTAAGATCCAAATTTTCATCAAACAATGCGGATTTTTCAAAGCCCGTTGAATCAACATATTTCAAGAAATGACGCCTTAAATCTAATTCGTGTTTTGAAAATTTTAAATTTCTTACAACCGAATCAATGCGAATCATACCATCGGAACTATTCTTTTTATAAGATACGATTTCTTCTCCATCGACAATATCGACTTTTTTCCACACGTCTAGTTCCTCGGCGACTTCAATGGTCTTCTTGGCCTTGGTTTCCTTGCCCATGAAATACCTGATCTTGGACTTTACCTTCTTGTAGGCG
>JAKSHZ010000098.1 GCA_024399115.1 Bacilli bacterium
ACCTTAAAGTCTTTGTCAAAATTGAACATCTCGCATTTGTCATACACTTTAGCATCTGTCCACCAAGCGGAAAAGTCGTTTTTGCCAAGATAAGGTAAATATTCAGCCTTACCTGCCATGATGTTATCAAGTAACTTACGCTCCAATTCATTGTCGGTATCGAGCAGTAAGTAACAACGGTATTCAGGCTTCAACAATATTTGTTCTGTAACAATCAAGTTACCACCTTCTTCCATACTTGCAAAGCCTGTTCCATTATTATAACTGACAATTTCTTTTTCAAAATTACCATTGCTACTATTGAGCGGTTGTATCCCAACTTTTACATGATATAACTTCTCATAGTACTCTGGCCATTTAGAATTCACTTCAAAACCACGCAAGCCCAACACCGCTCCGAGTATTCCGAGCAGAGCTGGCTTGTGAAGCATATTATAGGTGAGATATATACCATCATTGATATCAGGCTTCTTAAAGAAGCCCATCTCAGCTTTCAAATCGAATGATATCAGTTTGAGGTTGCCCATACTAAATATCCATTTCTTCAACATTATCAGGCTTGTTTATCAGCTTACAGGCCTGCTTATTAATATATAACTCTATTTTTTCGATTTCATTTGCCAGCGCAGATATATGTGTTTTTAACTTAGCAAAATCGTAAATCACCATACCATCTTCCTTCCCGTTTTCCATATCAATGAGAGTTGTAAGATTTGGCAAAACGATTTTTGATTCCTTCTTAAGTTGGATCCAAACGAGCATTTCATTCTCGCACCCAGCTTTTGATGCAGAATCATACCAGGTTGCTCCTCGACGCATTGCTTCCTTGAGTTTACAAATATCCTCATCTGACAACGCCGCACCATTAGACAACTCGACCATTTCACTAATATTGGCAGGATTAACTGAAAAATGGTGAAGATAGTGACCTTCTTCAAGACGTGACTGACGACCAATAGTTGTCATACCCTTTTCCGCATCAGGATCGTTCGATTTGTTACTGAAAGGAGAAGTTATCTGCTCAGTAAAAATATGATTTTCACTCCATATATTTACACCATGATTTATCTGTACAGGTCCATGAAGCGAGACATTTGTCTCCCCTGCAAATGTAGCACCAAACATTCTTACGTCAAGACAGTTTAGAAGATTTTTGGTTACTTCAATTTTAATTCCTTTTTTTTCTTTTGTTTTAGGATAATCTCCAAAATTCTTCTTGTAGGTCTCATCAAGTGAGATTGGATTCATGTTCTCGTTGAGTGACTTGAAATAAAAAATCCGTTCCAGAGGATATACACATTTTAGATAATTCTTAACAGTATACTTGAATGCCTTATCTGTCGCATATACAACACCATTGGGCAATGTACGAGGCTGACCGGAAAAATCTGCATTGTAATTTGAATTGATTGCCTTTACTACTGCACAACCAAATACTCTATTTAAAAAATTTGCCATAATGATTTACTTATTTTATTCGTTTGTTTCTTTCTTTTCATAAATAACACATGTGCTAAAGCAGCCAGCCAAGAAGAACTTAAGCAATGGCTTCATCTCAACATTAGAACCATCTGCTAATACATTAGATGCAAGGTTCTCGAATTTTCCCTTAGTAACCTTTATATCATGCTTGTAGATAGTAATAGTGTGAGCTATTGCATCTTGCAATTGACCAGACTTTGCCTTCTGCAAATATGGTTCAAGCATTGAATAATCCTTTTCACTTGCAACACTTCGATCAAGAAGGTACGAAACCAATTGGCCCGCAGCAAATGCAAATTCCTCAGGACTTGTGATGTCGGCTTCGCCACTGGCTATAGCTCGAATCTTGTCTTTTAATTCTTTTACTTTTGATGTCATATTAATAGGGTTTTTATTGTTATCAAAATAGTCATAGAGACTAAACCAAGTATTGAGTTTTTCTTTAACATTATTGTTGTTGCTAAAAAGTTTAGTTTTCACGTTGTCATAACGGACATTTGATAAAATTATAATACTGCCGCTTTTTCGAACCAGTTGCTAAGTTAAGAAAATAAAGTTTA
>JAKSHZ010000099.1 GCA_024399115.1 Bacilli bacterium
TAATGACAATCCAATTTTAATGTTCAGTTAATATTAATCGATTTTTTCTGTAAGAAAATAAATATAGTATAGTGACATAATATTTTGGGAGGAATACCTTATGAAAAGATTTATGTCACTATTTTTAATTTTGTGCTCTATTATGATGTTATTTGGAGGACATACAAATGCTTATGCCAGTGAGCTTACTACACCATCGGGGCTTGCTTATAGCAACATTGAAAATGAGATGGATCAATTTATGGAGCAATACGCGGCGGGACTTGTTTCCTGTGAGATTGCCGTATTTGATCAAAATGGAATTATTACAAGTAAATACTATGGATTTTCAGATATAGAAAATAATGTATATGCGGATGCAACTACCGTATATGATTGGGGGAGCTGTAGTAAGATTTTGATTTGGGTTTCTGTAATGCAGCAGGTGGAGCGAGGAAATATTGATTTAGATACGGATATTCGTGAGTATTTGCCTGAAGGATTCTTGACCAAGCTCCAATATGAGGATGAGAAAATTACCATGATGAATCTTATGAATCATAATGCAGGCTTTCAGGAAAGTTTTTATGAGAATCAATCATGCGATAAGGAGGAGATATACAACAACCTAGAGGAGGCACTTAGAGCTTGTGAATGCTATCAGGCATATCATGTGGGAGAGTATACAGCGTACTCTAATTACGGAGCAGCACTGGCAGCATTTATAGTAGAGCGTGTGAGTGGGCAAGATTATAGAGATTATGTAAGAGATAATATTTTTAAGCCTCTTAACATGGAACATACTTCTATTGATCCTCTTATAACAGATAATAGTTATGTAAAAGAAAAAAGAGAAGAATTAAAATGTTATTATCGTGGAGCGAATTCGAAATATGATGAGGACTATGGCATTTGTCATTCATGGGTGCAATTATATCCTGCAGGTTCTGTCATTGGAACCTTAGAGGATTTTGCAGTATTTGGTCAGGCACTTGCTTCAAAGGACAGTGTTTTATTTGAACAGAAAAGTACTTGGGAGGAAATGTTATCTCCAACCTCTTTTTATGGAAACACGGATATCGCAAAAAATTGTCATGGTTTATGGACTACAGAGTACAAGGTGCAGGTTGTAGGGCATTCTGGAAATACAGGGGGCTGTACATCTAATTTGATGTTTGATCCTGTCAGTGGACTTGGTATTGTTGTTATGACAAATGAACCAGGAGAGACCTTGTTTAATTTTGAGATTCCGAGCTTATTATTTGGAGAAATAACTGATCGCGAGGAATATAAGGATGGCTATATCAGTGATGATAAAGATGTGAGTGGAATTTATTTCTCACAGAGAAACATTGATCAGGGATCTGTTAGCTTCTTTAAATATTTCGGACAGATTTTTCCACTTAATAAAAACGAGGATGGAAACTACAATCTTGCATTTGGTAGTTTCAACATTGATCCAGATGCCAAGCTTTATAAGCTTGCGAATAATCAGTATTTACTAGATCGAAATGGCATGAAGTCCTTTATGTATTTAAGTGAGGATGATTACGGAAGAACCAGACTGGAGATGATGTCCATGGATATTATTACTAGTAAGACGGATACTGCAAAAATGATATTCTTATTTTCAATAATTATTCTTGGAATTATTAGTATTGTAGCATTAGTTATTAAATTGCTAGTTTTTGTCATTAGAAAAATCAGAAAGAAGAATGCAAAAATAAATATAAATATACTGACTATCCAGGTAATCTATGCAGCGAGTTTGGTTGTTATGCTTACGTATCTGAATTGCAACATGACATGCATTCCTTGGTTTGCAGCCATTTCTGCAATTTTAGCACTTCTTTTGGGATTGACATCACTTATAAATGGATTCGCTTTAGTGTTTAGAACAGTAAAAGAACGTGTCGATATGAAGGTTCGTTCTCAGGTGCATTGTTATATTTGGAGTGTAATATCCTTTTTATATTTTGTTTTTATTATGACATTTCAGGTATATCAATTTTGGACTTTGTAGTATCATTTTCGGAATGTTGTAGGAAA